>CALSQM010000004.1 GCA_943788515.1 uncultured SAR86 cluster bacterium
TCTCCAGCTCAAAAGCTTCATGCAGCGCTTTTACCGCCTTTGTTACTGCACTTTCATTTATTACAATTGTTATTTTAATTTCTGATGTACTTATCATTTGTATATTCACATCATTTTCTGACAGAGCTTTAAAAGCAGTACTAGCTATACCAGCATGAGTTCTCATTCCAACACCAACTAATGAAACTTTTGCAATTTGTGAATCAATAATAACATCATCAAAATCTAAAGAATTTTTCAATTGCTTGATAACTTCAGATGTTGCATGCTCGTCTTCTTTTGAAACAGTAAAGGTGAAATCTGTTTTTCCATCAACACTTATATTTTGAACTATGACATCTACTTCGATATTAGCGTCACTTAATGGACCTAGAATAGAATAAGCAATACCGGGAGTATCGCTTACTCCATGTAAAGTGTATTTCATTTGATCTTTCTGAAATGCAATTCCAGATACTAATCCATTTTCCATATCTTTCTCCTCAAGAGATATTAAAGTACCACTGCCTGGCTCAAAACTTGATAAAACCCGAACCGGTACATTATATTTATTTGCAAACTCAACAGCTCTGATTTGAATTACTTTCGCTCCTTGGCCAGCCATCTCGAGCATTTCTTCCATAGTAATCTTATCTAATTTTTTAGCTTCTGGAACTACCCTAGGGTCAGTTGTGTAAATACCATCAACATCGGTATAAATATCACACCTCTCAGCTTTCATTTGTGCAGCAATTGCAACAGCTGTTGTATCAGACCCGCCTCTTCCTAAAGTTGTTACATCTCCAGATTCGGTAATGCCTTGAAATCCTGTGATGATTGGAATTATTCCTTGGTTTAAAGCATCCTGAATTTTTTGACCATCAACATCAAGTATTTTTGCTTTAGAGTAACTATCTGTTGTCCTCATTGATATTTGAGAGGCAGTGTATGATTTTGCTTTTACACCAATTTGATGAAGAGCCATCGCCAAAAGAGCAGCGCTAACCTTTTCTCCAGTTGAGATAAGAGCATCAAACTCTCTTTTACTTGGGTTTTCACCAAAACTTTTAGCTAATTTAATCAATCTGTTAGTTTCACCACTCATAGCAGAAACTACAACAATGACAGAGTTATCAATAGATGCTTTTTGAATTATTTTTGCAACAGATGCTATGCGTTCTTCAGAACCTACAGATGTGCCTCCAAACTTTTGAACTATCATTCTAGACATATTTAATTACGAGCTTGCGAGAGATTTTACTGAATTTGAAATAGATGTCACGAATTCTTTAATATTTTCTGTTTCACCAGCGCCTTGGGCAAAGTCTGGACGACCCCCACCTCTCCCATTGATAGCCTCACATATATTACTAACGATATCTTTTGCTGAAATTTGATCAACAATGTTATCAGTTACACCACAAACAACAGCTACCTTATTGCCTTGAACATTAAGTAAAATAATAGAGCCTTTAGAAATGTTTTTTTTCTTTGCATCAACCATACCTCTTAACGATTTATTATCATCTATCGAGATTTGCTCAATTGATAGGACCCAATTATTTATTTCACATGATTCTGCAAATGCAATTTCTGTCTCAGTCGTATCTATGCTTCCAGTCTTTTTTAATTTCTTGTTTTCTTGAATCAAGGACTCAACTTTATCTAAAATGCCATCTGCAGGAATATTTAATTTTTGCTGAAGTTCTTCATTGATTCTTTGAATTTCTTTAAGATGCTTTAGAGCTACTTTTCCTGCTACGGCCTCAATTCTCCTTACTCCAGATGCAACACTTGATTGATTGGTAATTAAAAATGTGCCTATATCACCAGTCCTCGAAACATGGGTTCCGCCGCATAACTCAACAGAAAATGACTCACTCCCCATACTTAAAACTCTTACTTCATCTTCATATTTTTCACCAAATAAAGCTTCAGCACCTGATTTCATTGCAACTTCAAGCTGCATGTTTTGAGTGGTAACCTCTTCATTGTTTAGTGATTCTCTGTTAACCAGATCTTCAATAGCTGATATCTCTTCTTTTAATAATGGTTTTGAATGTGAGAAATCAAATCTTAATTTATTTTCATCAACTAGGGACCCTTTTTGTTGGACATGATCTCCCAGAACTTGTTTAAGAGCTGCATGCATTAAATGAGTGGATGAATGATGAATTGCAATAGCATTTCTTTTATCCTTCTCTACATTCATTCTAATAAGGTCACCTGTTTTTAATGTTCCTGACTTTACTATTGCTTTATGAAGAAATACCTTTCCCTGCTTCTTACAATCTAAAATAATTCCAGTTGATTCAGAAGAGCTAAACTCTCCCTTGTCTCCAATTTGACCACCTGATTCCCCATAAAATGGAGTTTTATCACATGCTATAAATATTTCTTCAGATTCACCAGCGGACTCAACCCTATTTTGATCTTTCCACAAAACTAATACATTTGAATCTGAACTTAAAAGCTCATATCCAAGAAATTCAGTTTCATCTATACCGGATGCTGCAGGAAGTTTAGAAACAAAACTGCTACCAGCCTTAGATGATTCCTTTTGATGCTTCATTGAGGCTGTAAAGCCAGCTTCATCTATTTGCAGATTTCTTTCTCTAGCAATATCAGCAGTTAAGTCATACGGAAAACCAAAAGTATCATGAAGTTTAAATACAACATCTCCTGGTATAGTATCTCCTGATATATTGTTTATAGCTTCATCTAATATCCCAATTCCTTTTTCTAGAGTTTCAAAGAATTTAATTTCTTCATCTTTTATGGTCTTTGTAATAAATTCATTTTTTTCAGTTAAGGCTGGATAAGCGTCCTGCATTAGCTCAGCTAAATCTTTTACTAATTCATTTAAGAAAGGTTTGGTTGCTCCCATTTTGTACCCATGGCGAATAGCTCTTCTAAGAATCCTTCGGAGAACATAACCTCTACCTTCATTTTCTGGGATAATTCCATCAGCTATTAGAAAGCTAGTAGATCTTATATGATCAGAAATAACTTTATGTGACGGACTATTTTTTTTACCAAGGATCCTTTCAGATGCGCTAATAAGGTCTTTAAATAAATCAGTCTCGTAATTTGAATTGACGCCTTGCATAACCGCAGCAATTCTTTCTAAGCCCATACCAGTGTCAACAGATGGTTTTGGTAATGGGTTCATTTCACCAGCATCATTTCTATTAAACTGCATAAAAACAAGATTCCATATTTCTACAAATCTATCACCCTCATCTCCATCAGATCCTGGGGGAGTTCCTTCAATATGGTCACCATGGTCATAATATATTTCTGAACAAGGTCCACATGGGCCTGTTTCACCCATAGACCAGAAATTATCTTCATCGCCAAGTCTAACGATTCTTTTTGGATCAACACCAATAATATCTTTCCATATATCAGCCGCCTCATCGTCATCTTTATAAACAGAAATCCATAGTTTTTTTTCATCAAGCTTTAAAACTTCTGTTAAAAACTCCCAAGCATATTTGATGGCATCCTCTTTAAAGTAGTCTCCAAAACTAAAATTTCCTAGCATCTCAAAAAAAGTATGGTGCCTAAGTGTGTATCCTACATTCTCAAGGTCATTGTGCTTGCCACCTGCTCTGATACACCTTTGCGACGATGTAGCACGTTCATATTTCCTTTTATCAGTTCCTAAAAAAACATCTTTGAATTGAACCATGCCGGCATTAGTAAATAATAGTGTTTCATCATTAACTGGAATAAGTGAGCTTGAGTCCACAACTTGATGATTTTTAGATTCGTAAAATTTAAGAAATGATTGTCTTATTTCGCTAGTATTCATTTTATCGTTGCAGTTTCTTTGTATTTTTTATAATTTTCAATGTAATGATGAGCGCCTAATGAGACTAACTGTTGCTCATCTTCACTCAAAGTTTTTTTAATTTTTCCCGGCATGCCCAAAACCATTGATCCATCTGGTATCTCCATTCCTTCTGTTATCAGAGCCTTAGCACCAATAATACAATTCTTACCAATTTTTGCACCATTTAAAACAACAGACCCTATTCCAATAAGACTTCCATCTCCAATTTCACATCCATGAAGCATGGCCATGTGGCCTACCGTTACATATTTGCCTATAGTGGTTCTGTATCCTGGATCGGTATGGATTGTTGCTCCATCTTGAACATTGGAGCCTTCTCCAATCAAAATGAGCTCGTTATCAGCTCTCAAAGTTGCGTTAAACCAAATACTGGCATCTTTAGATAGTTGTACATCACCAATAACTGTAGCGTTTGGAGCTATATAAAAATCATCACCATCGGTTTGGAGAGTTTTATTGCCTAAATCAATTATCATAATGTTTTCTTATAACCCGTAAGTCAGTTCCTATATTAGCCTCAAAACAGATATTTAAAAAATCTGCTGTGATCATGGCTGTAAGACCCCATATCCTATGTCCATTATAAACCCAACTCGGAACTATTATCTTCATATTATCTCTTTCTAGCTCATTCTCAATTACATTATCATGATTTAATAAGTAGCTAAGTGGGACTGAGAATATTTCGGCGATTTCTTCATTAGGTATTAGATTTTGCTTTGATTCTATAAGTCCAACATAAGGATGGACCTCAATTTTATGTCGAGAGATAAGATAATCAAGCTGACCTAATTTACTAACATTTACTACATCTAGAGATATTTCTTCAAAGGATTCTCTTAATGACGTATGGTATAAATCTTTATCTCCATCCTCCCATTTACCCCCAGGAAAACTTGTCTCGCCAGAATGGGTAGAAACCTTATTAGACCTTTTGGTAAATAAAATTTCAGGATCATTTTTATACTCATCAAAATACAAAATACCTACAAAAACTCCAGCTTTTTTGTATGAAGTTGGCTCATGGAGATTTAGTTTTTCAAGCTTTTGCTTTATGCTGTCTATCATTAAGGTAAGTTTAACTTTTTAATCATCCTTATACTTTATTTAGGAAAAAAAATTGAAATATTGCTCAGATTGCGGAAGCTCAAAATTAAAATTCATTGTCCCAAAAGATGATCACTTAAAAAGATATTTCTGCGAAGAATGTAATAAGATTTTTTATACCAACCCAAATATGATTGTGGGCGCTCTGTGTATTAGAAATGGTAAGATTTTGATGGCCAAAAGAAATATACATCCAAGAAAAGGCCTATGGACACTCCCTGCAGGCTTCATGGAAAATGCTGAAACTACAAAAGCTGGAGCTTTACGTGAAACCATGGAAGAAACAGGCTCAGAGGCTAAGGTATTAATGCCCTATACAATGTTTAGTCTTCCTCATATCAACCAAATCCATCTTTTTTACTTAGCTGATTTGCTTGATGAAAATTTTGGACCTACTTCTGAAAGTATGGAAGTAAAACTTTTTGCAAAAGATGAAATTCTTTGGGATGAGTTAGCATTCCCAACAGTTGAAAGAACTTTAAAGTACTATCTTGAAGACAGCAAAACGGATAACTATATCTTTAGAGATGAAGATATAACACTTTGGGAATAATCTCTATTCTGAAAATTTTCTTGCGTTAATAAAAATCTGCATCCAAGGTGAAAATTCTTTCCAATAGTTAGGCCTCCAGCTCATTTGCAACTTTCTAAAAACTCTTTCTGGATGAGGCATCATTATAGTTACCCTTCCATTTGCTGCGGTAATTCCAGTAGTACCTTCAACTGATCCATTTGGGTTTAAGGGATAGGCTTCAGTTTTATTGCCAGATGAATCTACAAAATTTAAAGCCAACTGATTTGCCTTAACTAAGGCATCTAAATTGTTTTCACTAAATTTAGCAAAACCCTCTCCGTGAGCTGATGCAATTGGAAGAGACCAACCTTCCATGCCTGAAAGCAATATAGAATCACTTTTTTGAACTTTGACTTGAGCCAGTCTGGCCTCAAACTGATCAGAAAGATTCTTTTCAAATGACGGCCAAAGATCAGCTCCAGGGATAATATCTTTGAGCTTAGACACCATCTGACATCCATTACAAACGCCAAGAGTGAAGGTGGACTCACTATTAAAAAATTCTTCGAATTGATCTTTTACGAAAGCATTATGCAAAATAGTTTTTGACCAACCGCCGCCGGCACCTAAAACATCTCCATAAGAAAACCCACCACAAGCAGCCATCCCTTTAAACTCTTTAAGATTTACTCGTTTATCAAGCAAATCCTGCATATGAACATCTATTGCTTCAAATCCAGCCAATGAAAATGCAGCTGCCATTTCCATTTGCCCGTTAACACCTTGCTCTCTGAGAATTGCTACCGTTGGCTTATTATTTCCGATTGTGAAAGATTGAAGAGCATTTTCATCAAACGAATCTTCTGAAAATAAGCCTTTATGATTAGTATCATCTAGTAGTTTAAGTTCAGAATTTGCAACAGATTCATTATCTCTAATAGATTGAATAGCATGACTTACCTCTCTCCAATGTTTTTCTAAGTTAATCACTGAGTTTCTATAAATCTCTTTATTTGATAAAGAAATTACTAAGTCTTTGTTCGAAGAAATCTGACCAATTAAATTTGCTGTTAGTCCTTTTGATGACAATTCATCAATAAGATCTTCACAATATTTATCAGCTACTTGAATAACAAGACCTGCCTCCTCAGAGAATAAAAATGAATTTAAGTTATCTGAAGATACTTGATCAAATGATAAATTGAGACCGATTTTTTTTGTGAAAGCCATTTCTAAAAGAGTGGTGATTAAGCCGCCATCAGATATATCATGAAGAGCTAAAACTTTTTTCTGTGCTACTAGCTCTTGAATTGAATTAAACATCGCTTTCAATAGCACAACATCATCAATATCAGGTGTTTCTGAAAATTTACTTTGAGTAACCTGAGAAAATATTGATCCAGATAATCTGGTTTTGTTATTTAATCTTATATGTAAAATTTGTGAGGGTGTGTTGGTATTTAACTCTGGTGTTACTGAAACACGAACATCTTCAACTGGGGCCATTGCTGTGATTACTCCAGAAAGTGGGCTCTTTACAACATACTCGTCTTCACCTTCATGCCACTTAGTTCGCATAGATAAGGAATCCTTGCCAACAGGAACTGATACCTCAAGATCAACACAACAGCTAGATAATGCTTCTACACCTTCTCGAAGTGAAATATCTTCTACCTCTTCTCCAGTTGCAGCCATCCAATTAGCTGAAACTTGGACCTCATCAAGACCTTTAATATGAACGCCTGACATGTTAAGCAATGCCTCTGCCATGGCCATACGCATTGATGCGCCTGGGTTATTGATTGCTATGGTAGGTTTCTCTCCAACCGTTAATACCTCTCCACTTGAGGAAGTGTATGATCTTAAACTCATAGAGTAGTCTGAAACTGGAACTTGATAAGGTCCAATAAATTGGTCTCTTGCAACCATGCCGCCAACGGTTCTATCGCCAATGGTTATTAAGAAGGATTTGCTTGCAACTGTTGGGTGCTGAAGAACTTGATGAAGAGTTTCATCAAAAGAATAGTCTGAAGGATTTGAATTCTCATCATTTTTATTTTCATCAGAGGATACTTTTATATCTGTAATTGGAAGATCTCCAAACAACATTGATAAAGGTACGTCTACTGGATAACTGTCTGTTTTAGAATCAAAAAGTTTGACAGATTTATCTTCAGTCGTAATTCCCACAAAGGCATAAACACACCTCTCTCTTTTACATATATCTTCAAAGGCTTCTTTGTTTTTTGGGTGAATGGCCATGACATACCTCTCTTGAGATTCATTAGACCAAATTTCCATTGGGGACATAGATTTATCTGAATTAGGAATTTTATCCAGCTCTATATAAACCCCAAGATTAGAGTCTTTAGCTAATTCAGGTATTGCATTTGAAAGTCCACCCGCTCCAACATCATGGATAAATTCAATATAGCTATCATCTTGAGAGGAACAAATATTAATAACCTCTTGGCATCTTCTTTCCATCTCGGCATTGTCTCTTTGTACAGAAGCAAAATCTAAGTCTTCATCACTCTCGCCAGATGAAACAGATGAGGCAGCCCCTCCACCCAGACCAATAAGCATTGCTGGACCTCCAAGGACAACAACATGATATCCCTCTGATATTTGTAACTTAAAATTATTTCTATCACGAATTTCTCCAATGCCACCTGCCAACATAATAGGTTTGTGATAACCAAAAGCATTTTGTGATGTATTGAAATTCGTTTCAAATGATCTGAAATAGCCTAACGTTGATGGCCTACCAAATTCATTATTAAAAGCTGCTGCTCCTATGGGCGCCTCAATCATAATTTTTAATGGATTGGCAATTCGTTCAGGCTTATATTCTTTACCTTCCCAATTTCTTGGTAACTGGGGAATTCTTAAGTGGGAGACATTAAAGCCAACTAAACCTATTTTTGGCTTAGCTCCTCGACCTGTTGCACCCTCATCTCTAATCTCTCCACCAGAACCTGTTGCAGCACCTGGATATGGTGAGATTGCAGTGGGATGATTATGAGTTTCTACTTTAATAGTAGAGTTTAATGAATCTTCAACAAATGAATAACTATTATCTTGATCTAAGTGAAGTCTTTCTACCTTCTTACCCTCTGTTATAGCTGCATTATCCTTATAAGCAGAAATAATACCTTTTGGGGATTGTTTACTAGTCTCTTTTATAAGATCAAATAGGCTATTATCTTTAGCTAAGCCATTTACAGACCATTTAGCATTAAATATTTTATGCCTACAATGCTCTGAATTGGCTTGGGCAAACATCATTAACTCTGCATCTGAAGGGTTTCTTGCTATTTTTGAGTAAAAATCATGTAAATATGTAATTTCCTCTTCACTCATAGCAAAACCGAAGATTTTATTAGCCTCTTGAAGAGCTTTAATGCCATTAGATAGAATATCTATAAGATTCACATCTCTTGGAGCTTCAACTTTCAGAAAATCTAAGCATTCATTGTGATTTTGATAAATTGATTGAGTCATCCGATCATAAAACATCGTCAAATCGATGTCCTGGGTTGATAAAAAATCTGAAATGGTAAAAGTATTAAATTTTTCTACTCTTTGTATATTCTTTATCCCAACATTTTTAATAATATCTTCAGTTTTTGATGACCATGGAGAAATAGTCCCAGATCTTGGACCAACAATAAATGAAAAAGAATCATATGAAATATCTGCTGCAAGGATATTTTTTAATTGATCTAAATTTAAATCTTCATCATCAGCAGCAATAATATAAATTTCATTTGAAGAAATTTTAGAATTTTTGTTATTCGAAATGTTGAAGTCGAGATTGAGTTGCTCTAATTTTGAGATTGAGAAACTTTCTTTGCCTTGCAATATGAAGGTATTAATCTTTGACACTTCTCTCGGTGTGAAATATTGTATACAACAATTATAAAGTCTTTTAAAAAAAAATAATTGAAAATGAAGAATATCTTTAAAGTTTTTTTAAGTTTTTCAGCAATAATATTGCTAATCACGTGCTACATTTTTTTAGTAGAAAAAAAGGAAATTGAACAGTGTAATAATCACTTAGAAATGGTCTATGAGAATACGCCGTTAAATAATTTTGAACAAACAAAATTTAAAGATCTTCTTGAGAATAGATTTCCTAAATATGAAGAGATGTTCCAAAAAGCATCGATAGAAACATCCATTGATTCAGATTTACTTGCTGCGATTTCCTTTCAAGAATCTCAGTGGGACCCAATGGCAAAATCAAATATGGGTGTAAGAGGAATGATGATGGTTACTCTTGAGACAGCAGCAATTGTTGGTGTTGAGAAAAGGCTTAATCCAGAGCAAAATATAACAGGTGGTGCAAAGTATCTGGCCATATTACAAGATAGAAATGTATATGGAAAAACTACCGCAGATCAATTATCTATATCTTTAGCTAAATACAATTTAGGACCTACAAATATTATAAATATTGCTAAAACTATTGGTAAGGATCCATCTGAAATTACTTGGTTTGATATTGAAAATAAACTTAAAAACGTCACGGGTGACGACGTAAATCTAATTGATGTAAATGGTTATTCTAGAGGCCAACAAGCTATCGATTATGTTCATAGAGTTAAAAACTACTATAAGCTAATGGCAGCTCATGCTTGTACTGATCCTAAAGATCAATTAACTTTCTTTTAAGAAATTTCATTTTGTCTCTGCACTGAGCAGCCTTCTCAAATTCCATTTCCTTTGCATATTTATACATCTGATTTTCGATCTTTTCTATTGACTCACTTAAGCCATCTATGGAGTCTTCATTAATCTTAAAAGGCAAAGATTTTTCAATGTCTTCTTTTTGTTTTTTAGCCTTACCAGAGATGACTCTCGCACCTTCCATAATATCTTTAACTTTTGTTGTTATAGATTTTGGAGTGATATTATTTTCAGTATTATATTTTTCTTGGATGGCTCGTCTTCGGTCAGTTTCAGCAATTGCTCTTTCCATAGAGCCAGTCATTTTGTCTGCATAAAGAATTGCCTTGCCTCTTAAATTTCTTGCAGCCCTTCCAATGGTTTGTATCATTGTGGTTTCTGATCTTAAAAATCCTTCTTTGTCGGCATCTAAAATTGCCACCAAACTTACTTCAGGAATATCTAGGCCCTCTCTTAATAAATTAATACCAACTAATACATCAAACTTACCAATTCTCAGATCCCTAATAATTTCTACTCGCTCAACCGTATCAGTATCCGAATGCATATACCTCGCTTGGATTCCATTCTCATTTAAATAATCAGTTAGGTCCTCTGCCATTCTTTTTGTAAGGGTTGTGATAAGAACCCTTTCTTTCATGGCAACCCTTTCGTTGCATTCACCAATCACATCATCTATTTGTGTGGTCGCTGGCCGTATTTCTACATCTGGATCTGTTAATCCTGTTGGTCTAACGAGGAGTTCTACTAAGTTATCTTGGTGCTCTTTCTCATACCGACTAGGTGTTGCTGAAACATAGACTCTTTGTGATGCTAAAAGCTCCCATTCTTCGAACTTTAAAGGCCTATTATCCATAGCTGATGGCAGTCTAAAGCCGTATTCTACAAGGGTTTCCTTCCTTGACCTGTCACCTTTATACATTGCTCCTATTTGTGGTACAGAAACATGAGATTCATCTATAAAAACAATGGCATCTTTAGGCAAATAATCAAATAAACATGGTGGTGATTGACCAGGATTTCTTCCTGACAAGATATCGAGAGTAATTTTCAACTCCCTGGCAATACCCAAGCTCTCTCATCATCTCAATATCATAATTAGTTCTTTCTTCTAATCTTTGCGCTTCTACTAATTTATTTATCGATCTTAAATAGTCTAATCGTTCTTTTAATTCTTCTTTAATACTACCAATACAATTAAGAACCGTTTCTTTTGGGGTGACATAATGAGTTTTTGGGAAAATAGTCGCTCTTGGTACCTCTTTTAAAATTGCTCCAGTCAAAGGATCAAACCAGGATAGTTTTTCTATTTCGTCTCCAAACAATTCAATTCTCAAGCCCTCACTATCTGAGTCTGCAGGATACACATCAATAGTATCTCCTCTTACTCGGAAAGTTGCCCTTCTAAAATCTAAATCATTTCTTGTGTACTGCAATGATGTAAAAGCGTCTTAACAAATCTCTTTGGTTGATTATGTCTCCTCTATCGAGGTGAACTACCATTTTCAAATAGGACTCTGGAGCGCCTAGTCCATATATAGAAGATACAGTTGCTATTACGATAGTATCTTTTCTTTCTAAAAGCGCCTTGGTTGCAGACAAACGCATTTGTTCAATATGCTCGTTAATAGACGCATCCTTTGCTATATATGTATCGGAGGTAGGGACATATGCTTCGGGCTGATAATAATCATAGTAAGAGACAAAATATTCAACAGAGTTCTCAGGAAAGAAATCTCTAAACTCCCCATAGAGCTGGGCAGCTAATGTTTTATTGTGAGCCATTATAATTGCAGGTCTTTGAGTTTCCTCAATTACCTTAGCCATAGTGTATGTTTTACCTGATCCCGTTACCCCTAAAAGGGTCTGATGGAGCAATCCATCACCTAATCCCTCAGCCAAACTTTTGATAGCACCAGGCTGAGATCCAGCTGGTTCAAAATTAGATACAACCTTTAGTGATTTTGTCATTTACTTATCTATTAAAAATTACTTATAATGCACATCCGCGTTCCCGAATAGCTCAGCGGTAGAGCAGTTGACTGTTAATCAATTGGTCGTTGGTTCGATCCCAACTTCGGGAGCCACTTAAGCTCTTATTGTACATTCATGATCATAAATTTCTTGATCAATTTATAAATATTATCTCTCGTAGTACCGAATGAAGATTCTAGCTGTTGTTTTGTATAAGATTCATTTGCAGGGTCTTCATTCATCCAATGCAGGCTTTTAGCACTATGCGGTATTACTGGGCATACTTCTTCCGCACACAACGTAATTGCAAAATCTAAACTATCAATAAAACTTTTATCTAGATCCTCGGTAGACTTTGAGTATTGATCACGAATATCTATTCCTATTTCATCCATAGCTATCACAGCATGAGGATGAACTTCTTCTGATGGAATTGAGCCAGCGCTTTGTATATTGTGCTCGCTTCCAAGCATAGATTTAGCCAGTCCTTCGGCGATCTGGCTTCTAGCTGAATTAGCAACGCATAAAAAAAGTATGTTCATTGTTCTTGATTGAGGATTACGTAAATTAAGAGTATCTTATAGTTAGGGAGAGTTATCAATATAGTGAAGGAACAATTTACTATCAAATCAATGCTTAGAGGCTTGGATGGCAAGCTAGGCGAGGATGACTATACTGAGCCCTTAGAAATCTTAGTTTATTCATTAAACAAGCATAATAAATTTAATCCATTTGGAAAAATTGCATTCAATCATCAGCTAAAAAGTAGATTAAAAACCAGAAAACATCTCAACCAATTACATCTATCTAAAACATTTCCAGATCCTGCTGATCCTGTCTTTGTAATGGGTCTTCCACGATCAGGAACAACCCTACTATTTAATCTCCTCTCTCTCGATGAGTCATATAGGTCACCGCAATATTGGGAAATAATGAACCCCTTCCCGTTTGCAAAAACATTAAAAGAAAAAGATAAAAAGATAAAAAAAGTAAATAGGGATTTAAAAATTGCAAAGACATTAATTCCAAAATTAAAGAGCCTTCATACCATAAGAGCTGAAACTCCCGAGGAATGCGAGCAGATAGCAACCATGAATGTAAGAAGTTTTGTGTACCTATGCATGGCAGATGTTCCAGAATATGTAGATTATTTGAAAGATTGTAATTTTAATTCTGTGTTTGAGTGGCATAAAAAGTTTTTCCAAGTTCTTGAGCTGAATGGCAGACCCCAAAGATGGCTTCTTAAAGACCCTAGTCATATAGGACACCTACCAGAAATACTTCATACCTATCCTAATGCTAAATTTATTCATATTCATAGAGATCCTATTGAATCTGTAGGTTCGTTCTGTAGCTTAACGAAAAATATACGATCAGCATTTTCTAAAAAGGTTAGTTCCGAGGATATAGGTGCAACAGTGATAGATTTTTGGATGCATAATTTAAATAAAGGTATTGAATATAGAAAGAATATTCCTTCTCATAATATTGTTGATATTAGCTATCAAGATTTTATTAAAAGTCCTTTAGATAATATTAAGAGCTCATATGTTCATTTGGGTTTTGATATGACAACCAAAACTGAGAACGATATCCAAGAATATATTTCTCAAGATAGAAATAGATCTATGAGTTCTCATAACTATTCATTGAATGAATTTGGCTTAACAGAGAAAAAAGTGAAGGATCAATTTAGAGACTACATGCTTAACTATGATTTTTAATGATAAAATCAGACTTTTAAATTTAAAGCTTAATCTGTGAAAACTAACAAAACATTAAAACTAGCTCTGTGCTCTTTTGCTCTAGCATTTGTTCTTAATTCTTGTTCTCAAAAAACTGATGAAGCTGAAGTGCCTAATTATCGAGGAGACGAGCATGACACAAGTAACTATTAAAACTTCTATGGGAGATATTCATCTTGAATTAGATGGAGAAAAAGCCCCTATCACTGTTGAAAACTTTAAGACAATAGCTGGATCTGGTTATTACGATGGAACTATTTTTCATAGAGTAATTAATGGATTTATGGTCCAAGGCGGCGGCTTAAATGCAGATATGAGCAATAAATCTAGTGGCACTGCCCCAATTCAAAATGAAGCAAACAATGGGCTAGCAAATGATCGTGGAACTGTTGCTATGGCAAGAACTATGGAACCACATTCTGCTACTGGTCAATTCTTTATCAATCACAAAGATAATGGATTCCTCAATCATACCGGTGAAAACGCACAAGGTTGGGGATATGCGGTTTTTGGTAAAGTAACTGAAGGTATGGACATTGTCGATGCTATTGCAGATGTTGCAACTGGCTCATCTGGCGGACATCAAGATGTACCTTTAGAGGTTATTACTATTGAATCGGTAACTGTTGCTGAATGAAGCCACGCTTTATATCAGATTTACATCTAAGCGAAAAACACCCTGAACTTACTCAAGCCTTTTTTACATTCTTAAACGAATCAAAAGAGGCTTGCACTCACCTATTTATCCTAGGCGATCTTTTTGAAACCTGGATTGGAGACGATGACGACCTCCCTCTTCATAGAGAAATAAAACAAGCCCTTCTCTCTTTTACAACTAATGGCCCTAAAACTTTCTTTATGCATGGCAATAGAGACTTTTTAGTTGGTGAATCATTTGCAAAAGAAACAGGAATAACCATTCTTCCTGATCCTTGTACTTTAGAAATTAATGGCCAGAAAGTTCTTCTTAGTCATGGTGATTTTTTATGCACAGATGATCAAGACTATATTGATTTTAGAAATCAAGTTAGAGAACAAGATTGGCAATCTAATTTTTTAAGTAAAAGCCTTAATGAGCGTAAGCAAATTGCAGCTAATCTGAGAACAGATAGTAAAGAGGCAACTTCTAAAAAATCAGATACTATTACTGATGTAAATGAACGATCAGTTTTGGACTTTATTAATGAATATCAGCCTGATCTATTTATTCATGGCCATACTCATAGACCTAACATTCATGATACTGGATCTTCTAAAAGAATAGTTCTTGGGGACTGGGGGGATTATGGATGGTATCTTTATTTTAATAAAGACAACTACTATTTAAAAAAATTTGATATTAAGAGAGGGTAGTAAAAACTTCTACTTTTAAGCAAGTTCAACAATTATATAAACCATAGTTCGTATCCCAAAGACTTCTAAGATCATTATCAGCTATTTTTTTAATATTTCTTTTAGCTATATTGCACATCTTTGTATTTGGATAGTTTGGTAGATTTCCTATTAATGCATACGTAACAACATTTGATATCCATATTTGTTTTAAATTGTCATCACTAAATCTACTAATTTTATTTTCTAATGTAACTAGTTCCGATGTTGACCAGCTAGCTTTAGCTCCGTATTCAGACATGGCCAATAACTCATTGCTAAGCTCAAGATCTTTCATCATATCCGCCTTCGCATCATAAGTAAAAACTACAAGCAAACTAAGTATAAATATTTTTTTCATATTTAGAGTATTGCATATTTTTACTAGAATGTCTTATATATACATACACAGGATAAAGGCCTATCAGTTTTTAATTATTTACTTTGCTTATTAGTTATTGAGATTAAAAATATGGCTACCGCTATTACAAATGGAAGCGGGGCTAGATCAACTCCTGGAGTGATGTTTGTTGTATATTCACCAATAGAAGTTATGTCTCCTCTAATCAATGGATATAGAAACAATCTTTGTCCCCAATCTAAAATCCAAAATACGCTCATGAGAGGTATCAAGGATTTATATTTAAAAATTACTATCCAGCAAACAAGACAAAATATAAGTTGAGCATTACCCCATAACGAAAAGAACCTATAAATAATTGGCATAGGGTCTGGATCACCAGTTAAAACAATAAAGTTTGCAATACCGTGGAAACCATATGACTCAAAGAACATATGTATTATCGATCGCCAAGTCATCAAGGCAGTAAATAAAATAAACCCCCATACAGCAATCTTAGGGCTATTGAGCTCATTGTTAGCTACCTTAGGTAGTACTTTAGAAAAGTTAAACACATAACTATCTTACACAAAATCATCTCAATACAGTGACCATAATTTTGCACATGTGTTAATAGATAAAAAAGGTATTGTTGTCATTTAATATATACTGTATATTTATACAGTATTTAAAAATCCTTATGAAAGTTAACTATATCGGAAAAATTTCTGAAGAAAATCTGCCGGCAATATTTGTCCCTTATTTTCTTGAATCTGTGCATGCAGGGTTCCCCAGCCCTGCAAGCGATTATATTGAAAGTCCAATAGATCTAAATAAGCACCTTATTAAAAATGGTGCAGCTACATTTTTAGTCAGAGCTCAGGGGCAGTCTATGCTAGGTTCTGGAATAACCGATCAAGCAGTTTTGGTAGTTGATAGAAGTGTGAAGCCTGCTCATAACAGTATAGTAGTTGCATCTATTGATGGAGAGTTTGTCTGTAAGCGATTAAAGCTAAAACCAAAAATGTGCTTAATGCCCGATAATCCTGACTACCCTCCTATCTTTATTAACCATGGCCAAGAACTAGAAATAGTAGGAACCGTAACAGCGGCAATTAATAAATTCTAATGGCGCTCGCCCTTGTAGATTGCGAAAGCTTTTATGCCTCGTGTGAACGTATCTTTCGCCCTGATTTAAAAAATATTCCAATAGTGGTTCTTTCTAACAATGATGGTTGTGTTATTGCTAGAAGCATCGAAGCAAAAAAAATGGGAATTGGTATGGGAGTTCCATGGTTTAAGGTAAAAAAAGATTTCTTGGCTATGGGAGGTCAAGTATTTTCATCAAATTTTACTTTTTATGGCGATATGTCTGCCAGGGTTATGAATATTTTAGAAGGCTTTGTTCCAGAGATTGAGATCTATAGTATTGATGAGGCCTTCTTGGGATTAGACTCTTTAGAAGAACATTACAATTTATATGACTTTGGTTGCCATATGAGAGGCCTGGTTAGGCAATGGACTGGGGTCCCTGTTCGAATTGGCATAGCCCCAACAAAAACTTTAACCAAAATAGCATTGAACGAAATTAAAAAATTAAATATACCAACAAAGGTTCATCAAATCTCCACAAGGCAAGAAATAAGAAAGGCTCTTGTGAATACTCCAGTGTATGAAGTATGGGGGGTTGGTAGAAGGCTTACTGAGCATCTCAATAAAGCCAAGATAACTAACGCTCTACAGTTAGCAGAAGTTGATCCTCAGCATATTAAACGTAAATTTAATGTTGTTCTAGAACGAACTGTTAGAGAGCTTAGAGGTCAAAGGTGTCTTAATATTGAAGATAATATTTCAGCTAAAAAACAAATTGTTGTTAGTAGAAGTTTTGGTACTAGGGTCACTGATTTAAAAACTCTAAGGCCTATTGTGAGTAACTTTGCTGTGAGGGCTTCTGAGAAATTAAGACATGAAAAACAAAAATGTTCCCAGGTTTCTGTTTTTGTAAGAACAAGCCCATTTGGTGACTATAAATCTTATTATAGAGGCTATAAAACTATAGAATTATTTACTCCAACTAATGACACCAGAGACATTCTAATGGCAGCTAAAAAAGCTCTCTTTCCTATTTTTAGACCTGGGTATGATTATGCAAAAGCAGGAATTCTTTTAAGCAGATTTACCAATGAAGCTACCAAGCAATATTCTTTATTCAGAGACCCTAATGAACCTAAGGAAAACTCAAAATTTATGGAATATATTGACCAACTCAATACTCATGAAATACAGATTTATTTTGCATCACAGAATACAAAAAACTGGTCTACCATGAAGCAGAAAATGATCTCACCAAAATATACTACGAGCTGGCATGAATTACCTAAAGCAAACTGAATATTTAAAAAGTAGGATTACCTAAAATATATGATAAATAAAGATTGGTTATAATTCTTGTGTCAAAAATAAAAACATTTATACTAAATGTTGACACAATACAATAGAGGAGAAAAATTATGTCTACAGAATCACAAAAAACAAAACTTGCAATCGTTTGCTTTTTTATAGGGGGTTTAGGTGTACACAGATTTATGGTTGGTAAAACTGGTACAGGCTTGCTGTGGTTATTTACTTTCGGGTTTTTGGGGTTTGGAACTCTAATTGATTTCGTTATGATCCTAACTGGCGGATTTACTGATGCCGATGGTAATAAAATAGTATAGAAAAAATAAAAATGGATAAGAATAGTAGTCCTTTTGATGATATTTTTTAGTAATTTTTTATTCAATATAAAAAATAGCTTTAGGTCTCATGATAGATATCTAAATATTGGACTACTACTCTCTTTTGTACCTCTACCTTTTGTCGGGTTTATTGCTTTATCCATTGCTTTAATTGGAATTTATTTTAATTACCGTGGTAAATTCCAAATTGATGAATCTCGGAGGCTAATTTTAATATTGATAGTGTCGATTTTAAATATCTCTTTGAGCATGATTTTTGCAGTTAATGCATACTCTTTTGTAAATGATATTTTTATTGGAATAGGGAAATTTTTTGATAGTATAATATCATTCATATTTGGAACAACTAACACATATATATAGGATAATAGAATAATGTCTGATCAAGAAAAACAACAAGAAATACAAGTAACAACATCAATTAATAATAGTGTATTTTGTAGCTCATGCGGTGCAACAATGGCAGCTGATGCAGCATTTTGCCCCAAATGTGGCTCACCTAATAAAGCGAAACCTCAGCCGCAAGGCTCACCCTACCTATCTTCGATGTCTGGGTCCGGGTCTGGAGCACAGGTTGGTGAAATGGTTGATGGTAAAATTGTAAAGAGTAGATTTGTTGCAGGAATATTAGCTTGGTTCTTTGGCTGGCTAGGTGTTCATAAATTCTACTGCGGAAACGTAGGCATGGGAATCGTATATCTAATATTTTTCTGGACATTTATACCTGCTTTTATTGCTTTTGTAGAAGGGATTATATACGTCACTGTAAGTGACGATGAGACTTTTACTAGACGATATTGCCAATAGTTAAAAACATTTTTTAAAGCCTTAAATTATAATTAAGAAGATATACTTATATAAAAAACTATAATTTACTCGATCAGTGCTTACAATAAAAGGATGAATACCAATCATTCTATGTATTGCTGAACAGGTTATAATTTAAAACTATTAAAGTATTTCTGTGATCGATCTGTTATACAAGTATTTTTTTATAGTAAATAGAGAAGAAAAAAGTAAAATATTATTTATGAATAAATACTTTATGTATATCTTAGTAATTATAAGCATAATGAGTGTTAGCGCTGGTGAGATTAATTCATGGCAATGCAGTAAATTCAATGGTGCAAGAATTATTGGAGAAGACGGAGACTATTTAGGTAAATTAGGGCCAAATTATATGTCGGATTCTATATATAACGACTCATCTTCATATTCAGGATCATGGAGTACCGATAGTATATTCAACACATCATCTAAATATGGAAATAGTTATTCAAATAACTCTGTTTTTAATGACACTGCCTCATACCCTCCTGTAATTTTATCTGAAGATGGTGAGGTTTTGGGGAGGCTATCTGTAGGTCCGAACTATTTGAGTGATAGGTATAATCCTTATGATATAAAATATACCTGTGACTGGGACTAAAATTTTATTATGCTAAGTTTTGCAAAATTCTATCTAATACTACCTCTCTTATTTTTTGGGTTATCGTTAGAATCCTTAGGCGCTTATCTGGTTGTGGATGTAGTAGATGGTGATACATTGTGGTTTCTTGATAATGGTAAAAAAGAAAAATTAAGGTTATCACAAATTGATGCTCCTGAAAAAAAACAGGAATATGGGATGGAAGCAAAAAATTTTTTAGAAAATTTAGTCCTTGGTAAGCAAATTACAATAAATTTTCAAGGTAAAAAGGACAGGTACGGAAGGTATTTGGGTGAAGTAGTGCTCGAAGAAGAGAATATTAATAAATTATTAGTACGAAATGGTCTGGCATGGGTATATGACAGATATGTAACAGATGAAACATATTATCTAGATTTAATTGTTGCTAAAGATAATAAAATAAACATTTGGTCAAGCGATGAGCAAATTAGCCCATGGCAATGGAGAAGAGAGAATTAAAGGCTCTGGTACTCATCAGCAGCTATTGCAAAATTAAGCTGAGTTCCCTCGAAACCCGAGGTAGTAATTCCAATCAAATTTCCTTTCATATCAAGAAGAGCACCTCCAGAGGAACCATTTATAATAAAAGCATCGGTTTGAATTTGAGAAATATTACTTTGGTCTCTAATTGCAGAAATGATACCTTTTGATAAGGTTAAGGGTGCTCTGTAATTTGAATCAAAGTTTAAATCCTCAGCTGCAGGGTACCCAAGAGCTAAAACCTGTTCTCCCACTCGCAAATCAGAAGTCTTTCGACCAATAGGTATATGTTGAAGATCATTCTTTTGAATAGATTTTAGAATACACTGGTCAGATTTGGGGCTCATCTTGAACACAATAGCCTTAAACCATGCGTCTTTATCTAGAGAATCGTTTGCAAGCGCAATGATATTATATGGATTATTTTTATCATCAAGAACAACATGGCAATTAGTGAACAGCATATCTCCAGAGACGGCTACAGCAGAACCCTGGCTTGAAAAATTACTACCTTGATTTGTAGCAAGGATCATAAACACTGATTTTTCAAACATTTGGAAAACCTGCTCGCCAGAAAGAGTATTTACATTTGTATTTTTTCTATTAAAAATATTAATCCAATCACTTTGACTGGATGATTTAACTTCCTTTTTAGGTCTATTAGCTATGTTAAGGTCCTCTTTCATACTTTCAGGTAAGTCTTTAAACCCAATTAATTGCTTATTTATACAGACAGAAAATTTACTTGTATTCCGAATCATGGCAGAGTTACAAGGTGCAAGAATATTATTTTTTTGATTTTCTTCCAATGAATCAAAAATAACCCAGTTAATTGAATCTAGAGATAGCTGAGTCTCTTTAATACAATTACTATATTTTTGAATATTTCTCTTCTTAAAAGAACTGCACTTTTTTAAAAGAACTATATTTATAAATTCATTTTTTGCTTCTGATGAATATTTATTTTTTGGTGCATTTGCATCACCTGCAACTGGACCGATATCAGAACTACATGATGTTATGGCTATAAATAAAATAATGTTAAAGATTCTATTTTTCATTTTTTAAATGTTTTAAGGGTGCTTTTGATAAAGTTTTTTAAAAAGAAATACAAATTAGTTATTTTTTTTACTGCCCAAATAGGCCAAGCAAAAATAAATAAAAAGCCAAGCCTTAGAAATAAATTATAATTTTTAATTTTCCAAGCTTGAAAAATTTTTTTAACTTTAATCTTATGCTTTACCCTATTTTTTAATTTCTTATATCTACTTCTAGTGCCTCTATAATCTTTATACCTTCTTAAAAAATCACTGTTAAAATGGTATTTATGAATCAAGGATAATGCATTGGCTTTGATATAAAACCTATAAAAATGTCGTATGTAAGAAATTCTAAAAATTTTAAGAGCTCTTTGCTTAATAGAAAGCTGTTTAAATGTAAGGGATCTAGTAAACATTTCTACATATGTCCTTTGCAAATCTTACTGTATATATAATGTTATTATCATCAGGATTATCAGTGCTTGATACTTTTTTTATATTTTTTCTAAGTTTTTGGATGGTTGATTTAGCATCTATGGTAACCAAGCGATTATTGCTATTTGTGTCATCAAAAGTATAACTTTGAACCCTTGCTCTATTTTGATCTGTAATTAAAATATCAAAGGTCGCATTAAATTCAGGGTTCCTTTTACCCCTTGCTCTTCTGCAATTAACTACCTTATCCCATTTAAATAATGCTTTTTGTGATGATGTCTTGGGAGCTATAAAAGAATCGGTGGTATCTGGTCCACTTATATTATCTTTTTTGTTTTTAGAAATATCTTGCGATGATGTTTTGGGAATTATTAGAGAGTCAATGATATCTAGTCCGGTTATATCATCTTTAATTTTTTTAGAGCCATCTGGCTGAACCTTATTCATTTGATTAAAAGTATCACAAGCGTTTTCTGGAAATCTACTTTTAATTGCTTCATATTTTTTTTCGAAACGTGTTGTAGGGATAAAGTTCATCTCATCTCCTATTGCTTTTCTTGGAAATTTAGAAATGTCAGTATCAATTAATTCTAAATTAATTAATCTTGCGACATGTTGTGCTTGTCCTTCTTTAAAATCTAAAGATTTGTCATGAATAAGAGACATAAATTCTATAATTTCATTTCTTTTAATGTACATCTTATTGGTTATAGTTGAAGCTCCGTCAACCATATCGAAGTCAGTCTCACGTTTCCTCTCCCAATTAGATTTTATAACTACGATATCACCAGCGCTACACATACCAATATCAAATAAAAATTCAACTGGAGGAGCCCTCTCAACCTCAATAGGCCAAGCCCAATCCGCACATTGTCTCCAGAATTTTTTATCAATACAGTTTCCTGCTATAAGTGAATCTGCGGGAGGCTCACCTTCAGTTTCTGTTGTATTATCCTCAGGAGTTAATCTTTTTATTTCATTCTCAAGCCTTCTCTTGTCTTGTTTTAACTCAGTAATTTGTAGAGCCAATTCTACATTTATAGGTCCTAGTGGTGAAGGCTCATTATCAGCCTCAATAATTAAAATAAGAGTATCTTTTTCATCCTGCAAGTCAGAATTCATATTTTCTAGATCAACTTTCTGAGTAATTAAATTATCTACCTCGTCTTCTAAAGATACGTTAGATTGATTAACTTTATTAATATTAAATATTGCAAATAGCATTAATACAAAGAAAAGAATGATGATTATTTCTGTAAGCGATGTATTGAATAAGTCCCCATGCTTATTCTTGCTCATTTTAATTCTTCTTTAATATACTCTGCATTCGCACGCAGTGAGTAATTAACCTCACTGTATGTTTTTTTAGTTTCATCTAAGAGGCTTTCTAGTGATTTGTTATAGTCTTCAATTCTTTTTGAGCTATTTTCAAAGGTTTGATTTAAATGCTCAATATTTGATTCCATAACTGGACTAAGCCTCTCAAGAACTAGATTAAGTGATGTGAACTTAGCTGATAGATCTTCAAAATATTTGAGGTCAATAGCTCTTGTTTGTGCATTTAAATTCGCTAAATTATCTTTCAATTCATTTGCATTTGATGCTATATCGTGCAAAGTTGCTGAAAGCTCACTTGGAACATCAAGTGTTTTTGAAAGATTATTTAAATTTCCTGATAATGGAGCTGATACTCTTTCAGCATCAGCTGCTAATGTTGTAAAAGCTCCTGTAATTCTTTGAGTTTGAGTTTCAAGCTCTTGTGCTTCTGCAATGAGTTTTTCTCTGATTGTTTCTTCACCATTAAATGCATTAGTTGAGGCAAGTTGAAGCCATATTATTCTTGCAACCAAACCGATAATAGTGGTAACTAGTGCTAAACCAAAATCTCTTACAACTGAATTAAAAATATTCTCAATCTTGTCTACATCTAGAGCTATAAGTGTATTTATCATTGCTATTAGCGTAAGGATAAAACCTAGGTAATAACAACTATCAGCCTTTTGTTCTTTTGATATAGATTCATTCTCATTGAAATAAATGAAATAAATATAAAAAGCCATAATAGCAATCATAGACACAACATTAATAGCAATATTGCTACCCAAAAAAATAATTAATAAAAAACCAGCTGTGAGTGTTCCACCAAATAGATATGAAGGTTTTATAGAAAAAATATTTGAAGACTCGTTTTGTGACATTATTTCTTATACTACCTTACAATGAATGATCCCTGCCCAGCGTATAAAGATTTTGTAAAGTAATCCTCCCAAAACTTTTGATGTTCTCTTGTTTGAGCTCCTTCAAAATCAGGATCATCTTTCCTGTTCAGATAAATAACTTGCCATTCAACACCTCTTAGGGATCCAAAGGTAGTCCTATAATCTTGTTTCCACTCATTATAGTCAAGTGTGAAATTTCCATATTTAGGAAATTGAGAATACTTACCTTTCCCACCATATTGGACCATATCTGAGACCATTATAAGATAATGAGGCTTGTCCATTTCTACAGCAAACTCACTTGCTGATAAAGCAGAAATGGTTTCAATTATCGGAGATGTGTTTTGTTCAAATTCTACTAAAAGATTTTGCAGTTCATCATCTACTCTCTTTAGTAATTTCTTATTATTTTTCTTAATAATACTTGGATTTACAAAAATGCCTTCATTTCCATCTATATCCTTAGGTAATGGGCCTCTGCAAATTGATAAGGGAATGCCGTCACTATCAAGAACGGGCTTTAAGCCATCATTAGTATTTAGAGCATCTTGGCTCATGACATACAATTGAATCATAGTATTAGAATCAAATGCTTTTTTATTAAATTGGGATGGGTCTATATCAATACTACTTTCTAGGATGTCTTCTGTTCTTCCAGAAAGCCATGAAGCAAACATTTTTCTAAGACTTTGAACTTGATTTTTAGGAAAACCTTCAGATTGGTCTATGATGATAGCTGTATATGCCGATGGTCCTGCATCAATAGGGCAATTTGTAGTTTTACTTCTTTCAACAAAAAGATCCGGGTCGCCGCTTTTAATTTGGTTCATGCCATATATAACACCTGCAATTAAAAGAACCAGAGCTACTCCAATCAGAATGGCTTGGTTTTGTTGTTTTTTTTGTTTCTGCTTAAAAGTTGCCATATTTTGTTTCTATTATTTAATATTCTTTTCTTATGTTTCTTATACTAGTTTGAATATCTGGCCATGACTGAAGCAATCTCTCTGCACTTGCTTTAACACTTATAAAATTGGCAGACTCTCCATTCATTCGCTGAGATTGGTCATCTAGAATTCTCCAGGTGAAATCAATTTTATTTTCAAAATATCTAGGCACATCAGTATCTCTAGCCTCTTTATTTGAGGTTCTGTATTGTTCGATAACTGCTTCAAAGCTTCCAGCAAGGTTTTCAAAATAATCACGATATTCTTCTTTTATTCTTAACTCAATAAAACCTATGGTTTGTTGAAGGTTTGTAATATGTGTTGTAGCAGAATTTATTAACTTATTCCCCTCTTGAACAAAACCTGAATATAATTCTTCCTGTTTAAAATTAGCCTCTGATTTAAGGCTTAATAAATTCTCTTCAAAATCATCAAGCTGCAGAGACTTTTTACCATACCCTGGATAGGTATCTGCATGAAAAAAGGAATCTAATAGCGCTATAAGTGCACACATCATACCTAGTGCAACAAGAAAATAAGAAACAGGCTCACTTAAGGTAAATGGGCTACTTTGTATGGCCTCTAAAGCTTTATATGCATCCTCCATCCCCTGACCCTCGGGATTAGTTATAGCATCTCTAAAATGTCCAATTAAAAAATTAATAGCAGAGATTAATGAAAGCCATATTAGCCCAATAAGGTAGCCAAATATTTTAACTCCAGCTTTGACATGATTAATATTTCTTATAAGCGGAGCTAATATAAGGCCTATAGAAACATTTACGGCAGAGAATGCAAAAGCCCAAGTCATACCAGCTGCTGAACTTCCAGTTAGATTTTCTCCAAGAAAAACTCCATTTAATATAGTTTCAGCTATCAAGATTACAACTAATATCATGACAAAAAACAACGCTGAGCTCATGGGTTTTGCTGGCCTGGTTAATTTATTATTACGCTTAAAACTACTTAAATCTGCTTTTGAAGCCTTAACATCCTCATTAGCACTTTTTATTCTTCCTTCGTATTCATTTTGAACAGCTTTAATTTGATTATTGAATTTCTGTTCATGTTGACTAAAAGCATTTTTGTTATCTTCAAGTCTTCCTAAAGTACTGCCAAGTGAATTTATTTGAATATCGATTTCATTTTTCTTTGTTGATTTAAATCTATCGAATTCTGTTTTTACATGGGAGTGAAACTTATCATGACTTAAAGCTTCAGAAGGGGGTAGGTTTAGAGAGCCATTAGCTTGTGCTTCACTTTCAACGTTAAAGTGCTCCATCCAATGTTCAGTAGTCTGAATGGTCCAGTTAGAATAAATTGAGCTTCCAAGACCAACATCAGGCTTCTCAGTTTTACTAAAAAAATTCTTTATCCAATTTAACATTTTTATTATCTTTCTTTAATTAGATTTAAAGCATACCAAATAGATATTTTTATTCAATAAAACTTAAGAATACATATTGAATAAGAATCATTATTATAATGATTCTTATTATAAATTAACCATATATCAGTAGTTTACATGAGATTAAAATTAATTTATAGTTTGTAAGCTTTATTTTTTTTGCTTACTTAAGAGGTATCTATATGACGATGAATCCGCTAGAAACACAACAAGCCTGTGCAATATTAAATGAGATCATGGAATATGAGTTAGCTGGTGTTGTCCGCTATACTCACTCTGCCATGATGGTGACGGGTCCTTATCGAATTCCCATCGTTGCATTCTTAAAAGAACAAGCAGCAGAGTCATTGCTTCATGCTCAAGGAGCAGGTGAATTAATAGCGGGGCTTGATGGACACCCAAGTCAAAAAATTGCAAAGATTGAAGAAACAGGAAGACACGCAATCAAAGATATTTTAGAAGAGAGTCTAGGCCATGAACTTCATGCCGTTGGACTTTATAAAAAACTCTTAGAAGAAGTTGAAAATAAGTCTATATATCTTGAAGAATATGCTCGAGGAATGATCGGAGAGGAAGAGCAACATTCGCTTGAATTAAAAAGAATGTTGAAAGATTACGGATAAAATTAATTATAGTTTTTTAAAGTATCTTCCATGATGAGCTTCGGATAATTCTAAAAGCTCCTTGTTGATAATATCTTTAATAGTTCTAGGATCGTATGACTTCAAACTTGCGATTCCAAACTTTTGTAAATCTAAAGCTTGAGATCCAGCAGCCCTTAATAAATCAAAAATCCATGTAAGCGGATCCATAGAATTATTATAGTTAATTGCATTTTCTTTGAGTTTAAGTTGGAGTAAATCTTGATCTAGGATATTAAATCTATCCTTTAAAATAAGGACCTTAAATTTCTCTAATCGATCATTAACAAGCGCCCTTTCGTCTTGTGAAAATTTTGGCCATCCAATGATTTCATGAACAAACCTTTTGCAGCCTTTACAGACATCATCGCCATATGTTGTTGAACAAATGCCAAGGCATGGGGTCGTTGATCTATTTTTTTGCATATTTAGCCAAATAATAACTCATTTTCAAATAAAATCTTTGATTTAGTAGAAGCCTTTTGGCTATAGGAGTAAAATGAGCCACGGAGAAAATCATATGTTAAACGAATACAAAGCACACGTAGACGAAAGAGCAAACCAAAATATTCCACCTCTTCCATTGGATGCTGATCAAACAGCACATCTAGTTGATCTTTTAAAAGCACATCATGAAGAATCAGAATTACTATTACATCTACTAAAAGAAAGAGTTCCAGCTGGAGTAGATCAGGCTGCTTATGTAAAAGCTGCCTTCCTTTCAGATATAACAACTGGGAAAGCTGATAGCCCTCATGTATCAAAAGTTGATGCCGTTCAGATTCTTGGGACTATGTTGGGTGGCTACAACATCCAACCTTTAATTGAATGTTTAAAGATTGATGGCTTAGGAAGTGATGCTGCTAATGCGCTAAGTAAGACTCTATTAATATTTGATGCTTTTAATGAGATATTTGAATTAGCTAACACTAACGAGCATGCTAAAAGAGTTATTGATTCTTGGGCTGAAGGAACATGGTTTACAGAAAAGTCTGAAATTCCAGATCAAATCAAATTAACGGTTTATAAAGTTCCAGGAGAAATAAATACTGATGATTTATCTCCTGCAACAGATGCATGGTCAAGACCAGACATCCCTCTTCATGCATTAGCTATGTTTAAAATGCCAAGAGAAGGAATAGAAAGGCCTCTTGAAACTATTGATGAATTAAAAGAAAAGGGAAACCCTTTAGTGTTTGTTGGTGATGTTGTTGGTACAGGTTCTTCTAGAAAATCAGCAACAAATTCAGTTCTATGGCACATGGGTGATGAAATACCTTGTATACCAAACAAAAAAGAAGGTGGATTCTGTTTTGGTGGAAAAATTGCTCCTATCTTTTTTAATACTTTAGAAGATTCTGGTGCCTTCCCTATTGAGTTAGATGTTTCTAATATGGAAATGGGTCAAGAAATTATCCTTGAGCCACATAATGGCAGAGTATTAGATGCAAATACCAATGAAGTAATTACAACGTTTGAATTAAAAACAAATGTCATTCTAGATGAAGTAAGAGCTAATGGAAGAATTCCATTAATCATTGGAAGACAGCTTACAGATAAGACTCGTGAAGCTCTGGATCTTGAACCTACAGGTGTTTTTAAAAGACCTGATGATGCAGATGATTCTGATAAAGGCTACACGTTAGCTCAAAAAATGGTTGGAAAGGCTTGTGGAGTTGAAGGAATTAGACCTGGAACATACTGTGAGCCAAGAATGACCACAGTAGGCTCTCAAGATACAACAGGTCCAATGACTAGAGATGAATTAAAAGAACTGGCTTGCCTAGGTTTCTCTGCAGATCTTGTGATGCAATCATTTTGTCATACTGCTGCTTATCCAAAGCCAGTTGATATAGAAACACAGCACAACCTGCCTGACTTTATTATGAATAGAGGTGGTGTTTCATTAAGACCAGGTGATGGAATTATTCATTCATGGTTAAACAGAATGTTATTACCGGATGGGGTTGGAACTGGTGGTGATAGTCATACAAGGTTCCCACTTGGAATAAGCTTTCCCGCAGGGTCAGGGCTAGTTGCTTTTGCTGCAACTCTTGGCGTCATGCCATTGGATATGCCTGAATCTGTATTAGTTAGATTTAAAGGTGAAATGCAGCCAGGAATCACTTTAAGAGATCTTGTTAATGCAATTCCTTATGCGGCAATTCAAAAAGGATTACTGACTGTTGCTAAAGAAGGTAAGAAAAATATTTTCTCAGGTAAATGTTTGGAAATAGAAGGTTTGCCAGATATGAAAGTTGAGCAAGCATTTGAATTATCTGATGCATCTGCAGAAAGATCTGCGTCTGGGTGTACAGTCAGATTAAATAAAGAGCCAATCATAGAATATCTCAAATCTAATATTGTTATGTTGAGATGGATGATTGCTAGTGGCTACGGTGATCCAAAGACATTAGAAAGAAGAGCTCAAGCAATGGAAGAATGGATAGAAAATCCTGAACTCTTAGTACCTGATGCTAATGCAGAATATGCAGAAATTATTGAGATTGATCTCAATGAAATTATAGAACCATTACTAGCTTGTCCAAATGATCCCGATGATATTAAACCATTATCAGAAGTAGCTAATACTGAGATTCAAGAAGTATTCATTGGGTCATGTATGACAAATATAGGCCACTTTAGAGCTGCAGGAACATTACTCCAAAAGCATAATGGAACGAAAGCACGTTTATGGGTAGTTCCTCCAACCAAGATGGATGAAAAACAACTCATGGAAGAAGGTATCTATAATGTATTTGGTGTATCTGGCGCTAGAACTGAATTGCCGGGATGTTCACTCTGCATGGGTAATCAAGCTAGGGTATTGGCAAACTCAACAGTAGTTTCTACTTCAACAAGGAATTTTCCAAATAGATTAGGAGATGGTGCTAATGTATTTCTTGCCTCAGCAGAACTTTCTGCAATAGCTTCTATATTAGGGAAATTGCCAACAGTTGCGGAATATCACCAGTACATGGAAGATATAAATCCTCTGTCAGATGATATATATAAATATTTAAACTTTAATGAGATTGATACTTATGTTGAAAGTGCTGATTCAGCAAAAATTTCAGCAGTGAATATAGTTAACCCTTAATTTAAGCGTTTTCTCTTTGGGCTTTAACATCGTCTTGTCTTGAGTCTTCAAGGTCTTGAAGGTAATTCTCGCCAAGCGGTGTTATGTAATCCCCTGTAAATATAGATGTTTCAAACTCCTTGATGTCAGGGTTTCCATATTGAACGGTATCAATTAGATCTTCTAAGGTTTGATAAATCAACCAATCTGCGCCTATCTCTTTTGCTACCTCTTCATGAGTCCTGTTAGAAGCAACTAACTCCTTGGTAGCAGGCATATCTATTCCGTATAAATTTTGATACTTAATAGCAGGAGCAGCAGATGCAAAATACACTTTTTTAGCTCCAGACTCTTTTGCCATTTCAATAATTTTTTTACTTGTAGTTCCTCGAACTATAGAGTCATCAACCAAAAGAACGTTCTTGCCTCTGAACTCAAGGTCTAGGATATTTAATTTTCTTCTAACAGATTTCTTACGTTCTTCTTGGTAAGGCATGATAAATGTGCGTCCTATATACCTATTCTTTACAAAACCTTCTCTATAAGGGACATCTAAGTCAACAGATAGCTGAAGAGCTGCAGTTGTAGAGCTGTCTGGTATTGGGATTACCACATCAATATCATGGTTAGGTTTAATATTTTTTATTGACTTAGCTAGCTTGGAGCCCATTCTCATTCTTGCTTTATATACTGAAATCTCATCAATCTTAGAATCTGGTCTTGAGAAATAAACATATTCAAATATGCATGGTTTTTTCTGAGGTTTTTCTGCGCACTGTTGAGAGAAAAATATTCCTTTTTTATCAATAAATACCGCCTCACCAGGCTCAACATCTCTTAATTTTTCAAAGCCTTGCGAAGTAAATAGAGCATCTTCTGATGCAATAATATACTCATCTCTTGTTTGTCCTTTTCTAATTCCAATCGATAAAGGCCTAATTGCATTATTATCCCTAAAGCCTAATATTCCATGCCCTGTTATTAATGCAAGAACAGCATAAGCACCATCACATCGCCTATGTGTTTTGGTGATAGCTTTAAATATATGTTCAGCAGATGGGTATATCTCTCTTTGCTTGCCAAGTTCATGCGCAAATATATTAAGCAAAACCTCTGAGTCTGAATCAGTATTCAGATGTCTCATTTCTGCGTGAAATAATTGTCTAGCTAATTCTTTAGAATTGGTAAGATTTCCATTATGGGCTAAGCTTATTCCATATGGAGAATTAACATACATTGGCTGAGCAAATTCTTTTCCTGCACCACCTGCTGTTGGATATCTAACATGGCCTATTCCATAATTTCCAACAAGCTTGTTCATGTGATTTTGTTGGAATACATCTCTTACATATCCCATAGATTTTCTACTATTAAGTTTTCCTTCAGAGTCACATACAACCATGCCCGCGGCATCTTGGCCTCTATGCTGAAGCATTAATAGTGAGTCATAAATTTCTGCAGCAACATTACTTTCTGCAGAAATCCCAACTATTCCACACATTAGGAATCTCCTTTTTCAGAATTTAAATTATCAGAGTCTGGAGATAAGTTTTCTTTGAACGGTTCAATGATTTCATTAGCTTCCTCAAGAATATTTTTTTTATTATCTAATAAGTTTCTTAGATATGCCTCAATTTGAGGTGCATATTTTTCAATCACTGGAGTTATTTTTGATTGATCAATTAAGTCTGTAGATTTTACACTTTTTGGTAACAATAAAAATATTACAAACAAAACAATGAGCCCCCTTGATAGACCAAATAAAACTCCAAAAAATTTATCAAAACCTGAAGCTCCAGACCATTTAATAAGCTTACTAATAAATTTGATAGCCATTCCACCAAGAATTATACAAATCATAAATACAACGATATAAGCAAGTATTTTAGATACTTCTACATTACCTATAAATTCATTTATTTTAGGGGTTGCCAAGAATTCAAGGGTTATAGCAGCGATAAAAGCAAATAACCATAAAAATAAAGATAAAAACTCTTTGGTAAAACCTCTAGATAAAGATATTAGGCCTGATGCTGTCAGAACAACTAAAATAAACCAATCTGCAACATTTAGACCTAAGGCTTCCATCTAAATATTTCTCCTTTTGTGGTTTCAGATATTTTCTGTATGAGCTCTATGTTGTTATGAATATCATTCTCTTCGTGAAAAGGTCCAACATAAACAGCATAGAGAATTTTTTCTTCACCAAATACCTCAGCGAATGCATGTATTCCATTATCTTGTAATTTGGTTACCATCAAAGTTGCGCTATCTTTAGATGATAAAACATGAATTCTCAAAACAAACATATCAAAATCAGATTTTTTAATACTCATAGCTTCTAGGTTCTTATTTTTAGTATCAAAAACTACATCAATATCTTTCGTTGGTAATATCTCTTTATTATCTTCATCCAGTTTAACCTCCCGTTCATATTGATAGTTTATTTGAGGTTTCAAAAAAACAAAAAGGGTTAAAAGTAATAACCCTATGATAAAAACTAATCCAGTGAATCTTTTAATACTCATTAATATTTATATATTTTTTTAAGAAGACTATGGACTTTTGATCTAATATCGCGTCTATGTACGATCATATCTATTGCACCATTTTTTAATAAAAACTCGGATTTTTGAAAATTATCAGGTAAATCAACCCTAACAGTTTGTTCTATTACCCTTCTTCCAGCAAAACCTACCAATGCATCAGGCTCTGCAATATTTATATCACCAAGCATTGCAAGACTTGCAGATACTCCACCATAGATTGGGTCTACCATTACCGATATATAGGGAAGATTTGCAGCTTTTAATTTTTGAAGTGCAGCAGATGTTTTTGCCATCTGCATTAATGAAATCATAGATTCCTGCATTCTGGCTCCACCGCTTGTTGCAAAACATATAAATGGTGAGTGATCAGAAATAGCCTCGTTAATACCTTGAACAAATTTTTCACCCACAACGCCGCCCATTGAACCACCCATGAACCTAAACTCAAATGCAGCCATAACTATTGGCATTCCATCCAATGACCCCTTACCAATAACAATTGCCTCATTCTCGCCGGTTGAAGATACAGCATCTTTTATTCTAGAAGAGTAGTATTTAATATCTTTAAACTTAAGAATATCTTTAGTTTTAATATCAGATGCGATTTCATGAAATAAGCCATTATCAAGAAATATTTCAAATCTTTTTCTGGCTCCAATCCTTAGGTGGTGATCACATTTTGGACAAACAAATAATGATTTCTCTAATTCGGGAGCATATAAAACTGATTTACAGGATGGACATGAACTCCAAAGACCATCAGGTACCTTGCTTTTAGTGCTTGAAGAGCCCATTGAAGGTATAAGCCTCGTTAACCAATTCATGATATAGCCACTTTCATATCCATAATGTATTGACCTATTCTACCAAACTCTTTGGTAGTTGATGAGTCATTTATCATTTCCACGATAGATGATCCAATAATAATACCATCAGAAAACTTGGCCAATGTTTTAGCATCCTCAGTCGTTTTTATACCAAATCCTGCAAGCGTTGGAAGATCTGTGTATTTTTTTATTCTACTAATATTATTCTCAATCTCAGAAATGTTGAGGTTTGAAGAGCCAGTTACTCCTCTTAAGTTAACGTAATAAATAAACCCTGTGCTATTTTTAGAAATAAGCTCTACTCTATTCTCTTTAGTTGTTGGAGAGATTAATGAAATAGTATTGATATTAGGGTTGCTTATTCCATAAGTTTCTAAATTTAATTCTCCTGGTATATCGACTACCAATATCGAATCAATACCATCTTTACCAGTTGCTTGAACTAGGTCGATATGAGAAATAAAAGTATTTAAATACCCCATAAGAACTATTGGAGTTTCTTTATTGCTTTTTCTAAACTCATCAACAAGAGATAAAATCATTTTTAAAGATATATTATTTTTTAGTGCGCGATCATGTGCTCTTTGAATGGTTGGGCCTTCGGCAATAGGATCTGTAAACGGTACGCCAATTTCAATCACGTCAACACCTGACTCAACAAATATGTGCATTAAATCAAGGGTTGAGTCCATATCAGGATCACCTGCGACAAGATAAGCTACAAGCGCTTTTTGATTATTAGCTTTAAGGTTTGATAGGGTCGAAGTTAGTCTGTTCAAAATTCTATGCCGTCTATTTCTGCCACAGTATTTATATCTTTATCACCACGCCCAGAAACATTAATAACTACATTTGCTGACGAGTCTAATTCTTTCATAAGTGGTTCTAGATAGGCAAAAGCATGAGCTGTTTCAAGAGCAGGCATAATACCTTCTAGCTCTGTGACCACATGAAATGCTTTTAAAGCATTATCATCACTAACCGCAACATACTCTGCTCTTCCAATATCTTTTAGCCATGAATGCTCAGGACCTACGCCAGGATAGTCCAGCCCAGCAGAAACTGATTTAGTATCCTTTACTTGGCCAGCTTCATCTTGCATTAAATAACTACGAGCACCATGAAGAACTCCAGGGGTTCCATCATTCAGAGGGGCCGCATGCTCTCCAGTGGATACACCCTTTCCTCCAGCTTCAACACCTATTAGCCTAGTTTCTTGAACTTCAATGAATGGATAGAAAATTCCCATTGCATTTGAGCCACCGCCTACACATGCAACAATTGCATCTGGCATCTTATTAAAAAGATCATTGGATTGTTTAATAACTTCTTGCCCAACAACTGAATTAAAATCTCTTACGATCATTGGATATGGGTGCGGACCTGTAACACTTCCAATAATATAGTAAGTGTCATCAATATTGCTTACCCAGTCCCTCATAGCTTCATTTAAGGCATCTTTTAATGTAGCTGATCCAGAATCAACAGCATGAACTTGAGCTCCCAATAACTTTATTCTATATACATTTAAAGATTGTCTTCTAACATCCTCAGATCCCATATAAATATGACACTCAAGGCCTAATCTGGCAGCAACAGTTGCTGTTGCAACGCCATGCTGACCAGCACCTGTTTCGGCTATAATTCTCTTCTTGCCCATATGCTTGGCAAGTAAAATTTGACCAACAGTATTATTAATCTTGTGCGCGCCAGTATGATTGAGATCTTCTCTTTTTAACCAAATATTACCTGATTTATATTTATCAGTAAGTCTTTGAGCAAAGTATAGTGGAGATGGCCTTCCTACGAACGCAGATAAATCACTATAAAATTCTTTTATAAAATCTTTATCATCTTTTAATTTACTATAAGTGTTTTCTAATTCTTCTAAGGCATACATGAGTGTTTCTGGAACAAATTTTCCACCAAACTCTCCAAAGAAGCCTTCTTTATCAGGGTAATTAAATTTATTAGAAGTCATGATTATTTATTTTATCTACAATGTTATTTATTAGGTTGATATCTTTTTTTCCAACTTCAGATTCAACTCCAGAGTTGATATCAATACACCAAGATTTAGTTGTTAATGCATTATCGACATTTTTAGAATTAATTCCACCCGAAAGAATTAAATTATGCTTATCAGTATCAAAATCTTTGAGCATTTCCCAGTCAAATGATTCACCTGTTCCCCCATAAAAACCATCTTTATGATTTTCCATAAGGATTGCTGATGCTGATTCATAGTTCATTAATTCATCAAAATCTTTACTTGTCTTAACCCTTATGGCCTTCCAATATTCCAATCCGAATGACTCACAAAAAGATGAATCCTCATTACCGTGAAACTGCAAAATTGGATTATGTAGATATGAGGATGTTCTATAAACATATTCCTCGTCAGGGTTTACATATACACATACCGGCTGAGTGTTCTTAAAATTAAAATCATTTATGAGCTCAAGAAAATTACTGTTTACATTTCTGGGGCTTTGTTCAAAAAAAATAAAGCCGACATAATCTATTTCTAGATTAACTATTTCTTCTAATATAGATAGATCATTTACGCCGCATATTTTAATCTTTTGACCACTCATGATTTAAATTTATCCATAATGTTTAATGTTGGGCTTTGTATATTAAATTGACTTTCATAATTTGGGCCTAAGAAAAATAAACCTTTTGCAGGTGCGGTCTTTCCAGCAGAGGCCCTGTCCATTTTTAATAAGATATCTTTAATTGAACTTTTAATTTCTCCCTTTGCAATATCCACAAGCGTCCCAGTCATTATTCTGACCATGTTGTGTAAAAATGCATTCGCCTTAATGGTGATAAAAATAAAATTATTTTTCTTTAAGACTTCGATACTTTTAATTTCCTTGACTGGGTTTCGAGAGCTACATCTTGAACTTCTGAATGAGGTGAAGTCATGGGAACCTATAAACATATCCGCTTGTTTTTTTATGACATCAAACTCAATAAAGTTATCATCCCAATGAACCATCTTATCAAAAAATAATGGTTTAGTTTTTGAGTTATAAATGACATAGGTATAACTTCTATCTAGCGCTGAAAATCGAGAATGGAATTCATCTGCAACATTTGTTATAGCTTTAACCAAGATGGAATCTGGAAGATTAGAGTTAATTCCATCCACCCAGTTCTGATGATCTCTCTCTATTTGTGTTTCAAAATCAAATACTTGAGACAGGGCATGAACGCCAGCATCTGTTCTGCCAGCATAATTTATTGAAATATTTTTCTTGGTAACTTCTTTAAGCGCATCTTCAATGGACTCTTGAACTGATACCGCATTCTTTTGTTTCTGAAAACCAGAAAAATTAGTACCATCGTACTCAGTTACAAAGGCTAGTCTCACTTGTTTTGAATTTTATCTAAAAGACTCATTGCAGATTCTTTTATGTTGCTATCTTCTGTTATTTTCAGTATATCATCTATTATAATCTTACAATTACTATAATCCTGCATTTCAAAATATGTTATTGCTAAGTCTAACTGTTGCTCGTCATAATTATTTTTTATGCTCAACCCTTTTGGTAAGCCATCGATAGAAGAAGAGGAATCCACTCGCTTCATCAAAGTCATAAGATATAGTCTTTTTCTTTGTTGAGTTAAGTTGGATATATATCAAAGCGATAAGGACTCCGGACAATACCGAAACAATCGCTACAAACAATAAATCCATAACACCAAACCCACTATCATCTTGAATATTTTCTTGGTTGTTCTCAATTTCAATTAATTTATCTAATGTTTTATTTTCAACAGCCACTTCAAACTGCTTTGTATTATTTTCAATAAACTTCTTAGGATCTGAGACTTGATCATCATTAATATTAATCAGCTTGTTGTCTTCTTTCTGTTCGTTAACTTTTGGAATCTCTAATTTCTCTTGCTTCCACATAATCTTAGGAGCGGTCAAAGTTAAAAGGGACTTTACGTAGCGGACAAAGTTTGATGAAAAGGAGGCATTCATTGCTAAGATGGACTCTTTGGCCTCATCTTGCGATGTCATCTTCATAGTCATATATGACGGTATTTTTAAATCCTTGTCTTTGCGAACTAAATTGATATTACCATCAATAAATGCATCTTTATTCCCTAGGTAAATAGACCACATGATTTGGTATATAGAAGTATCGGTTGTTTCTTTTTTGATATTTGAAGCTATGCTCCACATGGTTGTAATATCGTCAGCTTTGATGAGGTTTGATTGTTCCTTTTGCGGAGTCATTTCAATTACTTCATCAAACTTATCCTCAATGGGAAGCCTTGCAGGCTGATATATTTTTGATGGTTTGTTTTGATTGGTATTATTCTTAATTTTTGATGGTAAGAAAATAAATATATCCTTTGCGAGCTCATCCTCAATAACTAATTTAAAACTGAAATAGTCTTCGTTATAGCTATTTTCTAAAATAATAGAGAAGGATTGGTAGGTGCTGAAATCCTCTAATAATGTATAACTAATATAGTCTTCATTGATTGGTTCATCTGATTTATATTCCTTTAGAAAAATATCATCGTCTGATATTTTATTTCCCTTAACTCTAAATTCGATCACCCTCTGATCGCTTGAATTAAGCTTAAGTGAGGGAGAGGATAAAATAGAATCTGCAGCAATATTTATTGAAAAAATAAATGCTAAGAGATAACTATATCGCATCATAACTTATTGCTTGAAACCAATCTTTGAAGAATTTGTACTGCATTAAGTGCAGCACCCTTTCCATATACATTATCCGCAACCACCCATAGAGATACCCATGTATCATTTTGTATCTGCTGAGACCTTATTCTTCCAACATAAACATCCTCAGAGTCATTAGCTTGCTCTAATGGGGTTGGGTATTCTAGGTTATCTGGATCATCCATTACACAAACTCCAGGAGTTCCTTCTATGCAGCTGATAATCTCATCACGTGATGCCATGTTAGAGGATTTAAGAAAAACTGCTTCAGAGTGACCATTCAATACAGGCACTCTTGCACAAGTAGCTTGGACTTCAATAGCAGGATCAAGAATTTTTTTTGTTTCCCAAACTAACTTCATTTCTTCTTTAGTAAATGCGTTATCTAAGAAAATATCACACTGGGGTATAACATTAAAGGCAATAGGTTTTGGATATACTTTTGGTTCAGTATTTCCTTCATAGGTTTGAGATTTCAGCTCTGCAATAGCCTCCTTACCAGTTCCGGATACTGCTTGATATGTAGCAACATTAAAAAAATCAATACCGTATTTGTCATGAATCGGTTTTAGAACCATTAAAAGCTGTGAAGTTGAGCAATTGGGGTTTGCTATTAGTGAAGGCTTTTCGAGTAAATCTATTATAGATCCATTAATTTCAGGGATTATTAAGGGTACATCTTCTTCGTATCTAAACTCTGATGACAGGTCAATAACATAACTACCTGATTCAACAAATTTTCGAGCATGGGTCTTCGCAACAGATGAGCCTGCTGAAAAAATTGTTATATTTGCATCAGATGGATTGAAAGAATCCAAGTCTCCAATTGTAATATCATTATTCTGAAAATGGATGGTTTGACCAACTGTTGATTTTCCAAGAGGAAATAATTTATTAATCTTAATATTTTTCTTTTCAAGAAGTTGGAGTATTTTTTGCCCAACAACACCAGAAGCCCCAATTAAAGCAAGATTGATAGTCTTATCCATTTTTCATAATTCCTATAATTATTGAAGCTACCTCAGAAGTTCTTACAAATTCTGAGTTGGTGCTTATATCTTTAGTTCTGTATCCTTGTTTAATAAAATCTTTAATAGCATTATCGATTTTATCTGCCAAACCTTTTTGATCTAACGAATACCTTAAAGCCATAGCCAATGATGCAATCATTGCTATAGGGTTTGCAATATTCTGCCCAGCAATGTCTGGAGCGCTACCATGACAAGGCTCATACATTCCTTGTGATGAGCTGTTAAGAGAAGCAGAAGGAAGCATGCCTATTGATCCAGATAAAGTAGCAGCAATATCAGATAAAATATCGCCGAATAGATTGCTTGAAACAATAACATCAAATTGATTGGGATTCATAACTAACTGCATTGCTGTGTTATCAGCAAGTTGATGAGATAGTTCAACATCTGGGTAATCCTTTGCCATATCACTCACCACAGATCTCCAAAATTTAGAGACCTCAAGAACATTGGCCTTCTCAACAGAGCAAAGTTTGCCATCCCTTTTTCTTGCTGATTCAAATGCAACCTTAGCAATTCTTTTGATCTCATCTTCATTATAAATCATTGTATTGAAAGCATATGGAGGCGATTCATCAGAGACGATTGCCCTAGGTTCTCCAAAATATATTCCACCAGTAAGCTCTCTAACAATAAGAATATCGAGATCCTTAATAATTTCATCTTTTATTGGTGACGCTCCTGCTAACTCATTGAAAAGAAAAGCAGGTCTTAAGTTTGCAAATAGTTCGAGCTCTTTTCTTAGGCCCAATAAGGCTTGTTCTGGGCGCGAATCCCAATCAAGATCATCCCACTGAGGGCCGCCAACTGCTCCAAATAAAATAGCATCGGATTTTCTTGCTTCATCAAGAACTTCTTTAGGAAGTGGTGAGCCATTTTTATCATAGGAAGTTCCACCAACATCCATCTGGGTTATATCAAAGTCTAGTTCATGTTCACCAATTAAAAAGTCCAAGACCTCCCTAGCTGAACTAGTTACTTCTTGCCCAATTCCATCACCTGGCGTGATTAATATTTTTTTACTCATCTGCATAAATCCATGGTTTCTCTTTTTTTCTTAGTTCTTCAAATAACTTTATATCGTTTTTGTATTTCAATGTCATATCAACATCATCTAAACCTAAGACTATCCTCTCGAGAAGATTATCCTCAACTTCAAATTCATATTGATAAGTATTATTAAATTCTATTTTTTTTGAATCAAGGCTTACAGACATCTCACCAACCTCAGCTTTAAATATTTCTTCAATTTGATCTTTAGATAATTTGACAGGCAGTACACCATTTTTAAAACAGTTATTGTAAAAAATATCACCGAATGATGATGCTATAACAACCCTGATTCCAAAGTCTCTTAATGCCCAAACCGCATGTTCTCTTGAAGAGCCGCAGCCAAAGTTATCTCTAGTTAATAAAATATTGGCTTGGGTATATGGCTCTTGGTTTAAAACAAATTCGTGATTTATTTTTCTTTCATTTTTTGAAATGCCTAACTTACCATCATCAAGATATCTCCACCCATCAAAAAGATAATCTTCAAAACCAAATTTTTTTATTGATTTTAAGTACTCTGTAGGAATTATTTGATCTGTATCAATATTATCCCTGTCGATTGATGCCACAATACCTTTTATTTGAAGCTCATTGCCAATTACCTTCATGACAAGTCTCCAATAACTCCATTAATTGCAGTATGAGCTGCCATAACTGGGCTCATAAGATGCGTTCTTCCAAGATTACCTTGTCTGCCTTCAAAATTTCTATTAGATGTAGATGCGCATCTTTCATAGGGCTTTAATTGGTCAGGATTCATCCCTAAACACATAGAGCAACCTGGGTCTCTCCATATAAAACCTGCGTCCTTAAATATCTTATCAAGACCTTCAGCTTCAGCTTGTGCCTTAACCATTCCCGACCCTGGAACCACAATGGCCTCAGTTATTTTTTCAGAAACTATTCTTCCTTTTATAACTGATGCAGCCTCACGCAAATCCTCTATTCTAGAATTTGTACATGAACCAATAAAAACTCTATCAAATTCTAAGTCTGTTAATTTTTCACCCTCTTTAATACCCATATAATTTTTTGCTAACTCTATGTTTTTCTTATTGGCTTCCGTTTGCATAGATAACTCAGGAAGCCCTGCATCATAATCTACTACCATTTCAGGCGAAGTTCCCCATGTCACCTGAGGTTTAATTTGAGATATATCAATAACAATCTCTTTATCAAAAATAGCTTCTTTGTCTGAAAATAAATTATTCCAATGCTTTTGAGCTAGGGCTAGGTCATCGACTGAGAGAGGTGAGTGTTCTTTTACATAGTCGATAGTTGTTGAATCAGTGGCGATTAAGCCGACCTTAGCACCGGCCTCAATAGCCATATTACATATCGTCATTCTGGCTTCCATGGATATGCTTTCAATATAAGACCCAGAGAATTCAATAGCATGCCCATTACCACCCGCTGTTCCAATTTCTCCTATTAAAAATAAAACTATATCTTTAGACGAAACCCCTCTTTGAGGCGTCCCTTCAAAAATTACTTTCATATTTAAAAGTTTGGAAACCTTTAATGTTTGCGTAGCAAGAACATGCTCAACTTCTGAAGTTCCAATGCCCATTGCAAGACACCCAAATGCACCATGAGTAGAGGTATGAGAATCCCCACAAACTATTGTCATACCCGGTAATGTGTAACCAAGTTCTGGACCAATTACATGAACGATTCCTTGGTTAGCTGAGGTTATATCAAATTGTTTAATTCCAAATTTATTACAGTTCTTATCAAGCTCAACTACCTGAATTTTTGAGATATCATCACTAATATTTTCTACTGTAAACGAGTCCCCTCTTTCAGTGGGAACATTATGGTCTGGTGTTGCAATATTTGCCCCAAGCCTCCAAGGCAAAAGACCTTTCTTTGACAGTCCCTCAAAAGCTTGAGGAGAAGTCACTTCATGAAGATATTGCCTGTCTATGTAAATTAAAGATTCGCCTGAATCAAGAGTTTTTATATGGTGCTCATTCCAAAGCTTGTCATATAAAGTATTAGGCATGTTACTTTTTGAAAGGTAATTTTTGATCAACCTCACCACATTGAGCTCTATTTCTCAAAAGGTGATCTATAACAACTAAATTGGCCATAGCCTCTGCTATAGGCACTGCTCTTATTCCAACACATGGATCATGCCTACCAGTTACTTCTATATCTACCTCATTTCCATCGGCATCAATGCTTTTACCGGTATTTTTTATACTAGATGTGGGTTTAATGATGAAATCTATATTAATATCATCGCCATTAGAAATTCCACCTAATATCCCCCCAGCATTGTTAGAGGTAAAGCCATCTTCTCTCATTTCATCTCTAACCTCAGAACCTTTAGAAGCCAAAATATCATCGGTATTCCCAATCGAAACTGATTTAACTGCATTAATACTCATCATAGCTTTGGCTAGATCTGCATCTAACTTATCAAAAACTGGAGCCCCTAAACCAACTGGGCAGTTTTCAATAGTTACTCCAAGTTTTGCACCAACAGAATTACCTTCCGCAATTAAATCACTAAATAAATTATCAAGATCAGTAAGCTTCGAACTATCAGCAAAGAAATATTTATTAGTCCCGCTTTCTTTGTGGTTAATAGCATCAGCTTTAATAGAGCCTATTTGGCTTACGTAACTTGTAGTTTTTACACCGAAAGCCTTCAAGATATTTCTTTGCAATTGCCCCGGCAGCTACCCTCATAGCAGTTTCCCTTGCGCTTGATCTCCCTCCACCCCTGTAATCTCTATGACCATATTTAGCTTGGTAGGTAATATCTGCATGATTTGGTCTGAAAACATCTTTTATATTTGAGTAGTCCTTAGATCTTTGGTCTTGATTGTAAATGATTAGACTAACTGGTGTTCCAGTAGTCTTCCCCTCAAAGACTCCTGAAAGGATTTCAACTAAATCATCTTCTTTTCTTTGGGTTGTTACGTCTGATTGACCAGGTTTCCTTCTGTTTAATTCATGCTGAATATCAGATTCATTCAGTTCAATATTAGGAGGGCATCCATCAATAATACAGCCTAAAGCCTTCCCATGACTCTCGCCATAAGTAGTAACTTTAAATAATTCTCCAAATGTATTGCCTGACATGGCAATAATTATAGTCCAAAAAGGTTTTAAAACCTTAACTTTATAGCTTTGTTATTAATTAAAAGTTATTTGATTCAACAGCAAATAATTCTTGGAAATCTGTTACCGAAGTATTTTCTAATTCCTCTTGGTTGGTGCAAAGGCTATAGATTTTGTTGCTCTTGTTGGCATCGTAGGTGATTTGTAGATTTTTTAAGAACTTTTGTTCAAGGACAGGAATGCCTTCCTCTCTTCTTCTCATATGCCCAATTGGATATTCAACCTCAATGGCATCTGTTGAAGAACCATCTTTGAAATGAATTTGTATTTTATTGGCAATAGATCTTTTATCTGCCTCATGATATTCGGTTGAATATCTTGAATCTTCAGAAATAACCATTTTTTCTCTTAAAGCATCCACTCTAGGATCTGATGCAACATCATCCTCATAATCTTCAGCAATTAAGTCTCCTTTTAAAAGACCAATAGCAACCATATATTGAAGACAATGATCTCTATCTGCTGGGTTATTTAAATCACCAACCTTGGAGATAATTCTAATAGCAGATTCATGAGTAGTAATGTTAACTGACTCAATGTCATCAAGCCTATCTTTAACCTCAGGGTGGAGTGTTACAGCAGCCTCAACAGCAGTTTGAGCATGAAATTCTGCAGGAAAACTAATCTTAAATAGGATATTTTCCATTACATAAGATCCAAAAGCTTGAGGTAGAGATAGTTTCTCGCTGTTAAATAGCACATCCTCAAACCCCCAAACAGGAGCAGACAAAACACCTGGATAACCCATTTCTCCAGAAAGAGTGATCATTGATAGCCTCACAGCTCTAGAAGTAGCATCTCCAGCAGCCCAGCTTTTTCTTGATCCCGCATTGGGAGCATGCCTGTAAGTTCTTAAACTTTGGCCATCAACCCATGCATGACTAACAGCATCCATAATCTGATCTTTACTGCCGCCCATAAGCTTGGTAACCAAAGCTGTGGATGCAACTTTTACTAATACAACATGATCAAGACCAACTTTATTAAAGCTATTTTTAAGAGCTAAAATACCCTGTATCTCATGAGCCATTATCATAGATTCTAAGACAACCCTCATTTTCAGATGGCTCTTTTCCTTCAGAGATATTTTTTTGTGATATAAAGTCTGCGACGGCTAAGATAGCGCCTAAGTTATCTGAGGGGTGGCCCCACTCAGCAGCAAGCCAAGTGTCGTTATAATCTAGCCATCTAATAATACAACCAATATCGAACGCACCTTTTATTGGATCAAGTTTGAAAGTTTGTTCCTGGCACTCTAACGCCAAAAGGAACAGAAGGATCCTTCTACGACTGGTCCAAGCATTTTGGTGCATGCTGGGAATTTGAGAGCTAATAGCCCGCAGCCAACTGTATCTATCAAACAATTTCTTGCAGTGTCTAGTGCAAGATCAGATTCAATATCAAAATTAACTACATAGTCTGCGATTTCTTTGATTACAGAGTCGTAATCCGGCCTAACGTTTAGATCAACATTTGAAGACATTTTAAGATCTATCTTCTAAATCAACCCAGTCAGAACTCTCAACACCAATATAATCTGCGCTTGGTCTTATAATTCTATTATTTGCTCTCTGCTCCATGCAGTGAGCCGTCCATCCTGAAACTCTGGACATTACAAATATTGGCGTAAATAGTTTTGTTGGAATGCCCATATAAAAGTATGCAGGAGCATGAAAAAAGTCAGCATTTGCAAACATTTTTTTCTCATCAGCCATAACTTTTTCAACCTCTTCAGCTACTTGATAAAGGTCATCATTTTCATGAAGTAAGGAAAGCTCTTTAGCAAATTCTTTTATAACAGCATTCCTAGGATCACGAATAGAATAAACCGCATGACCGAATCCCATGATTTTTTCTTTATTTGCTAACATGGAAAGGATTTTTTCTTTAGCCTCATCTCTTGAAGTCCAATTTTCTATGAGCTCCATAGCTTTTTCGTTAGCTCCTCCATGAAGAGGGCCTCTTAGCGAACCAATAGCAGCAACTACGCACGAATGAATATCTGACATTGTTGATGCACATACTCTTCCAGTAAATGTTGATGCATTGAATTCATGTTCTGCATATAAGACAAGAGATGCATCCATTACTTTTCTATGAAGATCACTTGGTGTTTTTCCATGAAGAATATGTAAGAAATGCCCAGCCATAGTATCTTCATCATTTACTAAATCTATGTCGACTCCATCATGAGAAAATTTGTACCAATAAGTAACAATGGATGGCATTGTTGCAATCATTCTATTAATTGAATTGAGTTGATTTGAAAAATCTCCTTCAGGCTCTAAGTTACCAAGCATAGAAGTACCAGTTCTCATAACATCCATTGGGTGAGCATTAGCAGGTATTTTTTGCAGGACCTCTTTTAATGCTTTAGGCAGGTCTCTTTGATTTTTTAAAGATTCTTTATAGTCTTTAAGTTCGTTTGTATTTGGTAATTTGTTATATAACAAAAGATATGCGACTTCTTCAAAAGTAGCTTTTTCAGCAAGGGTTTCAATCTTATGACCCCTGTAAGCCAAACCTTCTATTTGACCAACTGTTGAAAGTGAAGTTTCTCCTGCTACCTGACCTCTTAGGCCAGCTCCTTCAAGTTTTTTTACCATTTTTGTTCCTCTTCTAGTTTTAAATCTTCAAATAAAGTATCTAATTTCTCTTCATAACTATGATAGTTTAAGTATTCATATAGCTCTTCTCGGGTCTGCATTATATCCAAGAGACCTTCTTGTGTCCCTTCTTTCGCTAGAGAAATGTAAATTTTTTCCGCAGCTTTGCTCATTGCTCTAAATGCAGTTAGCGGATATAAAATCATATCCACATCAACACCCTCTAATTCTTCTTTAGTAAATAATGGAGTTTTTCCAAACTCAGTAATGTTTGCAAGCAAAGGAACATCTATGGCATTTTTGAATTCTTTATAGTCCTCAAGAGATGTAACAGCTTCCAAGAAAATACCATCGGCTCCCTGTTCAACATAACTTGAAGCTCTATCTATTGCTCCATTCATCCCTTCTGAAGCCAATGCATCTGTCCTTGCCATGATAAAAAATGATTCATCATGCCTACCATCAACAGCTGCTTTGATTCTATCCTGCATCTCATTAGAACTTACCAAAGATTTATTAGGTCTATGGCCACATCTTTTTTGAGATACCTGATCTTCCATATGAACAGCTGCGCAACCTGCATTGATCATCTCTTTTATAGTTCTCGAGATATTAAAAGCGCCTCCCCAACCAGTATCTATATCTACTAATAGAGGAAGGGATGTTGCATTAGATATTCTTTTTACATCTATTAAGACATCATCCATTGATGTAATTCCAAGATCAGGCATGCCATATGAAGCTGCTGCCACTCCCCCGCCAGAGAGATAGATAGCTTTATGCCCTGCCTTTTCAGCTAAGATTCCTGAGTATGCGTTAATAGCCCCTGGTATTACTAAAGGGGAATTTAATTTTAATGCTTCTCTGAATTTTGTTCCTGCTGTCATAGTTGTGGATTATAAATCAAGAAGATGCCTGTTCCCAAATTTATAGCTAGCTATAAAATTTTACGCCTCTAATAATCCTATCCTTATTATTCTTTCGTCTCCATCTGTTGGTATCTCTTAAACTGTATACACAGCCGCAATACTCTTGCTGATAAAACTCTTCTCTCTTTGAAATTTCAACCATCCTTGAAGATCCGCCCTGTTTTCTCCAATTAAAATCCCAGTAGGACACATCCTCATATCTTTTTGCAGCTCGAAGACCAGAAGAATTAATTTGCTCCATATCTTTCCATCTAGAAATACCTAAGGTTGTTGCATAAACTCCAAAGCCGTTTTCTTGAGCGAATAATGCAGATCTCTCGAATCTCATATCAAAGCACTGGGTGCACCTTTTTCCTCTTTCTGGCTCATCCTCTAGGCCTTTAATTCTTTCAAACCAATTATCTTTGTCATAATCACCATCAATGCACTCAAAACCCAGCTTATCGCAAAATCTTTTATTTTCATTTTTTCTAATTTCATACTCTTCAGTTGGGTGAATATTTGGATTATAAAAATATACAGTTGTGTTTATATTTGAGGCAGCCAAAGCTTCCATTATTTCTCCAGCACATGGAGCACAACAGCTATGAAGAAGAAGGTTAGAATTTTCTTTAGGCATGCTTAAAACAGGCCTTGCAAAATTATCTAATTTTAAGTGGTCACTCATTTTTGAAATAATGAATTTGATAAGAGGCCTTTTTCAAGGTCATCATAATTATTAAAGGATTGTATTTCTGGATTCGCATCTGAGATTTTTTTTGGAGCATTGATAAAAAATCCCTTTTCAGCCACCTCAAACATTTGAAGATCATTATAAGAGTCTCCTGCAGCCAAACATCTGTATCCTATAGATTGAAAGCTCTCAATGGCCTGTCTCTTTGCTTTCTTATTTCGTAATTTGTATGAAATAACTTCATCTTGAACAACTTCCAAGTTATGACAGAGAAGCAATGGAAATCCCATTTTTTTCATTAATGGCTGAGCTATTTCGTGAAAAGTATCTGAAAGAATCACAACTTGAAAATTTTCTCTAACATTTGCTAAAAAAGAATCTGCTCCTGGTAAGAGCTCTAATTCATTTGCAGCATTTTGGATATCTGAAAGTTTGATCCCGTGCGTCTTCATTATGCCAAGCCTAAAATCCATAAGATTTCCATAGTCAGGGATATCTCTTGTGGTTTTATTAAACTCTTCTATGCCTGTATTGGATGCTACTTTTTCCCATATCTCTGGAGTTAAAGTGCCTTCCATGTCAAAACAAACTATTTCCATTTTATGTGCCTATAAATTATTTATTTTTAATGCCGTAAGGCACGTGCCCTGATGCTGTCGTATTTTGTGTATCTATAATATGTTTTTTTTGGTCATCAAAAAAGATATCTGCTTGAAAAGATTTAAGAAAATCTCTTTTTGACATGCCGCCTAAAAATAGAGATTCATCAATTCTAACTCCCCATTCTCTTAAAGTTTTTATCACCCTCTTGTCTGAAGGAGCAGACCTTGCTGTAACCAAGGCAGTCCTAATTGGGCAATCATTGATATCAAAATCATTCTGAATATCGTTTAGCTCAACAAGAAACGATTTAAATGGCCCTTCTTTTAATGCAGTTGTTGCGGTTACTTCATTTTCAATAAATGCTTCCAAGCCCTCCTCATGGAAAACTTTTTCGGAATCATCTGAAAAAATTACAGCATCACCATCAAATGCTATCTTTAGCTGACCCTCTTCTGATAGAAAATTACTATCATTTTCTCTTGAAATAATTGTTGCTGCAGCAACATTGCTTTCGATTGCTAATTTAACATCCTCCATACTGCTCGATAAAAACAGATGAACTCCAAAGTCTTTTACATATCTGTGGGGGCTTTCACCACCACAAAAAGCAGCCCTGCTAATATCTAACCCATGAGCTTCAATTGAGTTTCTTATTCGTAAACCTGTATCAGATGTATTTCTTGATAAAAGAATTACTTCAATTCTCTGCCGATCTTTATATAAGGAATTGATATCTAATATTTTTTTTACCAGGTTAAATGCTTCGCCTGGATCAAGAGTCTTCTCTTCATTGGCAATTTGGTAATCACGATAAGAATCAAGTCCATCTTTTTCATAAATATAATGGCTTTCATCGAGATTAAATAAAGCTCTTGATGAAATTCCTATTATTAGTTTTCTATTTTCTTCCATTTAAGTTGATATAAATATAGATTCTGCATTATACTGTATATATATTCAGTATTAATAGAAGCATTATGAAAGACATAACATCTCAGCAAAATAAGGTACTTAACTGTATCCAAGTATACATAAAGAAAACTGGTTTTCCGCCAACAAGGGCGGATATATGTAGAGAATTGGGTTTTAAATCACCAAATTCAGCCGAAACACACCTTAGAGCGCTTGAAAAGAAAGGCTTTATTGCTATTGAAAGCGGAACCTCTAGAGGAATTTCAATTATTAATCCTGAAATTGAACATGATGGAAATGATTATCCAATCATAGGATTGGTTGCTGCCGGATCACCCACGCTTGCAGCTGAAAACGTTGAAAAAGTTTTTAATTGTCCACAAGGGTTTTTTGGTTCAAATTTTGACTATTTTCTTCGCGTTAGAGGTCTTAGTATGAAAGATGCAGGTATTATGGAAGATGATCTAATTGCAGTTAAAAAAACCCAAGATATTAAAAATGGTGATATTGTTATTGCTAGAATTGATGATGAAGTTACTGTAAAATACTTTCATAGACACTCACCAAAAATTGTACATCTTCAGCCAGCAAATGAAGAATTTAGTAATATAGAAATTGACTTAGAACATACTGAACTATTTATTGAAGGAAAGAGCGTAGGTTTGATTAGAGAAAATTAATGAAGGATTACAGGTTTTTTAGAGAGCCTTTCTTTTTGTCCATCAAAAAATTCATCAAAATCACTAACATTTCCACTAACACTTTCTATCCCAGCTCTTATCATCTCTTTTGCAACAGATAATTCTTGACCTTGAAGGAATTCTTTAGATTCAGGTGAGAAATCAATTTTTACAATTGGATTTTCATGATCATCTGATCTTCTAAGTACAATACTTCCATCTGGTAATTGTGCTAATTCTAGGTAATTTGACATATATTTTCCTCTTAGATCAAGCTTAGCATTCCTCGAGGGTTTTGCGAAGCATGATGATAAACTCTTTATATCTATCTAGTAGCAAATTAAATTTTTTCAAGCTTAGTGTTTCATTTGAGACTATTATTAATTCGTTTATTGGTTCATGAATTGCTTTTTTAATGAGTATCAACATATTAAAAATACCATCGGAGCTAAATTCTTTCTTAATTATATTTCTAGCCGGATGATCGATTGAGAGCTCCCGCCATTTATTGATATAGTCATAGGAGCTAAACTTAGGATTCTCAAATTCAGAAGATGAAGCAATACTAACAGCAAGAGAATCAAGACTTTGCTCTAAAGCAAGGACAAATAAATACTTATCAAAATTTCCCTCTTTAGAGTTATTCAAAGATAGTTTGTTTAACAAGCCTTCTGAAATATCTAAATATAAATTAACTAACTCTTTTGAATCCACTAACTTTTAAGGTTCTGAACCCATTCACCATTATTGTAAATCGCAGTCCATTTTGTCTTTTTACCATCTTTTTCAGAGGCTAAATAATGAACATCCTCTGATTTGTTATATCTAATAACATAAGGATTTCCATCTCTATCTTTTTCTGGAGCTGTAATTAGATATCCATGTTTATCTTTTTCAGGCAAGAATCTACATGCTTCATTTATTTCTCTTGTTAAATGATTTATCTCAGATACTTTAGGAGCTCTGGTTTCTCTATTTTTTGGATATTTACTAGCAGCCAAAAAGAGACCTTTCATACTATCTCTTAACAAGTAATGATCTTCACATTTAATGCAAGCCAAATCAGGCATTGTAATTGGCTCCATTGTTAAAGGCTTTGGCTCACCATTTCTTTGAAGTGCTCTTGTTGTTCCACAATTATCATTGAGGCATCCAAAATACTTACCAAATCTTCCTGTTTTAAGCTGCATTTCAGAACCACACTTATGGCATTCTAATACTGGACCGTCATAACCCTTGATCTTAAATAGCCCATCTTCGACCTCATAACCATTACAATCTGGGCTTTTGCCACAAACATGTAATTTTCTATGCTCATCTATCAGATAATTATCCATACTAGTTTCACACTGAGGACATCTTCTCTTAATCAATAAGTTTTCAGCCTCTTCTTTATCATCCACACTAATAGCCTCATCACCAGAAATAAGATTGACAGTTTTTTTACATTTGTCGTCACCCTCATTGTCATAACCTGAACAACCTAAGAAAACTCCATTAGAAGAATTTCTTATTACCATTTTATTTTTTGAACAATCTGGGCAGACAATATCTGTAGCAGTCGGCTTATTAGATCTCATCCCACCATCTTCAATTGACGCTGAGGCTAAATCATCTTGAAATGCTTTATAAAAATCATCTAAAACATTTTTCCAATTTAAGTCACCGCTTGCAACCTGATCTAAGTTATTTTCTAGATTAGCAGTGAAATCATAATTCATAATGTCATCAAAGCTTTCAACAAGCCTCTCTGTAACGATGTGGCCAATCTTTTTTACGAAGAATCTTCTATTTTGAATTTCTACATACCCTCTGTCTTGAATAGTAGAGATAATATTTGCATAAGTTGAAGGTCTACCAATTCCTTTTTTCTCTAACTCTTTAACTAAGGCTGCTTCAGAAAATCTTGCAGGTGGCTTTGTAAATTTCTGATCTAAGTTTAGTTCTTCTAAATCAAGACTTCTCGCCTTCTGCATGTGGAGGCAAAATATCATCCTCAGCATCACTATTATTGTTTGATATTTGGTGTAACCATCGAATACGACCTCTCTGCCTTTGGCTGAAAAATAATATTCGACTACTTCAACTTTTACTGAAGTTGATAAATATTCAGCATCAGGCATTTGGCAAGAAATATATTGCTGCCATATCAGCCCATAAAGCCTTCTCTCTTCTTCGGTTGATCCTATTAAATCATCTGGGTGCATAAATGCATTTGTTGGTCTTATGGCCTCATGTGCCTCTTGAGCATTTTCTGTACTTGAGTAAATTCTTGGAGCATTGGTAAGGTACTTCTCTCCTAACTTATCATTTATATAGTTTCTAGCATCTTGAATAGACTCTTTACTAAGACTAGGAGCATCCGTTCTCATATATGTTATGTGCCCTGCCTCATAAAGCTTTTGAGCAACCCTCATTGTTCTTTTTACATTAAAGCTCAGTTTCGTACTTGCAGCCTGCTGAAGAGTTGATGTTATAAATGGTGCTCTTGGTTTTATTTTTACAGGCTTTTTAGTAATTTCAGAAATTTTTAATTCTGTTGATTCTATTAAAGATTTTATTTTTTCAGCCTCTTCTTTTTGAAGGAGGGGGTCTGATTTTTTTCTATTGAGTGCGAATGGAATAATGCTATTACCAAATGTCTGTAATTGCATAGAGACTTCCCAGAACTCTTTTGGAATAAATTCTTGAATAAGTCTTTCTCTTTCATCAAGAACTCTTAATGCAACTGACTGAACTCTTCCAGCCGAAAGACCTCTTGCAATTTTTTTCCAAAGCAAAGGAGATAACTCAAAACCAATTACTTTATCTAAAAACCTTCTCGCTCTGTATGCTTTAACTAAGTCTAAATCAATTTCTTTTGGATCAGCAAACGAATCAATAATTGCTGATTTAGTTATTTGATTGAAACGGACTCTAGAATAATTATATTTTTCTGGGCCCAAGGCTTCTTTAAGATGCCATGCAATCGCCTCACCTTCTCTATCAAGATCGGTTGCTAAGTAAATATGCTCAACACCTTTAGCTGCTTTTCTTAATGATTTGATAACCTTTTCTTTTTCAGGAATGATTTGCCAATCAGCGGTCCACCCATTATCTGGATCAATACCCATTCTTCTAATAAGTCTATTTCGATCATTAACTGCTTTTAATTTTAGTTTTTCTTCAGGAGAAATATCTTTTGGTATGGAAGCCCTTTTGGATAGTGGTGAGGCTTTTTTTGGTAAATCTCTTATATGTCCAACGCTTGATTCAACAATATAATCTTTGCCAAGATATTTAGAAATTGTTTTAGCTTTAGCAGGTGACTCTACGATTACTAGTGATTTTGCCATAATAAAAATTAGTTCCTTTATTTACAAATAACATTAATTAAGCCTGTATGACAAGATATTTATAATTCTTTTATAGAACTAGAAATATTTTTAAGCTCCTCTAAACCTGATTTTTCTTCCCATAAGAAGGCTATCAAACTCTTTGAATAAATAATCTCATGAACATAAAAAGAGAATTTATTTAGCTTAGCTTTTATCTCATCATACTCATCAGAGTACTTAAGTTTGAGTGGAGAATACAAAATTAATTCATCTTTGTCTCTAATAAAGTGTGCTTCTTTTAAATTTGTTTCATTTTTAAACTGATAACAAACCAATGAAAAATCTTTATTTTTAAAAGATTGTGTACTTAATTTAGATGAAACAATCTTAAAACCAAGCTTTGATGCCTCTAGTCTTAAATTAGATATTTCTCTTGCTGACTTTGATGGGAGCGCAATGCTTACTGTCCCAATTAAGAAAATAATCACAGTAAAAATAATAATTAATTCCATAAAACTTAGTCTTTTAAAATATCCTTAACAATCTTTGGCCCTTTTACAATAAAGCCTGAGTAGATTTGCACCAAACCGGCTCCTGCATTAATTTTTTTATTAAAATCTTCGTGGTCCATGACCCCACCAACACCGATTAAAGGTATGGAGCTGTCTTCTTTGAAAATAATACTTAGTAGTTTTGTAGATTTATTCATAATGGGCTTCCCAGACAAACCACCCTCATAATCATGAAAATCTTTATTAGATAGCAATGATTTGTCAATTGATGTGTTAGACACAATTAAACCTGTAAAGCATGATTCATTAATAGTATGAATAATTTCAGAAATTGAGTTGCTGTCCTCATCTGGTGAAATTTTTAAAAAGATTGGCTTATCGTATTTACATACTTTAATTTCTTCATCTATTGAATCAATTAGTTTCTTTAAATTATCTGAATTATGAAGATCTCTTAAGCCAGGCGTATTGGGTGAAGAGATATTGACTGTAATATAATCGGCATAATGATGAACTTTTTGAAAGCACTCAATATAATCATCTATTCTTTTTTGTCCTTGTGAGGTTTTATTTGCACCTATATTTACCCCCACTACACCTTGGAATTTTCTCTTTTGAAGCCTTTTAACTAAGTAGTCAACTCCTTTATTATTAAATCCAAGTCTATTAATAATAGCTTCTTCATCAAATACTCTAAATACTCTTGGCTTTGGATTACCAATTTGTGCTTTTGGAGTAACAGTACCTACCTCCAGAAATCCAAAACCTAGGGCACCTATAGGGTCAATAAAATCTCCATTTTTATCAAGCCCTGCTGCAGTTCCAAGTCTATTTGAAAATGTCATTCCTAAAAAACTAAATTCTTGATTTTTAAATCTTGGAAAAAAAATATTTACTAATTTAAGTTTATAAAGAAGCTTTAAAGAGTATAAAGCAAGCGAATGTGAAAGCTCAGGAGGAAAAAGTTTAAAAATTGATAAAAGAAGCTCAAAGTTAAAAATATTTTTTAAGAGCATTTGCAATATCTTGATCCTGAAGGCCCATAAAAACAGTTGCTTCTACATAACCAGATTTGCTGCCACAATCAAACTTATTACCATAATATTCACATGCAGATATCTTATGATCTGAAGCATTAACTGAATTGCATCAGTCAACTGAATCTCATTAGATTTATCTTCTTTAACCTGTTCTAAATAATCGAAAATAATACTATCGAATATATATCTACCAACAACAGCTAAGTCCGATGGCGCTTTATCTGGACTGGGTTTTTCAACAATATTTTGTATGAATAAATTTTTACCAACTGTATTTGGTTCAATTACGCCATACTTTGAATATTTCTCTTTTTCCACGCGGTTTACACCAATAACAGAAGTATTATTTTCATAATAAACTTCACTTAATTGCTGAAGACAGCTTTTATCAGAAATTATCAAATCATCTGCAAGCAAGATAGCAAATGGCTCATCATTGATTAAATGTGATGCATGTGCAACTGCATCACCCAAGCCTTTTTGTGATTTTTGTCTAACATAAGTAAATCTTATATTTTTAAACTTATCAGGATTTATTAAGGGTATATATTGTCTTTTATTATTCTTATCCAATTTTTCTTCAAGTTCGAAATTGCTATCAAAATGATTTTCAATTGCAACCTTAGTATGACTGGTAATAAAAATGATCTCTTCAATGCCTGCATCAACTGCCTCTTCAACTGCATACTCAATAAGTGGCTTGTCTATAATAGGTAGCATTTCTTTTGGTATTGCCTTTGTTGCAGGTAAAAACCTTGTTCCAAAACCTGCTACTGGCAAAACTGCTTTTTTAATTTTTTTCATAATTTTATTTTATCACTGTTGTCCATTTAGTTGCCATGCCAAATATAATGCCGCCAATTAAACCTCCAAGGTGTGCATAATTTGCGATGCTGCCGAACCCAAATAAAGTCAAAATCCCTAGAAAACCTAAAACCATCCACACAATCATGAATAAATATATTGCTGGTGGTAATCCATATCTTTCATTTTTTGTCTCTAATTCAACAACCATACAGAAACCAAACATCCCATATACAACCCCAGATAATCCACCAAAAAGAAAGGATTCTGTAAAAATATATTGGGAATAGTTAGCAAATAGCGATGAAAATATCACTAACAAGATGAACTTGATATGACCATCAAGTAATTCAATTTTTGAACCAAGCACATATATCCATAAACAGTTAAATGCAAGATGTGCAAAAGAAAAATGAACAAACATTGGTGTTAATAATCTCCACCATTGGCTTTCTTCAAAAAAAGTTTTCTCGAAAGAAAGGAAATTTATATATCCATTTGATGCAATATTAGGCTTTAGAAAAGTTAAAAAATCAATTACGCCAGAATATCTTCCAAAACCAGAAATTAAGGCTATTCCAATAGAAATTAATATTATAAGTATATGAAAGTTTTTGATGTTCAATGCTGGTACTTATATATTATTAGATATATCGAGGCTCCATCCTAACTTTTCTCTGCATGCTTCAAAAAAATCATTTTTCTTTGGATGAACTAATTTAAGTGTATTACCCATCTTTGATATTGTGATATTTTCTAAAAAAGGCACTTTGGTATCATCTTGACCATCTGCACAAATTTTTGCTGATTCTAATGGTCCTCTAAGAATTTCAATAGAAACATTTTCAGATGAAGATATTACAAATGGTCTAGAAGAGATACTTTGAGGAAGCATTGGTAATATTGTCCAAACATCCAAACTTGGATGAATGATAGGGCCCCCTGCAGATAAGGCATATGCAGTTGATCCAGTTGGAGTAGCTATTATTAGACCATCTGATCTTTGCTCATAAACAACTTTATCATTTACGCTTAACCTGTATCTCATAAGTTGAGCATATGCTCCTGAATGAATAACTATTTCGTTTAAACCATATACAGTCTGATTTGAAAAACTTGCGCTTACTAAGTTTCTGTCTTCAATTACATAGTCTCCTGATAGAATTTCTTTTATTGAGTTTTTAAAATTATTAACTTTAACATCAGTTAAAAAACCAACATTACCCATATTGACTCCAAGAATAGGAATATTAAATTCTAAAAATTTTCTTGCTGAGCCAAGCAAGGTTCCGTCACCACCAAAAACTATTAATAAATCAATTTTTTCAACAAACTCTTTGTCTGAAAGTTGCTTAAGTTTAGAGTGACTATAATCAGATGAAATCTCTATAAATATATCCTTTGAATGACTACATAGATCGTTAATTAAAGGATCCAGAGCATGGCTATCTATGCCCTCATAAGCTTTTTCTTTAACGTAAATTCCAATCTTTTTAAACATTGAGTGATTATACTCTGCAAAAAAACCCAATGTATGTTTTTTTTAAAGGATGAAATAATACTTTTTCTCCTTATAATGAGATTCAAAAGTTTTTAATATGGGAAAGTAATATGACTCAAATGGATAAATTTAGAGAAGAGACAAAGCAGTGGTTAGATGATAATTGCCCAGCCTCAATGAGAGCTGGTGCGGATCCTGAAACACCCCTAGACGAAGTTTGGGGAGGACGAAAAGCTGTATATAAAAATCCTGAATCAAAAATTTGGCTAGATAGAATGGGTGAAAAAGGATGGACTATGCCAACAGTACCATCTGAGTATGGCGGTGGCGGGCTTTCTAAAGAAGAGGTAAAAGTTCTTAACGAGGAAATGTTTGCTATAGGTGCAAAGACTCCATTGCTAAGTTTTGGTATATGGATGTTAGCACCAGTTTTATTAGAATATGGATCTGAAGAACAGAAGAAAGAACATCTTCCAAAAATTATTAAGGGTGAAATAAGGTGGTGTCAAGGATATTCGGAGCCTGGATCAGGATCTGATTTAGCAAGTTTAGCCACAAAAGCTGAAGATATTGGTGAACATTTTATGGTTAATGGTCAAAAAGTATGGACTTCTTATGCAGATAAAGCAGATTGGATTTTTGCTTTGGTGAGAACTGGTCCAAAAGAACCAAAGCATGATGGAATTAGTTTTTTGTTAATTGATATGGAAACAAATGGCGTCTCAACCAAACCAATTACTTTAATATCAGGCAAGTCACCATTTTGTGAAACATTTTTTGATGATGTAAAGGTACCAAAATCAAATTTAATAGGTCAATTAAATGCTGGTTGGGCTATAGCTAAAGCACTGCTTCAGCATGAAAGAGCATTTATTTCAAACTTTGGGCTTGCAGCAGCAGTAGGAAGCAAGAAAGATTTAGTGTCTATCGCTAAAAAGCATATCGGGGAAGAAAACGGAAAAATTAGTAATGGATTTTATAGATCTGAAATCGCTTCTCATAAAATTAAAGAGCATGCATTTGGACTTACTCTGCAAAGAGCAGGAGATGAAGGTGGTAAAGCTAGTGCTACTGCATCTATGTTTAAATTGTATGGAACAGAGCATAACAAAAAACGCCACGAATTAATGATAGCGGCAATGGGAACTGATGGAGTTGCATGGGACGGTGATGAGTTTGATGATTCTGATAAGAACCTTACAAGATCATGGCTTAGAACAAAGGGCAATTCTTTAGAAGGTGGAACTTCTGAGGTGCAATTAAATGTTATATCTAAAAGAGTATTGGGTCTTCCGAGTTAATAACAATATATACTGGCAATCGTAAATGAAATTAATACTAAATGAAGAACAGCAATTCCTAAAAGATACAGCAAAAAACTTTGCAGAGGAGAGGACTCCAGTAAATCACTTTAGATCTCTAAGAGATAATAAAGATAGTTTGTTATGGGATAAGGACACTTGGAAAGAAATGGTGAATCTAGGGTGGGCTGGTATTCTTATTCCTGAAGAATATGGTGGTTCAAACTTTGGTTTGGCTGGTATAAGCGTAATACTTCAAGAGTGTGGCAAGACTCTAACACCCTCACCCCTTTTTGCGACTGGTGTTCTTGGCGCATATGCTATCTCTGAGTATGGAACTGAAGATCAAAAGAAGAAATATCTACCTCAAATTGCAAATGGAGAAATTACTACAGCAGTTGCTATTGACGAAAGTAGCCATCATGATCCATTAAAAACAAATATGCCAGCTGATTTAAAAAATGACAGCTATATTTTAAATGGTAAAAAAGTATTTGTTGTCGATGGAGCAAGTGCTGACCTTCTCATAGTAGTAGCGAGAACATCTGGAGAAATTGGAGATAGCACTGGACTAACATTATTTCTTGTCGAAAATAATCAACCAGGTATTGATGTAATTAAATTAGATATGGCTGATTCAAGAAACTATGCAAATATTTCTTTCTCAGATTTAAGTGTACAAAAAGAAAATATTCTTGGAGATGCTGAGGCTGGTGGCGAGGCGATTGAAAATATCCTTGATATCGGAAGAATAGCTATTTCAGCAGAGATGCTTGGCAATACTGAAGCTGCGTTTGAATCAACAATTAACTACCTTAAAGAAAGAAAACAATTTGGTGTATTGATTGGGACCTTCCAGGCACTACAACATAGAGCAGCTGAAATGTTTTGTGAAATAGAACTTACAAAATCTTCGATTATGGCTGCAATGCAAGGTGCTGATGATAATTCTAATGAACTTCAAAGACTAGCCAGTTTGGCTAAAACCATGGCTGGAGAAACTCTTCATCTTGTTTCTAATGAAGCTATTCAAATGCATGGTGGTATTGGGGTAACGGATGAATACGACCTTGGTTTTTATCTTAAAAGAGCTAGAGTCGTGGAGCAAATCTTTGGATGTTCAAAGTTTCATACCGAGAGGTATGCAAATATAAGCGGTTTCTAGAATAGCCTTTATGCATGCATTAAAAACTAATTTTGTTGGAATAATAACTTGTGTATTAATAATAGTAGAACTAATAGTTGGGTTTGGAACTTTATTTTTAGTTAATATCCCAAGAGCCTTTTTTCCTAAAGAATCCTTTAAAAAATATATTAGTAAAATCTCAAATAAAATAGGTGATTTAACCGTATATGGATTAAAAATAATTCTGCTTTTGATGCATGGCAATACCATAAAAGTCTTTGATGAAAATAAGTTTGATAGAAAAGCATGGTACATGGCTATGTCCAACCACCAATCATGGGCGGATATATTTGTGCTATTAGTTGCAGCTCATAAAAGAATACCGCTTCTAAAATTTTTTATGAAAAAAGAATTGAGATGGATACCTTTTATATATTTAGCAAACAAAACTCTTAATATGCCTTTCGTCAATAGGCATTCAAAAAAAGAAATAGAATTAAACCCAAGTCTTAGACTTAAAGATTATCAAAACACTGTTGAGGCATGTAAAAGATTTATGAGATCGCCCTCAACAATATTTAGTTATGCAGAGGGTACTAGGAACGATTCAATAAAACATAAAAGTCAAAATTCACCATACAACAACCTTCTAATCCCAAGAGTTGGAGGAATGGCTACTGCTTTATCTGCAATGCCAGAAATAGAAACCTTAATAGATTACTCAGTAGTATATAAATCTGATAAAAGAGATGCATGGTCTTTTTTAAAAGGAGAAATGAGAGACGTTAAAATCCTTGTAAAAGAACATAAAATCCCTAAACATTTAAAAAATAAAGATTATTCAGAAGATAAAGTCTACAGAGATAACTTTAAAACATGGATTGAAGAAATTTGGGTTGAGAAAGATAAAAATATGGATAATTTAAAGTTTTAACTCTTTCTGCGATATAACCCAGCCATTAGAATCTATATAAATCCATGATCCTGGGTTTATTTTAGTATCTCCAAATTTAAATGGGATATTTGTTTTTCCAATTCCTACACTTTTATTTGTTTTTTTTGGATAAGAGTTTTTTGCACAGACACCAATATTGATATTTTTAATAATTTCAATGTCCCTTACGCATCCATTTACAAATATGCCATTCCAGTTATTTTCATATGCTGTTTGTGCAATTTGATCGCCAACCATTGAGCACAAATCCTCGCCAGTATAATTTATAACTAGAACTTTGTTTGATCCATCCTCTTGAACAATTTCTTTTACAACACTGTTGCTATGCTCACATTCTGCTGTAACTATTTCTCCATAAAATTTTTCTAGCCCACCATAAGACTTTAAAAAAACATTACCGATAGAAATATTATTTTCATATAAGTCGCATATATCAGGTACTGTGAAATGCTTAAATTTTCGATTCATAGTATTTAGTATAAAAACTAAAATCTATTATAGAATATATTTAACGGTAAAAAATTTTAAGAATATGAAATCACCTATCTGTGAAATGTTTGATATTGAGTTTCCTCTTATTGCTTTTAGTCATTGCAGAGATGTTGTTGTCGCAGTATCTAAGGCTGGAGGTATGGGAGTTTTGGGGGCAGTTGGACATTCTCCTAAAAAATTAGAAATTGATCTTAAGTGGATTGATGACAATATTAATGGCATGCCCTATGGCGTGGATGTACTTGTACCCAATACCTACAAAGGAAAAGGAGAAGGTAATTCATTAAATGACCTCAGAGAAATGATACCTCAAGAATATAGAGATTTTAGAGCTGATGTTCTCCAAGAGTATGATGTAAGTGCTGATCATTTGAGGAACAGCGAAGGCTCTGCTAGAACTGAAAAAAATTCTAATGCAATCTTAGGCAAAGGTTTTGAAATTGCGCAAGAAGTACTTGATGTTGCTTTTTCGCATCCTATTAAGTTGGTTGCAAATGCTCTTGGGGTTCCTCCTGACTGGATGCTTAAAATGGGTAAAGATAATGGGGTTGCAGTTGCAGCGCTTGTTGGGGCAAAAGAGCATGCAATAAAACAGGTGGAAGCAGGTGTTGATTTAGTTGTTGTATCAGGAACCGAAGGCGGTGGTCATTGTGGAAGTGTTTCGACAATGGTTTTAGTTCCAGAGGTTAGGAGAGCTTTGAAAGCGTATGGGACTATACCAATACTTGCTGCTGGCGGTATTGCGACAGGAGAGCAAATGGCAGGAATAATGGCCATGGGAGCTGATGGTGTCTGGTGTGCATCGGTTTTTTTACCAACAAATGAAGCAGAAACCTCAGAAAACATAAAAGAAAAAATGGTAGCAGCCTCCTCAAGCGAAACTGTTAGATCTAAAAGTAGAACCGGTAAACACTCTAGACAACTTAAATCACCATGGACAGATGCTTGGGAATCTAAAGATGCGCCAGAACCTCTTCCAATGCCACTTCAGACAATGGTAAGTGAGCCAGCCTTAAGGGTTGTAAGAGATCAAGCAGAAATTGGGCACGAGGGTGCTAAAAAACTTGAGACATATTGGGTTGGGCAAGGAATTGGTCTGGTAAATGAAAGTATTAGCGCAGGACAAACGGTTCAAAAATACAAAGAAGAGTTTATAGAAGCCTATGAAAATATGAATGCTTTATTTGACGAATAAAACTAAATATTTTGATCTGCTCTCTTAACGAATTCTAAAACAGTTGCATTAATACAATATCTTGGTAACCCGTTAGGCCCATCATCAAAGACATGACCTAAATGAATATCGGAAGATACTGACCTTATTTCAGTCCTCCTCATGCCAAAACTATTATCAGGAATTTCATAAACTGAATCTTTTATAGGTCTTGTAAAAGACAGCCAACCAGATCTTGAGACAAATCTATTCTTTGTATCAAATAGAGGCACCCCGCTCAATTTATCTATAAAAACACCATCAGGCGTATCTTTAAAAATTTGATATTCTTTGCAGAATCTAGAGTCTGTTCCTTCGTTAAATGCGACATCAAATGCCTCAGACCTCCCAAGCTTGAAAGCTCCAAATGCTTTATAAAAATCTTTAGAATCCATATAACCTTGATAACCGAAGACTTCTTTACCGTCTTCTAAAAAAATAATAGTCGGTGTTGCCCAAGTAGGTGTTTTTAAACTTAATGCACTTAACTCTTTAGCTGTTCTTTTATAGAGCGGAATGGTTCCTAAGTAACTGCTAATAACATCATTATCAAATTTCTCACAGTAAGGACAATACTCCTCAGAATCAATTACTAAAATATGTTTTCCTTCCAATAAGGCGGAATTATCAATTACATTTTTAGGTAATTTTTTTTCATTAAATGCAACGCCAGTTGAGTGATCTGGGCAGTAACCATTCGGATTCTTTTTTATATAATCCTGATGATACTCTTCAGCAGCATAAAATTTATCAAGCAATTTAACAGATGTTTGAATTTCACCATAACCAGCCTTTGTAAGCAGGGCCTGATATTCGTTCAAAACTTTTTTGATTACTTCTTTTTGAGAGTCATTATTATATAAAATAATAGATCTATATTGAGTTCCTATATCATTGCCTTGACGATTGAGTTGTGTTGGATCATGTGACTCAAAGTAATGTTGAAGTATTGTTTCAAAAGAGATTTCACTTTTATTAAAAGATACCTGCACCACTTCAGCAAAATTATTTTTATTAAATTTGTTTTGTAGCTTTGTAATGGATCTGTAATTCGGCTTAACTCCATACCCATCAGAGTAACCTGAAACTGCATTCTCAACCCCTTTAATAGACTCATATCCTTTTTCAGCGCCCCAAAAGCATCCTGAGCCTAAAACAATAGTTTCAAGATGTGAGGTAAGGATGCTCTCTTCACTATTTAAAAAAAATGAAAAAGAAATGAGCGGTATTAAAAAATAATTACTAATTTTCTTCATATTTATAGCTCCTGCTTTTTATAAATGATGGTCTATCAAAAAGTTGGTCTATCCATCTTTTAATATTTGGTTTGTATGCCTGTTCTATTCCTAACGATCCTGCAAGATTGATAGCATAACTGACGCATATATCAGCAATAGTAAATCTATCACAGCATAGATATTCTTTATGCTCTAGCTCTCTTTCTAATAGCTTCAATCTAGATACAAACCATCTGCTATAACCTTCAACTGCTGCATCAGCAACACCTGGTTCTTGAAATTTATATCTTAAAACTACTGTTTGAGGAAATGTTAATGTGGCATCAGAGTGATATAGCCAATTTAAATAAGATGGGTAATCTTTCTCATCTGGCATAACTCTTAAATCTGTTGGTCCATATTTTTCAACTAAATATTGTGTCATTGCAACAGATTCGGTCATTTCGATATCTCCATCGATTAAATAAGGAATGGTTCCAAGTATATTTATGTCGAGATATTCCTTCATAAAGACCCTAGGAGGAAATGGCATCATAATTAATTTATAATCAATGCCCATCTCTTCTGCTGTCCATATAGGACGCATAGCTCTTGAGTTTTCAGTGCCATATATTTTAATCATTTAGAAGTCCTTCATTTAATTTACTAATTATAATACTATTTTATATTGGTAATATTAGTGCTTATATATTACCATTAATTGGATTTAATAATTGATACCTTATGAAAACTGAAAATATTGCACCCACTATTAAGACAAATTTAGACACTAAATCTGAAAAATATCTTAAAAATAAAAAAATGATGCATGAAAAATTAGATTTTCTTGATAATTTGCTTGATCTAGCAGAGCTTGGCGGCGGAATACACCATCACGAAAGACTAGCAAAAAGGGGAAAAATGCCAGTAAGGGAAAGAGTTATGAACGTCATCGATCCTGATAGCCCGTTTCTTGAAATTCAGCCTTATGCTGGATATGGAACCAAGGAATATAACGTTGGTGGTGGTTGTGTATCAGGCATAGGGATAATTGCTGGAGTTGAATGTGTTATTTTTGCAAATGATCCTACCGTTAAAGCTGGAGCAATGACTGTCTATGTAGGAGAAAAATGGAAAAGAGCTATTGAAATATCAAGAGATAATAAAATTCCATTTATTAGCTTCGTTGAATCGGCTGGAGGAGATCTCAGTGTATCGGGCATAAATCAAGGTGACACACCGCCTATTGCTCCTTCAATACAAACAACGCATTTTGCAGCAACGGGAAGATTTTTTTATGAAATGACAGAATTATCAAAAATGAAAATACCGGTAATCTCAGTTGTATTTGGATCATCTACTGCTGGCGGCGCCTATCAACCAGGTATGTCAGATTATAATATTTTTATTAAAGATCAATCCAAAGCGTTCTTAGCAGGCCCCCCTCTTGTGAAGATGGCTACCGGAGAAGAATCAGACGATGAAACTTTAGGTGGAGCAAAAATGCATTCTGAAAAATCGGGATTATCCGATTATCTTGCTGAAGATGAAATGGATGCTCTAAGAATTTGTAGAGAAGTTGTTTCTCATCTAAGTTGGAATAAGAAAGGTTTAAAACCTCAAAAATTTAGCTCAGATCCTGTTTATGATGAAGATGAGCTCCTTGGAATTATTAGTGAAGACTTAAAATCAGCTGTTGATATCAAAGAAGTTATAGCTAGATTTTCAGATGCATCGAAATTTGAAGAATTTAAGCCGTTATATGGACCCACAATGGTCTGTGGATGGGCATCAATTCATGGTTATCAAATAGGCATACTTGGTAATAATGGTCCAATTTATCCCGAATCAGCTGAAAAGGCAGCTACTTTCATACAACTTTGTAATAAAAGAAATATACCTTTAATTTTTCTCCACAATGTTACTGGGTTTCTAGTAGGTAAGGATTTTGAAAGCCAAGGAATAATTAAAAAAGGATCGCAGTTAATAAATGCTGTATCAAATTCTATGGTGCCGCATATTACAATTATAGTAGGAGCTTCTTATGGAGCTGGAACATATGCAATGTCAGGAAAAGCATTTAATAATAGATTTACATTTCTTTGGCCGACCGCAAAAATTGCTGTAATGGGCCCAGAACAAATGGCAGGTGTAATGTCAATTGTTAGAAAAGCTAAATCTTTAAGAGACGGTCAAAAGTTTGATGAGAAAGCTGATGAAAATCTAAAAATAATGGTAACTGACTATCTTGAAAAGTTATCTCTTGGGCTGGTTGCAAGTAGTATGGTGACAGACGATGGGATTATTGATCCAAGAGACACTAGAGACATTATTGGATTTTGCTTATCAATTGTAAGTAATGAGACTATTAAAGGTGCTGATGAATATGGAGTATTTAGACTATGAGTTTTAATTCATTATTAATTGCCAATCGAGGCGAAATTGCATGCAGGATTATAAGAAGTGCTCATGAAATGGGAATAAAGTGTATTGCTGTATATGTTGATGCGGATATGGATGCCCCTTTTGTAAAGGAGGCTGATGAGTCTATTCGTATACCAGATGGGGGATATTTAGATGTGGGTTTGGTGATAGAGGCTGCAAAGAAATCTGGAGCTCAAGCCATTCATCCTGGATATGGCTTTTTATCTGAAAATGCTACATTTGCTAGAAAAGTTATTAAAGAGGGTTTGGTTTGGGTTGGTCCTTCAGCCCATGTGATCTCTGTTATGGGAGATAAATTAAAAGCAAAAGAATTAGCTATTAAAGCTAAGGTTCCCACCCTGCCAATGACTTCAGATCCAAAAGAAGCAAAAAATGTTGGCTACCCTCTTCTTATTAAAGCAGCGGCTGGTGGTGGTGGAAAAGGAATGAGAATTGTAGTTAATAAAAAAGATCTCAAAGAATCAATTGCAAGTGCGCAAAGGGAAGCTAAATCAGGCTTTGGTGATGAAAGAGTTTTTATAGAAAGATATGTTGAAAAATCTAGACATATTGAAATTCAAATTTTAGGAGATGTTCATGGAAATGTTGTTCATCTTGGTGAGAGAGAATGCTCTATACAAAGAAGACATCAAAAAATTATAGAAGAATCGCCATCTCCAAGAATAAATCATCAAGTAAGAGCTGCTATGGGAGATGCTGCTGTAAAGCTTGCTAAAAAGATTAAATATCAATCTGCTGGAACTGTAGAGTTTCTATTTGATGATAAAACAGAAGAGTTTTGGTTTTTGGAAATTAATACAAGACTGCAAGTTGAACATCCAGTAACCGAAGAAGTTACTGGAATAGATTTGGTATGTGAACAACTGCGAATAGCTAGAGGTGAGTACCTTGGCTATGAACAAGATGATATCGAATTTAGTGGCTCTGCTATAGAAGCAAGACTATATGCAGAAGATCCAAGTAATAATTTTCTTCCAGAAATAGGTACTCTCATAGCTTTCGAAGATGGTTATGATGCAGATGCAAGATGGGACTCAGGGGTAGCTAGTGGTTCGGTTGTGGGAACAGATTTTGATCCAATGCTTGCTAAGGTTATTTCATATGCACCAACTCGAACAGACGCTGCTGGGAAGCTTGCTAGAGCTCTTGAGTCAGCTCATATTGGCGGAGTTAAAACAAATAGAGATTTCTTAATTGCTTGTCTGCGATCAAATGAATACTTGAATGGTGATACCACCACTGATTTTATTGATCGGGTAAATCTTCCAAGAACTTTAGACCTATCATCAGATGAAATTGAACATGTAATATCATTGGCAGCGTTATGGGTTCAAAAAACCAATAAAGAGAATTCAAGTGTCTTGAAATTTATGCCGAGTGGCTGGACTAACGGAAAACTGCCTAAGCAAAATATAACCCTTATGCTTAGTAATGAAACTCATAAAGTTGAATATGCCTATGTAAAGAAACAGGGCTTTATTTTTGGTTCAAACAAGGTTGCAAAAATTCATGATCAGAATGAGTTTGGATTAGATGTCGAATTCGATGGCAAAAGACATTTTTCTAGAATAACAATGTCAGAGGATCAAGTGCTTGTTCATATGCCATATGGTGATGTGATGGTAAAAGTTATGCCAAGATTTGTAATGCCTGGACTCGAAACCCAAGCAGGAGGTCTTGTTGCACCTATGCCTGGAAAAGTTATTGATCTTAAAGTAAAGAAAGGCAGCAAAGTTAAAGCAGGAGACACCTTAATAATTCTTGAGGCTATGAAGATGGAACATTCTGTAAAAGCCTCTGAAAATGGAACAGTCTCTGATTTATTGGTATCTGCAAATGATCAAGTGGAAAATGGAGCTCTTCTTATGGTAGTTGATCCAAAATAATGCATTACTCAAATCAAGTAAAAAATATAAAAAGGAGTTCTTTAAAAGTTCTTACCAGCAGGCATCATGAAATAATAAACTTACTTGAACAGATGCTTGAAAAGGGTATACCAGATCTAACTATGTCTGAGTTAGCTTCAAAATTAAAAATTTCTTTAAGAACTTTATATGAAATTGCTCCAAGCAAAGATGCCCTAATTACAATGACTGTTGATAATATTTTAAAAAAACTTGGAAAAGATGCATTAGATGAAATTGCTAGTATCCAATCTCCTTTTAAGAAATTACAAAAGTATTTAAGTGCAGTCAATCAAGCCGTAGGACCAAAATTTGATAAATTTATAAGAGGTCTAAGCAATATAAATGGGTCATCTGATATGGTTGATTATCATGAAGATTTTATTACAAGCTATATAGAAAAACTATTAAATGAAGCCTTGAAAGCAAGAGAAATAAAAAAGATAGATACAAGAGCTTTTGCAATTTTATTGGGTGGAATTGGTAGAGAGTTTTCTAAAGAAAAAAATAGAATATCAACAGATGTTTCACCTGAAAAATCAGCTAATTCAATAACAAGAGTTATTTTAGATGGGATAAGACTGGAGAGTTAAATTGAGTTCACAAGTAATTAAAATTGCAAATTGTAGTGGCTACTATGGAGATAAGTTATCTGCTGCGAAAGATATGATTGATGGCGGTCCTATAGATGTTTTGACTGGGGACTATCTTGCAGAGCTCACAATGACCATTTTATATAATCAAAAACTTCAAAGAGGTGAAGATAAAGGTTATGTCGGTACATTTTTAAAACAAGTTGAAGAAATCGCAAAAGACTGTAAAGAAAAAAACATTAAGATTGTTACAAATGCAGGTGGGCTTAATCCTAGCTCGATGGCCAATGAAATTGAAAAGATCTTAGAAGAGTTATCTATTGACATGAGAGTTGCCTATATAGATGGTGATGACTTAATGCCAAGAATGGAAGAGTTAAATACATCTGGTGAAGAATTTATCAACATAGACAAAAACAAAAAACTAAATGATTCAGGCTATACAACCTTAACTGCAAATGCATATCTTGGAGCTTGGGGTATTAAAGAAGCTTTAGACAATGGTGCTGATATTGTTGTTTGTCCTAGGGTCACTGATGCTGCTGTGGTTATAGGCCCTGCTGCTTGGAAATTTAGTTGGGCTAGAGATAATTATGATGCTTTAGCTGGCGCTCTTGCAGCGGGTCATATTATTGAATGTGGCTGTCAGGCAACAGGTGGAAATTACTCTTTTTTTAAAGAAGTGCCTAGTTTTGATAACGTGGGTTATCCGATTGCTGAAATTGAAGAAAATGGATCCTTTACAATCACAAAACATCCAGGAACAGGTGGCTTAGTTTCAGTTGGCACTGTTACAGCTCAATTATTGTATGAAATTAGTTCACCAGCATATATAAACCCTGATGTTATAGGTCATTTTGATACTCTAAAAATTGAAGAAGTCTCTAGGGATAGGGTCTATGTATCAGGTTGTAGGGGAAGCACTCCCCCTTCTAGCCACAAAGCATGTATTAATCTTGCTGGTGGTTTTAGAAATGGTATGGAAATTATCTTAACTGGTTTAAATATCGATGAAAAGGCTAAGTCATTCACTGATACATTATTTAAATCCTTAGGAGGAATTGATCAGTTTGACGAGGTTTCAATTGATCTCCATCAAACTCAAAAAAATAATCCTAATTCAAATGAAGAGGCAATGGCCTCTTTATCTCTTTCAGTTAAATCAATGGATCCAAACCTTGTTGGTAGGATGTTTAGCGCTAAAGTAGTTGAACTCTCACTCGCAAGCTTCCCTGGTTTTTTTGCTCAAGGCGGAGTGAAGCCAAGCGGTCCTGTTATAGTTTATTGGCCTGCCCTAATAGACAGCATACATATAAAGGAAAAAGTGTATGTGGATGGTAAGAAAATCGAAATCCTCCCAACAAGCCAATTAGGTCTTGAAGACAAATACTATCAAAAAGAACCAATAGATATTCCAGAAGCCCCAGAAGGCCCAAGAAAATCCGTTTATTTTGGTGAAATATATGGAACAAGATCTGGTGACAAAGGGGGATGCGCTAATTTAGGGGTTTGGGCAAAAAGTAATATGGCTTATTCTTTTTTGTATGAATTCTTAACTGTAAAAAAATTAAAAGAGTTGCTGCCAGATATAGAAAAATATGAGATCGATAGATATGAACTTCCTAATATTAAATCTCTTAATTTCTATATTCATGATATTTTACAAGATGGTATTTCATCTAATAATAGAAAGGATGGTCAAGCTAAATCCCTTGGAGAGTATCTTGGATCTAAACTTGTTGATGTTCCTGATGAAATTCTAAATGAGAAAATTATATGATTAATAAAAAACTATCCCTTGATGAGCTCATCTTTAAAGCAACAAAAATTGATGTTTCAAATAATATTTTAACTATTACTTTAAATCGTCCAGAAAAGAAGAATGCGCTTAATAACGTTATGGTGAATGAGATTAACTATGCCTTAGCTTATGCAAAACAAGAAAGAGAAATTCGTGTTGTGGTTATAGCTGCTGAGGGTGATATTTTTTGTGCAGGGGCTGATTTAAATCGAACAGAATCAGATTCAAATGTTCCAAAGTTGGACGGAGCAGAAGATATTAGTATAGCTATAAGGCATCTCTACAAACCAGTGATATGTAAAATTCAAGGTTCAGTTTTGGCGGGCGCTTTATTGATGGTAACTAATGCTACGCATGCTATTGCAATTAAGGAAGCTAAGTTTTCTGCACCAGAAATTAAACGTGGGCTATGGCCTTTTATGGTAATGGCTGGGTTATTTAGGGTGATGCCAAAAAGAGCAGGATTAGATTTTATTATGCGTGGTGGCTTTATAAATTCAGAAAAAGCAGAGCAATGGGGTTTGATAAATTACTCAGTACCTTCAAGTGAACTGGACACCACAGTTGATAGTTTAGCTAAAGAATTAGCTAACCTTGCGCCTGGAACAATGCAATTAGGATTAGAAGCATATGAAAAACAAGATGGGATGGATTTTGATGAAGCAATGCCATTTCTTCAAGAGCAAATTGCAGAATGTTTTAAAGGTGATGATGCTAAAGAAGGTATCGCCGCATTTTTAGAAAAAAGAGACCCTAAATGGGATTAACTTTTTATTAGAGAGACATTATATGGATTTGAACTACGGAGCTGAATACGAAGATTTTCGAAAAGAAGTTAGAGAATTTTGCAAGGAATGGAAAGGAGTCAATTTTAAAGATTCTGCAAAAATACCAATGACGCAGGCTTTTGAAGCTACTGGTGTCACTATGTCTAGATCGGAATGGCAGTCTACACTAATTGAAAAAGGTTATTTCGCACGCTCTGTACCTAAAGAATATGGAGGCTTTGGGGGTGAGAGCGATATAATTAAGAACAGAATAATTGCATCAGAATTCTCAAATGCAAACATACCAGCTGCAATGGGTGGTCAAGGAATAGATATGTTGGTCCCAACCCTCTTAGAGCTTGGCACTGAAGAACAAAAAAAACGATATATTAAACCAACTCTTCATGGAGAAATGATTTGGTGCCAGGGGTACTCGGAACCAAACGCTGGAAGCGATTTAGCCAGTTTACAAACAAAAGGTGAGCTTGTTAACGATAGCTGGGTAATTAATGGTCAAAAAATTTGGACTAGCACTGCTCAATATTCACAAATGATGTTTTGTCTTGTTAGAACTGAGCCTGATGCACAAAAACATGCTGGAATAAGTTATTTATTAGTGCCAATGGATACTCCTGGATTGGAAATAAGGCCGCTTGTTGATATGACACTAAAAGCAGGCTTTAACGAAGTATTTTTTACAGATGTGACTATCCCAAAGGGAAATATAATAGGTAAAAGAGGAGAAGGATGGGCAGTAGCTAACGCCACTCTTGGTCATGAAAGAGGCTCATTAACAGATCCTAACGCTACTGTTAATAGAGTAAATTCTTTAATCGATAGAATGAAAGAGGAGCGACTAGATGGAACACGATTGATTGATATACCTGTCTATAGAGACAAGCTTATATCAATACAAGCAAAGGTGATGGCATTTCAATCTAATTCCTTAAGAGTTCTTTCATCAAAACTGAATAAAGGTCAGGATACAAAAATAGCTGGAATGATTCAGAAGCTTGTTGGTACAGAACTTAGGCATGAATTGGAAGGTTTTGCTGTAGATATTATGGGAGAGGTTGGAACATTGTACGAAGATAGCCCTCATTTAAGAGATAGTGGTTCATGGCAATTTCTATATATGTACTATTTAGGCTTAATAATAGGCGGTGGTACTAGTCAGATTCAAAAAAATATTATTTCTGAGAGAGGTTTAGGAATGCCAAAAGAGCCGAAGGCTCAGGGAGTTTAAAGTGTATTTTGGATTATCAGAAGATCAAATATTCTTTCAAGAAAATGTATCAAAATTTCTAGAAGATCAGGCCAGCCTTGATATTATTAGGTCTATCACTGAAGGAGACTCGCTAGAGCTTCAAGGGGAAATTCATAGTGGCTTAGTTAACTTAGGATTGGGTTCGCTTCTTATACCTGAAGAGTTTGGCGGGCTTGGATTAGACTTACTTTTTGCAACTGCTGTAAGTCAAAGCTTGGGTGGCGGGATAGCGCCAATTGCCTTTACTGGATCTTATATAATGGCTCCGTTAGCAATTATTTTTGGAGGAAATCAGATACAAAAGGAAAGATATCTAACTCAGATGTCTAAAAATTCTATAAGGATTGGGGTTGGTTTTTCACAATATATTGGTGCTCGAGATAACTCAACGATTGAAATGAATAGCAATAAAATCTCAGGAAGATCTCTATTTGTTTTAGATGCAAAGGACGCTACACATTTAATGCTTTCAGATGCAAACGGAGTCATTGGCTTGGTATCAACAAACTCTTCAGGAATCGAAATAGTTGAACTAACCACCGTTGATAAGACTAGAAGTTATTCGGAGGTTATATTAAATAATGTAGACGTAGATGTACTTGAGCAAACTACCTCTAGTAATGATGCTATCAATAAAGCAGTTGATGGCGGTCGAATAATTCTTGCAGCTGACAGTATTGGGGCTTCACAAAGGCTCATTGACAAAGCAGTTGCATATTCAAAAGAGCGTAAACAATTTGGTCGTGTAATTGGGTCTTTTCAAGCAGTGAAAGCATATGTGTGCCGAAATGGCTGCTGATTTAGAGCCCTGCTATTCATTGGTATGGCACGCCGCTTATTGCTTTGACAATTCTCCAGATGAGGCCCGGTTAATGGCTTGCCATGCAAAATCTCATGTTTCAGAAATATCAAAAATGATAGCTAAAAAAGCCACAGAAGTTCATGGTGGAATGGGATTTACAGACCTAATGGGGTTACACTATTGGTTCAAAAGAATCGGAGTTAACAGGCATACCCTTGGAGCGCCTGAGCTCGTAAGAGAAGAAGCGGCAAATATACAAAACTTTTAAAATTATCTGTGAAAAATAAATATTCTTATATCTCTATATTAGCGTGCTGTATTTTTGTAGTTGCATGTGGAAATGGTAATCATATTAAAAAAGAATATGTTTCTCAAAATTTAAGTGCCGATAAAATAAAAATTAGCCAAGAAGTTTTTACTAAAATTGAACAAAGTCATTACGTAAAAGATTTCGTTGGGGAAGATTTTAATAAAAATTATATTATTGCTCTTATAGATAAGCTTGATGGGAATAAACAATACTTTACTAAAAATGAGGTTGAGCAATTTATAGCCAGATCTGAACTATATAAAGAGACAGATTTTGATATCGATATTTCTTATGAAATTATCAACCTTTATTTTAAGAGAATTGTTGAATTTTCTGAGTTCCAAATAAACTTAATTAATAACTTTTCATTTTCATTTGAAAAAGATGATTTTCTAGATATATATTACAAAGACAATGAGTGGCTTATTGATCAAAACGCCTTAGACAACCAATGGAAACTTCAAACTAAAAATGAATTCCTTTTAGCCAAGATGTCTGATGACTCATCAACAAATCCAAAAAATGACTTGATTAAAAGATATAAAAATAGAATAAAAAGAGTTAACCAGCAAAAAGAGGAAGACATTTTTTCAATAGCTATGATAGTAATGGCCAACCAATTTGACCCACATTCTTCATACCTATCCCCAAGATCAGCGGAAGACTTTGATATGAATATGTCTTTAAAGCTTGAAGGAATTGGAGCATTGCTTGGCATTGAAGATGACTATACAAAAATTATAAGCCTTGTTCCTGGAGGCCCTGCTGAAAAATCAGGAAAAATTTCACCAGACGACAAAATAACCAGGATAAGACAGAAAGGTAAAGAATCAGAATATGTTGATGTTATAGGATGGAGAATAGATGAGGTGGTCAATTTAATAAGAGGTGAGTCTGATACAGAAGTTGAAATTGAATTTATATCATCTAAGGCAAGCGAAGGTGTTAGAAAAATAGTAACTTTAAAAAGAGAAGAAATTAAATTAGAAGATAGAGCAGCTAAAGGAGAAATTTATGATTTAGGAGATAAATCAAAAATTGGAATTATTGACCTACCATCTTTTTATATTGATTTTAATGCTTATCAGAATAGAACAAATGATTACAAAAGTAGTAGTAGTGATGTAAAGAAAATACTTGAAGATTTTAATGAAAATAGTGTTGATGCCGTTATTTTAGATTTAAGAAATAATGGTGGAGGTGCTCTAATAGAGGCAAATAAGATTATTGGTCTTTTTGTTGCCTCAGGACCTACTGTTCAAGTAAAACATAGTGCTGGATATATACAGCCATATGGCGACAGTAAGGCTACTCAGGTCTGGGATAAACCTCTATTGGTTCTAGTTAATAGATATTCAGCTTCAGCTTCAGAAATTGTTGCTGCAGCAATTCAGGATTATCAAAGAGGCATTATTGTTGGCCAAAGAACATTTGGAAAAGGCACGGTTCAAAGTTTAGAAGACATATCAAAAGGACAGATTAAAATTACTGAATCCAAATATTACAGAGTGGATGGAACCAGTACTCAAAATAAAGGTGTAGTGCCAGACATAATATTACCATCAACCTGGGATATTGAGACTGTTGGAGAGAGCTCCTACCCTACTGCCTTAGCATGGGACAAAGTAAGACCTTATAGGCATAATAAATTTCCGCTTAATTACAATAAGTTAAAAACCGTAAGAGAGCTTCATAAAGAACGTTTAAATAGGGATCCTAATCTAATTTATCTTAGCCAGGTAAGGAAAAGATATGACAACAACAAGGATAGAAAAGGAGCTTAGTCTCAATATAAATGAACGAATCAAAGAAAAAGATTTAAGAAAATTATGGTTGCTTGAAATCGAAAATAAAAGAAGATCAGCTTTGGGTTTAGCAATTTATCCATCTTACCAAGCGTTGGAAGATTCTGAGGATGAAGAATTATTAGATAGGAATAACATCGACTTGGAAAATGATTTTTTATTGATTGAATCAACAAAAATTATTACCGACTACTTGGATTTAAATAAAAAAATTGTCTTAACTGAAGTAAACTAAACTTATGAGAATCGTATCATTTAATATCAATAGCATTAGGGCTCGTCCTCACCAACTCATTCATCTAAGAGATACACTTGATCCAGATGTAATTGGTCTTCAAGAAACCAAAGTAAATGATCCGGATTTTCCACTTGAGGTTATTGAAGAGATTGGTTATCACCCAGAATATTGGGGGCAAAAAGGCCATTATGGCGTTGCATTTTTAAGCAAGAAAAAACCAATAAAAACTATTAAAGGCTTCAAGAAAGATACTGAAGAAGATCAAAAAAGATTTATAGAATGCACCTTTTCAAACGGTAAGTCAGAGATCACAATTATGAATGGATACTTCCCTCAAGGTGAAAATATTAATCATGAATCTAAATTCCCAAAAAAAATTAAATACTATGATGATCTCGAGCTCCATATTAAAAAACTAAAGAAAACTAAAGAAAATCTAATAATCATGGGTGATTTTAATGTAGCTCCTGAGGATATTGATATAGGAATTGGTCCAGATAATATGAAGAGATGGCTCAGAGATGGAAAAACCTCATTTCAGCCTCAAGAAAGAAAAATGTGGAATAGCATAAAGGATATTGGTTTTGTGGATTCTTGGAGGGTGAAGCATCCTGATGAATCATCAATATATTCATGGTTTGACTATAGATCAAAAATGTTTGATGACGATCCAAAAAGAGGATTAAGAATTGACCATATTATGGTTTCTAATAATCTAAAAGATTCTATCAAAGATGTTGGTATCGATTATGACTCAAGGGCTATGGAAAAGCCTTCTGATCATTGTCCAGTTTGGGTAGATCTAGATATATAGAATTTGTGATAATTATAAGATCGCCAATTACATCAGATGAATGGTCAAAGTACGATGACTTTAGATGGGAAATTTTAAGAAAGCCCCTAAAACTATCCCATATTCCACTTAAAGATACTTTAGAAGATATAAGTACACACATGATGGCTCTTGATGACCAAGATAAGGTTATAGCATGTGGTCGAGTTCATATGAATAACATCAACGAAGCCCAAATAAGGTATATGGGAGTAAGCTTGGAACATAGAAGAATCGGGCTTAGGATCAAAAATGATTGATAAGCTTGAAGATATCGCAAAGACTAAAGGTGCAAAAAAAATTGTTCTTAACGCAAGAGCTGAAGCCATAAAATTTTATGAGTCATTAGGTTATATAGAAACTGGTCCATATGAATCAGATATTAAAATACCCCATAGCTCAATGGAAAAATTAATATATTAATTCTTTCTTCTTTTTTTAAAAAAATCTTTTAGGAGATTTGAGCTCTCTTCTTCAAAAAGCCCATACTCATATGAGACTTTATGATTAAATGTTAATCTTTCTAAAATATTATCTATAGACACTAAACTGCCTGTTTTTGGCTCAGGAGTTGCAAAAATAATTTTATCTACCCTAGCGTCAACAATTGCCTTTGCACACATATGACATGGCTCAAGAGTTGTATAAATTATTGCTTTATTAAGTCTATAGTTATCTAAACTTTTAGATGCTTCCCTGATTGCCATTATTTCTGCATGAGAAGAAACATCATTATCTCTTATAACATTATTGTGACCACAACCTAGCACTTCATTACCCATAACCACAACGGCCCCTACAGGCACTTCATTATTTATAAAGGATTTATTAGCCTCTTCTAATGCAAGTCTCATAAAAGACTTATCTTGATCAGAAAACATATGATTTTTTAATACAACTCTATATTTGCAATATCAAGTTTTGCATCAAAATCCTTACCGTAAGCTGCGAATGCTATTGTTCTTATTTTTGATTTATTAAGTCTTTTGGGCATATAAAAATTAGATTTTTTAATATCGCTAAATGGTATCTCTATAACAGACCAATTATCTTTGGGTTTAAAGCTAGCTGAATATCTGTCCCATGGAAATCTACAAGCTGGTGTTCTTAACCAAATATAGTAGTCATCAGGCGTTCCTCTTACTGTAATTCTTATGCCATTATAGTTTTGAGCATCTTGATTATTACGAAGAATAGATTGAATAAAGCCTCCATTATTTTTTGTGCTTACTGATCCCTCTAATCTATAAAAATTTCTTTCAATATCCTGTATCTCATAAAATGAAACCTCAGAAATACCACCCATTACATTATCTGAAACTGCAGACCATTGTGCTCGAATATCATTTACATTATCTATAACCATTGAGAATCCACTCAAAGAAAAAAAAATTAAAGAATATATTTTTAGTTTTGTAAACATTATAGTAAGTTTGTATCTTTTTCAGCAGGAAACCAAGGTAATTTACATATAACTGCATTATATTTTATTAGCGGTGAATCAATTATAAGTTGATTACCCTCTTCTGAAGATGACGTATCTACGATTGCAAGACCAATATTCTTTTTGAGACGAGGTGAGTAAAAGCATCTTGAAAGCCTTCCAACTTTCTTTCCATTTTCATCTAAAACAGGCCAAAAATTTTCAGGAACTTTATCAATTGGGTTTCCATCCATTTCAACACCAATTAACTTACTAGAGGGTCCGTTTTTTTTGATCTTTTTCAAAGCCTCTTTGCCGATAAAGTCTATATCTTGATCAACATCTACCAATCTATCCAAGCCAATAGTAAATGGATTATGCTCTCTGCCGAAATCAGAGCCATAAGATAATAACCCCCCTTCAATAGTCCTTATATTATTTGGAGCTATTACAGTGCCATTAAATTCTTTAGCTGCTTCATAAACTAATTCAAATAATTCATTTCCTAACTTTCTGTCTTGTAAATAAAGCTCATAACTAAGCTCACCACTCCAGCCTGTTCTTGCAATAACCATAGGAATATTTTCTAAAGATGTTTGTTGAGCTTTATAGTAACCAAGATCATCATGCTGACCATCAAACAATTTTTGTATTAATCTTCCTGCCTTAGGTCCGCTTATTTGAAGTGGTGATACATCAGGCTCATGAATTATTACATTCATCCCAGAGTTCATAGCTAAACCTTGAAGCCATAACAAAACATCCCCATCACCAGGTGATATCCAGAACTTTTCTTCCTCAAGTTTAATTAAACATGCGTCATTTATAATGCCGCCATCAGGACCAGTTAAAATGATATATTTGCAATCTCCTACATTGCACTTTGAAAGATTTCTAGGGTTTATATATCTAATAAAGTTAAAAGCGTCAGGACCGGAAACCTCTACTTGCCTTTCTGCTGCAAAGTCTCCAAAAGTTACATCATTGATTAAGCTAAGATATTCTTTTTCAGGATTTGAAAAGCCAGTAGGTAAATACATTTTGTTATAAACGGTAAAGCCTGTAACGCCATATTTTAATGTAGAATCATAATATGGTGATTTTCTTATCCTTGTACCTATTCCAATTAATAAAGGTAATTTTGATGGCATAAATTACTCTCCCCTAAAAAATTTAATTAGATTATTTTAATGCTAAAATTATCCATGAGTAAATCGAATATTGAGGAATTTACATTTTCATATATTATTATTGGAGGGGTAAATTAATGGGAAAAAAAAGATTTTTTGATGATAGGCTAAAGTACTTATCATTCATTCAAAATACAGGCGAAAAAAGAGCCATATCATCTGAAATTTTTCCTCATATAAAATCTCTACCAAAAAATAAAACATACCTAAGGATTCTTGATGCTGGTACTGGTGATGGGACTGTTAAGTCTAATGTTATAAAAAGTTTTCATAAATATCACCCATACACTTCACTTTTAATTACGGGTAAAGAAATTAGCTACGAAGATCTTAAAAATACATTAGACAAAATGCCTGATAGATTTGTAGAGCATCCAAATCTAATGGTAACAATGACAAATGTTAAATTTGCAGAGCTTGGACAAATTGAGAGTGCAAAAAAAATAAAAGATAAAAGCGTTAAAAAACTCACATTAGTGCTAAAAGCGGACAATTCGTTTGATTTTAATGAACAGATTAATGGAATGGGAAATTTTATTAAAAAATATTGGGGAATAGAAATTGACTCAAAAGACAGAACTTCCTACTCTCACCCCTGCTTAATAAGGATTTATAGAGAAGATCATAAAAGATATCTTGAGCCATTTATTAATAATGATTATGAAAATAATAACTATGATTTAATCATTGCTTCTCAAGCATATCGAGCAATATCATCAACTATTACTAAAGTCTCCAATGTTATTGCCCCACTAATGAGGTTGCTAAATGTTTCTGGTAAGTTGCTAGTAACTCACTCATGTGGAGATGATTCTGTAGAAAAAATTCTAAAACAGGCCTGGAGAGATAGAGACCACTTCCCCGTGAAGGCAAAAGAAATTATAGAGTACTTAAAAAATAATCCTGTCGGAGAAAATACTAGATTTACATATTCAAAGCCTAAGTCATATAGCTTTAAGTTTAAACGCACCCCTGACCAGACAGTGTCAGAATTATTTGGGCATGGCTTAGATGCTAAGTGGGCGAATATTTTATATGTTGGCCAAATTCCAGAAAAAGATATAATGGCTCTTGAAAAAAATGTATCTGCTCTTAAAAGGGTTAAGAATGCAATTATTAAAGAAGAAAGAGTTTTTTTTAAGAATGAACTCTTTGCAATTAAAAAAATTAGATAATGAAAATATTAATAATGGGCCTTCCAGGAAGTGGGAAAACATACTTAGCTGAAAGACTGCAGCCTTTGCTAGAATCAGCATGGTACAACGCTGACAAAGTTAGAGAAATGGCAAATGATTGGGATTTTTCCCCTGAGGGAAGATTAAGGCAAAGCATGAGAATGAGAACCTTTGCTGATTATGAAAAAAGCCATGGAAGAATGGTTATTTGTGATTTTGTATGCCCTACAAAAGATACTCAAAAGAGTTTTGACCCTGATGTAATTATCTGGATGGATACAATTACAGAAGGACGGTTTGAAGATACAAATAAAATGTTTGAAAAACCATCAAAGGTAGATTTCCATATAACGGAAATGAATGATCAAAATCATACCGATATAGCCAAGGAACTTAAAAATGTTTGATTGGAAAAAGCCAACAGTTCAGATGCTTGGAAGATGGCAGCCATGGCATCAAGGTCATCAAGAGCTTTTTAAAAGATGCGTTGCAAAAACTGGGCAAGTAATTATTCAGGTCAGAGATGTTCAAGGTGCCTCTGGCGGCAGAGGTCAGGATGATAATCCTTTTGACTGGGACTTGGTTTGTAAAAATATTGAGGAAGGACTTGCTAAAGATGATTTTCATCGGGGTAATCAATATGAAATTATGCTGGTACCCAATGTGGTTAATATTTCATATGGTAGAGGCGTTGGTTACGTTTTTGAAGAAGAGGTTTTTGATGAAGCAATACACTCTATAAGTGCAACAAAAATTAGAAAGGAATTAAGAGAAAAAGGTGATTTAGACTAATAGCTCTAATATTTTTTCTGGCGGCCTCCCAACAACAGCTTTTATTCCATTATCTAGAATTGGTCTCTCTATTATTTTTGGGAATTGAATCATAAATTCTATAAGCTCATCATTTCCCAATTCGATATTCTTTAAATTATTATATTTATAGTCATCTTCATTTTTTCTTAGTAATTCTCTCGCAGAAATTCCAAGCCTATCGAGGAGAGATGTAAGATCAACATGATTTAAATTTTCATTTAAATATAAGAAAGTTGAGAAATCTTGATTATTATCCTCTAAAAGCTTTAAAGCTTCTCTAGATTTGCTGCACCTAGGGTTATGATAAAGAATTAAACCAGGCATTTACTTCATGGTTGCAAGCATATTCTGCATTTGCATATGAATTATATTTACTGCTTGCAATGGCCTAATCATTACTTTGAATTCTGATATTTTTCCCTCATCATTGAAAGTAACTATATCAACCCCATTAACATACTTGCCATCAATGGTTGTTTCGAATTCAAGTATTGCCTGATTGCCATCTAGCACCTCTTTGGTATATTTAAAGCTAGATTCGTTGAGATTGTTAGAACTTTTAGCATCATCTCCACCGAAGGTATTTCCAGCAGCCATTAAATATAGCTTGGCTAAGTCTTTTCCCTTTTGAGGAGTAAATACTACCGGAGAATAAAAAATTACATCATCAGCAAGCAATTCATCATACCCACCAGGAAACTCCCCTTTAATCAGGGAGTGCCATTTATGAATATGGTGTTGTGCCATTAAGACTCAATAGTAAAAGTTAAGCCTGCATTATTCTGTAGTCTATCAATAAGTTTTTCACCCATAGATGATGCTGGAGTATAAATACCACCTTCTAGATCATTACACTCTTTAACTAAACAAATAGCACTTTCTGTAATCATTTTAGAAGTAGACCCATATCCAGGGTCCATATCCCCTTTTACAGAAGCATGTATAGTTGCATTATCGCAATCCGCACAGAATAAAACATCGTAATTGCCATTTTCTCTAGATTCCCTTGAAGGTCCTTCACCCGGCTTTGGAGCATCATCACCACCAAGTGGATTTGAGCTTACAATAGCATCTGCAATTGCTTTACCCTCATCTCCGGGTCCAGTTACCCACATCTCGTTGTAACAAAAATCTTCACCATAAACATGGCTCATTAAAGCATTTGATCTATGCACATTCTTAGTATTGATTGGTGCCATAAAAAATGGTGCAACCCAGGTCTCTAATTTATCGTCATAGATTGGTTTTGAATCTTGAGCTTGTTCAGGCCCAACATGACCATTTGATAGTGAAAAGGGGTTTGCAAGAATTTCAAATAACTCTGGTTTTGTTCTAAGTGATGCCATTGTTGCTCCAAAAGATGCAGCAGTACCACCAGAAAACTCTCCATTCATACCTCTTACTCTTCCACGAACATTTGAAGCCGGTTTTCCATGTGTTTCAATTGCTTTATTTTGAACAAAAAGAACGCCTAAATCGAAAGGAATACTATCAAACCCACATGAGAAAACAATTCTAGCCCCTGATTCTTTTGCTTGAGCGGCATGTTGGTTGATTTTTTCATGCATCCAACCAGGCTCACCACACAAATCTACATAATCTGTTCCAAGCTCAGCACAAGCTGCAACAATATTATTTCCATAAAGCTGATAGGGACCAGTTGTAGTTAAAACACATTTTGTCTGAGCAACCATTGCGTTAACGCTTTCAACATCATCACTATCTACTTTGATAATTGGAACATCTTCTGCAACACCTTTAGCATCTTTTACAAATTGAAGCTTTTCTATATTCCTTCCAGCAAGTGCCCAGGAGATATTCTTGTCATCTCCATATCGAGAAACCACATATTCAACCACCAGTTTTCCAGTAAAACCAGATGCGCCATAGACTACAAAATCAAATTTTTTTGAATCGTTCATAAATTTTTCCTTAGTTAATTAATTAATGCCAGCTAAATTTGTGTATTTATCTAAGTTACTAATTAGAAATTTTTTAAATACATTTATTTTGGCGCTGCCTCTTACATCAGGATGATACAGCAACCATAAATCTTGCTCAAATATATATTTATCTGGCATAAATCTTTTTAAGTTATGCACGGGCGGTAAACCAACGGAAGATATTAAACTAACGCCTATGCCAGCAGACATGCAATCAAAAACCTCATTATAAACATTGGTTTTGAAAATTATTTTCGGCTCACCTATATTTTTTCTTATGAAGGATTCCATATCCAAATTATTACTTTCATCAACCCAAATAACCCACTCTAGCTCATCTAAATCCATATTCTTTAAGCTTTTAAGGTATTCAGAGGATCCATATATATTAATTGGCAATCTACCAATTTTTTTTCCAACAAGATTATCGGGTGGTGAATTCGTCAGTTGTATTGATAAGTCAGCTTCTTGTGATGAAAGGTCTGAATTAGCGGAAGCTGATTTAAGAAATATATCAATATCTGGATACTGAGCTTTAAAATCACAAAATAAACTTGTCATGTTAACTCCACCATTCATAGGTTTAGTAACAGTTAAAGTTCCAGATAGCTCAGCCTCTTTAGACTGAAAGACTCTTTTTATTTGGAATACCTGATTTTCAACAACTATAGCTTCTTGTTTTAATGCCAACCCATGGCTTGTTAATTCATAGCCTCTATTGTATCTATTGAATAGTTTTACGTTAAGATCTAATTCAAGTTTATCAAGCCTTCTCGCAACAGTTGAGTGATTAACATCTAATTTAGATGCTGCTTTTGAGAGGGAGCCTTCTCTGGCCACTGATAAAAAATACTCTAAGTTACTCCAATCCATTTATGCATTTTCGCACAAATAAATTTATATTTCGAGCATATATACACAATATGCATGATGATATAAATAGAGTAACATTAATTTAATTTCTATTAGGGGGAAATCAAATGTTAAGTAAAGTGAAAGAGTTTTTTAGAGTCCTTGGTGAATTTAAACAAATTATTCCAGTTCTAAAGTATAAATTTCCTCTTCCTGATGAGGCTGCATCTTTAGCCCATAGTTTTGAAAAGAGTGTTGCAAAATATGCAGACAAAAATTTTCTTACATTTGAAGAAGATGAATTGTCGTATGATGAAGCTAATAAATCAGCTAATGTCTTGGCAAACTTTCTTTCTAGTGAAGGTGTTGAGCACCAAGACAGGGTTGTTTTATTTATGCAAAATAGAACTGATTATGTTATTTCTTTGTTAGCTTTAAATAAAATTGGCGCCATAGGGGTTTTAATAAATAACAGTCTTACTGGTGCACCCTTAATTCATTGCATAAACAGCTCAGATTCAAAAAAATGTATTGTTGGTGAAGAGCTCACTCACGAATTATCTGACGTCTTAAATGATATTAACATCAAAGATAAGAATGATATTTATTGGGTTGAAGACTCTAAAGCAATTCAAACACCTGAATGGGCAACAAACCTGAGAAGTAGTTTGGATTACTCTAAAAATGGAAATCTAGTTGAGACAAATAATGTAACTGCAAAGGATACAGCTTTTTATATTTTTACATCTGGTACAACCGGCGTTCCAAAGGCCGCAATTTTTCCTAATGCAAAGATTGTTGCTGCATCATTTAATATTAGTAATACTGGTTACAGAATGACCCAAGAAGATCGCCTATACAATTGCCTTCCTCTTTATCACTCAACAGGTTTAATGCTTGGTCTTGCTGCTGTAATTCACTCTGGTGCATCAGTCTTTGTAAGGCGTAAATTCTCTGCATCAATGTTTTGGAAAGAAGTACAAAAATACCAAACTACGACCTTTATATATGTTGGTGAACTTTGCAGATATTTAAGCTTTCAAGAACCATGTGAAGAAGAGAAAAATAATCCATTAAGAGCAATGGTTGGTAATGGATTAAGGCCAGATTTATGGGATTGCTTTAGGGGTAGATTTGGAGTTGAAAGAATATGTGAGATATATGGAGCTAGTGAAGGCGCTTGCATGTTCATGAATGGCTTAAATAAAGACAAAAACTATTGGAATGACGAACGCGACAGTAGTTTTGCTCAAATATGATGTTGCAAATGATGAATTAATTAAAAATGATAATGGTTTTTGTATTGAGGCAGAAAATGAAATGCCAGGGTTACTTGCTGTAAAGATATCACCAGACTCCCCATACAATGGCTACACAGACAAAAAAGAGTCTGAAAAGAAAATTTTAAGAAATGTATTAGAAGAAGGTGATGCTTGGTTTAATAGTGGTGATTTAATAAAAACTATGGATGTTGGCTTTTCTGTTGGTCAAAAAACATTATCAATTTGTTGATAGGATTGGAGATACTTTTAGATGGAAGTCTGAAAACGTATCTACTAATGAGGTTGCAGAAATAATAAATCAATATAGTCAGGTAAATATGGCTAATGTTTATGGAGTGCAGATTCCTAATACCGAAGGTAGAGCCGGAATGGTTGCTTTTTAACTGTGATTTAAATGAATTTTAATTGGGATAGTTTTTGCAGAATATGTGAATGATGCCCTGCCAAGTTATGCAAGACCGGTATTTGTCAGAATTATTAAAGAACTTGAAACAACAGGAACATTCAAGCTTAAGAAGAATGAGCTAAGAGATGAGGCATATCACCTTGATAAGGTTAATAATGATCGAGTTTTTATTAAGAAGCCAGGCACGAATTCATATGCTGAGTTAGATAATGAAACCTATCAAGATATATCAAATGGATCGGTACCTTTTTAACTTAATCTAATTCACTATCTATTAGCACTGCTATTAATAGCGCTGGATCATTTCCGTTGTTAACCCATGCATGATTTGTTCCTCGTTGAACAACAACATCAAATGGTTTTATATCAACCTCTTCCTGATCAAGAATTAATGTTACATCACCCTTAAGTAGAATTATGTAGTCAATCGTATCTGTTTTGTGCATGGCGGGATGTTTAGTTGTATCTACCCTATGATGAGCGGCACCAATTTTTTCAAAAGCTTCAGCTGCCATATTCTGCATAATATCCATCGGCACTCCTTGTGGAGTAGGATTTATCTGAAAGTACCTAAACTTGGAACCGTTTTCAGGAGGAGATAATACAATTTCACCATCAGCTCTGTCTAAATTATCTTTAGTATTGATTGGGTTACCATCTGTATTCCATAATTCAAATAAGCCGCCAACATCCTCTCCTATAGATCGTGCAGGAGGGCCATCCAAAACAACTATAGATTTACCATTTTCATCATGGCCTGTGATCACTCTTCTCATATTGCTAATCTCCTATCTTTTTTAAAACTTCGAGAGTTTTCAACCTCTTTTCATTACTGACTAAATCATTCCAAGTTGGTGATTTTGATTTCTTCATAATGCCAATTTTTTTACTAAGGCTCATGTTTTCTTTTTCAAAACAACGAACTACTTCAGAGGCACCTTGAAAGTCATTACATACCAATACCATGTCACATCCAGCCTCGATGGATTTTATTGATTTCATAGAAAATTTTTCATTTCCAGAGCCTTTCATGGAAAGGTCATCACTAAATACAATGCCATTAAATTTAATTTCTTGTCTTAGGATATCTTTTAGCCATTTTGATGAAAAGCCAACAGATACATCATCAACTTCTGGGAATACAATATGTGCGCTCATAACAGCAGCTAAATGATCTTTTAATCCTACAAAAGGTTTGATATCTTTATTGGATAGCTCTATATAATTTCTACTATCTGTTGGCTCTGTAATGTGGCTATCTTCAAAAATCCCACCATGGCCTGGAAAATGTTTTCCTGTTGCCTGCATTCCAGCTGCATTCATGCCATCAATAAAATGTTTAGCTAATGTTGTTACTAGACTAGGATCATCTGAAAGTGCCCTATCACCTATTATGCTGCTTGTATCTCTATCTACATCTAAAACTGGTGCAAAGCTTATATCAATACCTGAAGCAAGCAATTCTGAAGACATCAACCAACCCACATCATGACAAATTCCATAATCATTATTCTTTATCGCATAGTCACCAAGTTGCTGCATAGATGGTAATTTGGTGAATTCTTTATTAAATCTTTGTACCCTTCCACCCTCTTGATCAACCGCTATAACAATATTTCTTTTGATTGAAAGAACTTCATCACATAAGCTATTAATTTGTTTTCTAGATATAAAATTTCTAGCAAAAAAAATAATGCCCCCTACATGAGGGTTACTAATTAAATCTTTTTCATGAGATAAGAGAGATGCTCCTTCAATGCTAAGCATAACTCTTCCATATAAGTCACTGGATTGAGAGTTGTTCATGAATCTAAATCTTCTGATTCATTCCAATTCGGATTTCTTTTTTCAAGGAAAGCAGATATTCCCTCTTTTGCATCAGATCTTAATGCATTATTTTTCATAACATCTGAGGTATATAAATAAGCATCCGAAAGAGTCATTTCAGATTGAGCATAGAAAGCTTTTTTTCCTGTTGAAATTGTAATCATTGATTTGCTTGCAATATTAGATGCGAGATCTAAAACTTCTTTCTTAACAAAGTCTTTTTTAACATTAATATTAATAAGCCCTATGTTGGTTGCTTCTGTTGCCGAAATCATCTCACCAGTTAAAAGCATTTTCATTGCATTCTTATTAGATACATTCCTTGAAAGAGCAACCATTGGAGTTGAACAGAAAAGACCAATATTAACTCCAGGGGTAGCAAATATTGATTCGTTAGATGCAATAGCTAAATCACAGGATGCTACTAGCTGACAACCAGCTGCAGTTGCAACCCCGTCAATTTCAGCAATTACAGGTTTGGGACAATTAACAATGGCCTGCATAAGAATTGAACATTTATTAAATAATTTTTGATAGTAGGCATTTCCTTCATCATCGTTATTTCTTGCAGTATTTATTTCTTTTAGATTATGACCAGAGCAAAATACATCACCATTAGACGCTATTATTACAACTTTAATATCTTTATCTTTAGAAGCATTATCAAGTGAATCTAGTAAAGAGCTCATCATATTTTCAGATAAAGAATTTCTTGAAGATAAATCATTCATAACCAAGCGTAAAACTCCATTAGAGCTTTTATCTTGAATTAAAATTTCTGAATTATTACTCATATCACTTCTATTAAAAGATATTTTTATTTACTAGTCCAATAAGGCTTCTGTAATTCTATTTTTGGACATCTATTCATAACAACTTTAATACCATTTTTTTTAGCTAATTCTGCTGCTTCCAAATGAACAATATCAAGCTGCATCCATATTACTTTTGCACCAATATTGATAGATTCATTAGTGACTTCTAGAACGGCTTCTCTAGATCTAAAAATATCAACCATATCAATTTCTTCCTTAATAGCATTTAAGTCTGAATAACACTCGATACCAAGAATTCTATTAGCAACTTCATTTGGGTTGACTGGATAAACACTATATCCATGCCTTATTAAAGCTTCCATCACCTTATAACTATCTCGATGAGGCTTTGAGCTAGCTCCGACAATGGCTATAGATTTTGTATCTTCAAGAATATTTTTTAAAAATGTATCTGAGTAATCCATCATCAAAACTTTTTACTATCACCCGCTTCAGCTTGAATTAATATCTCATCTGGAACAATAAAAGCACCTCTGTCTAAAAGCCAATATTTAGAAACATGCTCTATTAATAACTCACCGTAAAGATGATAAAAGGACCCCTTTCTTGAGCTATTTGGACTAGTTGCTTCAAGCTTAAGCATTTTTTCTACTTTATTAAAATTTATCTGAAGGAGTATGGCCTCACTTGGTGCCTTAAAGTACAAAGACAGAGTTGCGCTAAGTTGGCTTGATGTGGACAAATGAACAAAACCATCATTTTGATCAATTTCAGTAACTATTGTTCCTGATTCTTTTGCTGATTGCCATTCATTTAATGTAAGGACTTTATAAATCATTCATTTGAAGCAAGTTCTTGATTTCGCTTCTCCGCGAGCTTCCAATCACGAGGAAGAATCCTTGAAACAATAAGAAAGCTTATCAAAGCTGGAATAAATACTAAATGAGTAACAGTCATAGCCATTCTCATGGGAGCAAGATCTGAATATATTCCTGCATGGTCAAACAGATACAAAAGATAAGTTTCTTTATAGACGTCAATTAGCCATCCTGCAAAAGTTGGCCCCCCACCTAACGCAACCATATTTAAGATAAAAAAGAATAAAGCTGTGGACATGGCTCTCATGTTTATAGGAGCAAGAGTTTGCGCAATAGCAAAACTTGGACCTAAATAAATACCTATAAATAACAAATATATAGTTGATAGTATTAGGTTTGCTTCAACTGATTGTACCCAGTAACTCCAGATACCAAGAGGAAAGGTGACGGACATTGCAATTGCAGGGAGCCAGCCGTAGGCTCTTAAATTTTTTGCACCCCATTTATCAGCCAGCCTTGCTCCAAAAAATGCTCCACCAGCATAGGTAGTTCCATTCATAATACCCAAAAGGATAACCATTGTTTTAAAATCAAAAGAGGGGTCTAAGGCGATTAAAAATTTTGTTTGAAATGCGGATGATGCATAAGAAACAAAAGATCCAAATGCAATACCAAAGCACATAGCCCACCATGCTGGTATTTTTAATAAAGACCTAAGGGATTCTATAAAAGGCAGTTTAGCGATTTGCACATCATCATCTAACTCCATTGCTCCCCTTGAAGGCTCTTTTAAAGTAAGGCGAACAATACCAGCTAAAGCTATCCCAGTTAAGCCTAAAAAGATAAAAATTCTTCTCCAATCAACATCACCGCCAGAACCCATAAGAGATGCTGTTGCAAAATATGCAGCCATTATCCCAAAGGGAATACCCATAGCATAAACACCAAGAGCACCTGCCCTCTCTTCCTTAGAATACATATCTGAAATTATTGAATGAGACGGAGGGCTGCCACCAGCCTCACCAATACCTACTCCCATTCTTGCCAAGCCAATTTGCCAAAAGTTTGTAGCCATTCCTGTTAATGCTGTAAAGCCACTCCAAGTTGCCAAAGCTATAGATAGTATATTTACTCTGTTATACCTGTCTGCTAGCCATGCGATAGGTATGGCAATTACTGTATAAAACAAAGCAAATGCAAAGCCAATTAGTAAACCTAGTTGAGTATTTGAAAGTCCGAGATCTTCTTGAATAAAAGGTGCCAAAATTCCAACAATTTGGCGATCAATAAAATTAAATCCATAAACAACAGTCAATAAAACTAAGGCAAAAGCTCTGTAGTTTTTACTTGGCAACTTTTTGTTATCCATACAATCCTTTGAGATTATTAATTATCAAAAAAATTGTAACACCTTTGTGTTTTATATCATTCCTTAATTATTTAGCATCTTTTTCAATTGATAGTATGATTATATATACTAGTATGATTAAATTGCCTACTTGCTATTATCATTCCAAAGATTATATTATGCCATCAATTACATAAATCACATTTTTATAAGGGGAAAATTATGTCAGAACAGCATTCAAAAGAGATAAGATCAATAGTAACTAGCGAAGGAAATGTGGAGCTTTCTATAGCAGTATCAGAGATACCTGTTCCTTCAGATGACGAAGTTTTAATTAAAGTGGGCGCATCTCCAATTAACCCTTCGGATTTGGCATTATTATTAAGCTTTGCTGCAGATATGGATACTATCACTTCAACAGGATCAGGAGATAATACTGTTACAACTATTAAAATACATCCTGCCATGATGGGTGCAATGAAGCCAAGATTGGATGAATCAATGCAAGTTGGTAATGAGGGAAGTGGAGTCGTTGTTGATGCAGGAGCAAATGCTAAAGATCTTATTGGCAAAACAGTTGGTCTTGCCGGTGGAGCAATGTATTCTCAATATAGATGTGTACCATCTATGAGTTGTTTAGTTATGGAAGAAGGCACATCAGCAGCAGAAGCTGCGTCTTCATTTGTGAACCCTTTAACAGCATTAGCTTTTATTGAAACTATGAAGATGGAAAATCATACAGCCCTTGTTCATACAGCAGCAGCTTCAAACTTAGGTCAAATGTTAGTGAAAATATGTAAAGACGACTCAGTACCTTTGGTAAATATTGTTAGAAAATCAGAACAAGTTGAACTTTTAAAGAGCTTAGGTGCGGAGCATGTATGTAATACTAGTGATCCAGATTTCATGAAAGATCTAGTAAAGGCATTAATAGAAACAGGTGCAACTTTAGGTTTTGATGCTACTGGAGGTGGTAACAATGGTGAATTACCTGGCCAAATACTATCTGCGATGGAAATGGCAGCTAATGCAACAGCTAAGGAATATAGCAGGTATGGATCTGATACATACAAGCAAGTTTATATCTATGGTGGTTTAGACAGACAGCCAACTCTTCTTAAGAGAGCATTTGGAATGTCATGGGGTCTTGGTGGATGGCTCCTGACTCCGATGATAGGAAAAATTGGCATGGAAAGATTTCAGCAAATGAGAGAAAGAGTAGCCTCAGAAATAAAGACTACTTTTGCTAGTAAGTATGTCCAAGAAATTTCTTTTGAAGAAATGCTTCAACCAGAAATTGTTAAGCTTTATGCTAAGCAAGCAACTGGTGAAAAGTTTTTAGTAAACCCTCATAAGTAATGCAGAAAACTAACTGTCCTATTACTAATTCACTTAAGCTTATTGGTGGTAAATGGAAGATAGCAATAATCTATAACTTAATAAAGGGTCCAACAAGATTCGGTGAGTTAAAAAAAGTATTAACGCCAATTACTCAGCAAATGCTTACCAAGCAATTGCGAGAGTTAGAAAGAGATCAAGTAATAAACAGAAAAGTTTATGAAGTTGTGCCCCCTAAAGTGGAGTATTCTCTTACTGATATGGGTCTGTCTTTAAGACCTGTATTGGATTCTTGGTGTAAATGGGGAAATGAAAACCAAAAATTAATGCAAAACATTATTAACAAGTAGGTTTATAGGATATGAAAATTACAGTTGTAGGAATGGGTTATGTCGGATTATCAAATGCAATAGCTCTAGCTCAAAGAAATACTGTCTCTGTATTAGAAATATCTTCAGAAAAAGTTGATCTCTTAAATGATAGAAAATCACCAATAGTTGATAGCTTGGCAAGCAAATATCTAAAGAAAAAATCAATAGATATTTCTGCTACAACCAGTGCTCAAGAGGCCTATAAAAATACTAAATATATATTGATATGTACTCCTACTAATTATAATGAAAAAGATAATTCCTTTGATACTTCATCAATTAAATCTGTTATCCGTGATATTAGTAAAACAAAATTTAAAGGCACTATTATTATCAGATCGACTATACCCATAGGATTTACAAATGAGATACAGAAAAAATATAAGAATCTAAATATAGCTTTTTTTCCAGAATTTTTAAGGGAGGGCTCTGCTTTAGATGACACCTTAAATCCATCCAGAATAATTTGTGGGTCAAGACACCCTCATGCAAAAAGATTTTTAAAAATCCTCTCAGGCTGCAGCTCAAATAAAGATATCCCTACAGTAGTGACGGAATCAAATGAAGCTGAAGCAATTAAACTTTTTGCAAACACCTATCTTGCAATGCGAGTAGCGTTTTTTAACGAACTAGATACATTTGCTCTTTCAAAATCCCTAAATGTTAAGAATATCATCGATGGAATTTCTATGGATTCGAGAATTGGTAATCACTATAATAATCCATCTTTTGGATATGGTGGCTATTGTTTACCAAAAGATACAAAGCAATTGGCTTCAAATTATGAAATGATCCCTCAAGAACTTATAAAAGCTACGGTAATATCTAATAAAAAAAGAAAGAGTTATTTAGCTAAATTTTTAACAGATCATCCTGCAAAAAAAATTGGAGTCTACAAACTAGCAATGAAACAAGGTTCAGATAATTGGCGCGAGTCTGCTGTCCTTGAGATAATTAAGAAGTTAAAAATAGCAAAAAAAGAAATTCTAATTTACGAACCACACTTTGATAAAAAAACCTTTATGGGAATAAAAGTTTTCAATGATTTAAATGAATTCAAACAAAATTGTGATTTAATTATTGCTAATAGAGTTGAAGATGGTCTGATGGATGTCGCTAATAAGGTTTTTACAAGAGATATATTTGGGAACAACTAAGTAGACTTTTTCTCATCAATTATATGAGATATCTTTGATACTAAATCACCTAGCTCAGGTTTATTAGCTTTCAATTCTTCAATAGTTAGTCCATCCAGTTCATGAGGAAATACTAACCAGTTATCGGTTTCATGAATATAGTAATTAGGTTTTCGGTCTGTTTTATTTTTATTGGGCTTAAAGTATGGGGTCGCAATTCTAATCTCGGGTGTATTCTTTTTACACGCTTTTTTAAGATCATTGACAACTTGATTGATAGATAAACCAGTATCATAAACATCATCAACTATTAGAAGAGAGTCTTCAGATTCTATCTTTTTGATAACATAATTAAGTCCATAAACTTGAACTGTTTTGCTACGCTCATCCATGCCTGCATAAGATGAGGTTCTGATTGCAATATGGTCTGACTTAACACCCAAAACATCTAAAAACTCCTGAACAGCGATTCCTATAGGTGCGCCTCCTCTCCATACTCCAACTATATAGTCAGGTCGAAATCCACTTTCATAAACTTGCCATGCTAGCTTAAAAGAGTCTTCAAGTAATTCTTGAGCTTGTATGAAATTTTTTTCCATGTGTTTATTTTATGAAAGAGACTATGCCATGACAATAGCATAGTCTCATTTGAATTTATGTTTGAAGTTGCTTAGTAGTTAAAATTGTTTGCTTAAGCGAACCATAAACTGACGAGGAGCAATATACTCTAATCCTGTTGCAGCAACACCAAATACGTCTGTCATGCTTGAATTAACACCCTCAACTCCAGTTGCATTTAATAGCATTAGGTCTAATCCCCATGTATCTCCAACAAAGTTGTAACTAGCTGTTAAATTTAATATGTTGTAAGCCTTGATATTGTCTACTAAAAGATTATTAGATACTCTTTGTTGAAACTCACCTCTTCTTACATAC
>CALSQM010000005.1 GCA_943788515.1 uncultured SAR86 cluster bacterium
GTGCGGAAGAAATTCCTGAAAGAGTAAAGTACAACCCACTTATAAGGTTGTAAATTTCTTGTAGGTTGTAAATGCTCCATATATGTATATATTTAAAATACATATATTAAGGCCCTCTTATAATGTTTAAAATTAACATAGTTATCCCAGTTCTATTTTTTCTCGTTTCGTGTGGTGGTGGAGGTGGCGGTGGAAGCGCCGCTGATCCAGCCCCTATTCCAATGCCAACAGTTTCTATTTCTGCCAATCCAGTGAGCTTATTTGTTAATGAGCAGGCAGCTATTTCTTGGTCATCAACTAATTCGACTGCATGTGAGGCATCAGAAAGTTGGCAAGGAGTTAAAAGCACTAGTGGGGAAGAGATCTATACCATTACAGTAGATGGTAGCCATGTATATAAAATTAAATGTACTGGGGGCGGTGGCTCTACTGAGTCTAGTGTAACGGTGATAGCTGAATATAAAGCCCAATTTCATGAAGAGCCAATCGTTATTAATGACCCAAAACTTTATCCCCAGGTTTGTAATACAGATTATTCAGAAGCACAGCCTTCTATTCAGTTTGCAATACCGGTAGACATTAATAACGATGGTTGGGAAGATTTTATGGTGCACCAATGGTGCGATCTTTATAGAGATAAGTTTGGTGATGTTATTCAAAATCCAACACCAGACCTGATCGTTGTGCATTTATCTAATGGAGATGGCACATACCGTGATGGCAACCAAGAAATCTTTGGTGAAGACATTCCAAGCCTTGGTGGCGCAAGTAGAAAATATGACAGAGGCGACCTTAATGGAGATGGAAGAGATGATTTTGCTTTTGCTATGAATTGGGAAGATGGCAGAAACGGAGACCCTTGGGAATATCATAGAGCAAGTCCAGCAATTATTTTGTCTAAGGGCGAAACAGAGTATGAGGTAATAAAAGTAGGAACCCCAGATTGGGGGCATGCTGTAACTATAGTTGAACATGATAATGGGAATGTTGATGCGCTATTCGCTGGTTTTACAGGAATAGGTCTTCAGGCATATAGATATTCCTCGGAAGGATGGCTGGATGTTAAAGATGAGTACCCCCCTGAGAATATAATGAGTGATGACGGCTTTAATATTATTGATATAGGAACAGCCTCCTGGAATACAGAGTTCAAACATCAAGATAACTATATTGTTGCTACAGACCAATCAACAAACTACCTCGAAAGAGGGCTGGCTTTATGGTTTAGAGAAAACAATGTTTGGAGCAAGGTAGATCAAAAACTAACACCGATAGAATTTTTTATAAATCAAATTTCATGGCAGGGGTCAGAAGGTTCCGCAGCTGTGTACCTAGTTAATGGCGAGTATTCTATTGATTACACCCCAGAAACCATGTGCTTCTTTGAAGATAAATTTGATGATAGTGGCAATACAACCTTTCTTGGTTTATTTGCAACAAGCTTTCATAAAGAAGGGCGAGCAATAATAGAGGGAGAAACATATAATCAAAATAATTTTAATACAAGCCAAGAGGTTAAAGTTTTTCAAATCCAAGACAATAAAATGGTTGAAATAGAAAGCCCATTTAACATCTACGACAATCAAGTTTTTGCAAATTTCCTAGACTGCAGAGATCTCAACAATGACGGCTACACAGACTTTTCCAGAAACGCATTTTCTAGATCCTATGGATATGAAACGCCAAGGCTAAGGGGCGGGACTCCTATAATAAATATAAATACTACCCAGGGACAAATGGTTGAATATGAAAATAACCAATCATATGAAATGCCAGGCCATGAATTGCTTTTGGACGCTGGTCATGGACAGGGATTTCCAAGAGATATAAACGGAGATGGTATTGAAGACATAGTGGTCTATGGAGAAACAATGAGAAATGAATTCAACAACTATGATGGCAGCATTCATGTCTATCTTGGATATTATGATTTTGTTCTCGAGTAGACATAAGACTGACTAGGATTTCCTATCGCACCAAAGCCTAGCCATAATATTCATTAAATAATGAACGAGTATGCTGGCAGATGTCATTGTGGGGAAGTATAGTTTAAATGAATTAAGTCAAAAAATAACAAGGAATCAATAATGAAATCTATATTAACAAATGTTTCTCGAGTTTTTTTAGCAGTATATTTTCTATTACCAGGTATAGGTAAATTCACATCATGGGATATGCATATCACCTTAATGGAAACGCATAACATGATTATGGTTCCTTTTCTTTTAGCAATCGCTGGAATTGCCCAAGTTGGAGGAAGTATTTTACTTTTACTAAACAAGCAGGTTGTTGTTTGCGCTCTTGGATTTGCTGCGATGACTATATTAATTAATTTAAATTTACATGATTTTTGGAATGTATATGAAGGTGTTGACGTTAAGCACGAAACCCAAAACTTTTTTAAAAACCTAGGAATATTTGCCGGTCTTTTGCTCTTAGCAGCAGTAAATATGGAAGAGCCCGAAAAGAAATAATTCAATATATATTATATATAGCCTCTCAAAGCGATACCCAAGCAAAGCAACAATAGAGATACAACTTTTATTTCAACAGGTGTTGAGTATAAATTCTAATAAATTATCTTTATCTATGACGCGCTTGGTAATTTAAAAATATCTTCTACAGAGCAACCAAGTGTTTTCGAAATTTTTAGCGCTAATACAGTTGATGGAACATAGACCCCATTTTCAATTGCATTAATGCTTTTTCTTGAAACCTCTGCACTTTCAGATAGCTCTTGTTGGGTTAATCCTTTTGCCATTCTAAGCTCGGCAAGATTATTTAAAAGATTTTTAATTTAAATTTTTGTATTGTTATTAATTTAATAGTTGCTAATCTATAAAAAAAACTTTGATAAGCATGAATTTTAAAAAAAAATATTTTATCTCTTTTATATTTATAGTTTCGTGTGGCGGAGGCTCAGGAGGATCTTCTTCAGCACCACCGCCAATCATTCCTCCTAACCCATCAATAAATAGCTTTTCATCATCAGCGGAATCTATTTATGTAAACGAATCTATTTTACTTTCATGGACTACAGCAAATTCATCGTCCTGTACTGCTAGCGGAGATTGGAGTGGTGAAAAAGCTACCAGTGGCAGTGAGGCCATTATTCCTGATGAAATTAAAACTTATTCATTTACTCTTACCTGCTCAGGGGCCCAAGGAACACAAGACGCCACAGCATCAATTGCCGTAAGCGTTATAGCGGTTCCGGCGCCTGCACCTGAGGTATCAAGCATTGCTTTTTTAGCAGAAAATAATAGCTCTTTAGAAGGGGATATTTTTCTTCAACTGGGCGGCGATAATACTTTTACTGGTCGTATTTCTTCAAATATATCTGTAAAAAATTTAATAGCAAGCTATGAGTATATTGGAAGCTCTGTTCAAATAGATACTAACGAACAAGAGAGCGGAATCACGATTAATGACTTTACTGAAGAAGTAGCTATAACAGTAGAGAATTCTGATGGAGATACTAAAAGTTATATTATTGATGTTACAAAATTTACAGGACTGCCAATAATCTATCTTCAAACAGATAGTTTTTTACCAATTGAGTCAAAGGATGACTATATTTTTGGGGATACCTGGATAGATGGAGGTCGTGGATTTAATGATTTTGAAGAATCACCAATGAAGATAAGAGGCAGAGGTAACTCAACATGGCAATTCCCAAAAAAACCATTCCAAATGAAGCTTGATGATAAAGGTGAGTTTTTAGGAATGCCAAATGACAAGAAGTGGTTATTCTTGGCTGAATATGCAGATAAAACGATGCTAAGAAATAAAATTGCTTTTGAAATGGGGTATATCAGCAATCTTGACTGGACGCCTCAAGCACGATTTGCAGAGGTATTTATTAACGGAGAATATAACGGAACTTATAACATTACTCAAAAAGTTGAAGAGAGCGATAACAGGGTTGCCCTTGGAGATACAGGTTACTTACTAGAGCTCGATCAACTAGAAAGATTAGATTTTGATGATGTATATTTCGAGAGCACGGCTACTGATAGATTTATAGTAAATATAAAAGAGCCAAGCCTTGAATATAATTCAGAGGAATACAGCTACATAGTTAATTTAATTGGAGATTTTGAGTCAGCTCTTTTTGGAGCAAATTTTACAAGTGAATCTAATGGATATAGGCAATATATAGATATAGATAGCTTTGTAGACTGGTTTTTAATTAGCGAGATCACTAAAAATGTTGACTCAATGTTTTTCTCTAGCATTTTTCTAAATGTAATACCTGGAGAACAAATAAAAATGGGGCCTTTATGGGACTTTGATTTGTCTTTTGGGAATGTAGATTACGCAGACAGCCGTTATCCTGAAGGCTGGTGGGTTAAATACAATCCTTGGTACGAAAGATTATTTCAAGACCCATATTTTGTTGCAAAAGTTAAAGAAAGGTTCGATTATTTCAATAATAATCAGGACTTAATAATTAATAAAATAGATTCTTACTCAGAACAGCTTAAGTGGGCTCAAGAAGAAAATGATGATAAATGGCAGACAATGGGAGTTTTTGTTTGGCCCAATCCAGTAGTATTTGATACATATCAAGAAGAAGTTGATAATATGAAATCATGGTACTCCACCAGAATGACCTGGCTTGAATCAGCAATTGATGGCCTGTAATCTTTCTTAAAAGTGATGAATAAAATTTATTATATATTCTTATTTTTCTCCATATCAGTGAATGCAAACATGAGCTTATCAACAGGAAGTATTGAAGAAATATACCTCAAAACTGGCCAAGGCCATGACAGAAGAGTGCAAATATATAAACCCTTTGAACAACCAATTAGCCAAAAAACTAAATATCTAATTATGAATGATGGCGAAGAGCTTTTTGATGAATCAGACTCATGGAATGACAGAGCATGGGATATTGATGGGAAAGTTTCTTGAGTACAAAAACTCTGGGAACAGCATGGACATAGTCATAATTGCAATTGATAACGCAAAAAGAGCTAATGGCAATTTTGTCGATGACACAAGAAGATATGTTGAATATTTTCCCAAGGAGTCCATTGATTATTTTGATGACGGTACTCATAAATTTTTATATAAAAGCTTTGTAGATAAAGATGAGATAAATCATCCCTTATTTATTGTAAATACATTGATCCCTGCTATTGAACAAAAGCTTGATGTTTCTTTGGATAGCAGCAACCTAGGGATTATGGGGGCAAGCATGGGAGCACTTTCAGCCCTAAACACAGCAATGGAATATCCAGAGTTGTTTGGGTTTATTGGCTGCATATCAACCCACTGGATAGGGATCAAACCCTCAGAATATTTATTACTGCCTTTTAATAGTCTTTTGAATAGAAAGCCTATGATAGCCGACGAAGCTACTATAGAAGCAATCATAAAATACTCAGCCATTAATGCTTCAAGACTAAAAGATATGAAGGTTTATTTTGATCATGGAACAGAGGGCTTAGACTATTTCTACTCCTGAGCCGCAGGCAAGAATTAATCAAATTTTTGATTCAAATCAAATCAAATACGCATTTAAGGCTAATGAGGGTCATGGGCATGAACCAAAATATTTTGGAAGTAGGTTCATAGATGCACTACAATATTTAATAAATTAAGGAAAACCAATGATTAATATAATCGCACTTACAACACTGCTATATTTAATTCAGCTTCTCACACCAAACTTTTTTAAAAAAGAATCCGGCTATGCAAACAGAGCCTCAAAAGCTTTAAAAAATCTATCAGAATCTTTGCCAGTATTTTTAGCTATAGCCATTTTATCTATAGTTTTTGAGGTCGAGGCTAATACTTTCTTGGCCATTTATTGGTTAGCAGCAAGGCTTATATTTGTTTTAATTTATATTATTGGCATAGGCCTAGCCAACAAAACCGAAAGCTCAAATGGGCCTGATAAACAACCCATTCGGTCTCTTGTTTGGATTTTCTCAGTAGCCTTCTTAATAAAGATGACCCTTAACTTACTGTAGCCAACAAAAAAATAGATAAGGTTTTATAAGAGCAGTTATTGATAAATATTATTGACCGTTAAAATTTTTTCAAACGGTCAACATGTTCCAATGCTAAATAACTGTTAAAAATTAGCCACATCAGTCATAAAAAATATTAAACTCTTCTTTTAGTTTAAGATCCTCTTTCTTTCTTCTTAACCTTATAATCGGCTCCTTCATCTCACCACCAATTAACATCAAGTAGATCCCAAAAATAGACGGTAACCAGCTTCCTTTTTCAATACCATCAATTATTCCAAGCGCCAAGAATAAACCCCCAACCAGAACTATAAAGAAACCAAAAATTAGCAACAACCAATAGTAAACTATCTCTTTATTTGTGGGTTCAGTAATTTTTTCATCATAAAATTTCAACCTCTCTCTGAGCAAATCTAAAGCTTCATTATTATTATTTTCAATTTCAATTGATTTAATTTTTCTATAGTCAGGTTCATTCTCAAGCAGAATTTCTTGGTTAGCTAGATTATTAATAAGCTGAATTGGCATATCTATAAGAAAAATTGATAAAAGATTTTTTGTAATGCGATAAGGAATAATAATAAAAATATTTGCAGCCAGTCTCGCCACCAACATCAAAAGAATAGCTAATATTTTAGTAACAGCCCAGCTTATGGATAATAAAACTCCTAGAACATATAGGAGAATCTTTGGAAACCAAACAAAAACAATTATTCTCAAAGGCCTTGAAATCCATAAGGCTAAATTCAAGATGCCAATAATGATATTTGGAATAGCAAAAATAAGAGCTAAATTTTTAGCTTTTTTTCCTCTAATCTGAACGCCTGCAAACTTAAACGATGACCTATTGGGATTTATAAAATTATAAGTACCAAAATTACTTTTAACTGAAAATGAAAATCCTGACTTGGATAGGTTCAAGTTAAAATTATTGCCTATTCTCCACCAGCCTCGAACTATAAAGTTCTTTCTTTGAAATCCAAGTGTCAAACCTTTAAAAGTTTTAGAAAGCCTTAACCCATGCTTGGTATTAAAAGTTAATCCACGAAATGGATGAATTGCAGCATTTACCCCAGATGTTCTGGAGGCCCTTGCTTTCATTCTTGAATTTTTTGAACTGACCTTTACCTCAATCCTTTTAAGAGGCTTGCCACCTTTTTTTTCAAAAATTTTGCTTATGCGCATAGATAAATAATATATTATTTAACAACATGAGTTCAAAAATAATAAAAACATTACTACTGGTCATAGTACTTGCTGCTTTTATTGCAAGGCTAATTCTTCCAACCTTAGTTGATAAAT
>CALSQM010000006.1 GCA_943788515.1 uncultured SAR86 cluster bacterium
CAAAAAGATGTTGCATTATGGTCCGTTCTCCGGGACTTTTGTGTATCCGCATCGTAAGTTTATTCTCCTCCTATCAGTCTCATCTTCATTTCTCACAGCAGAATGGGATATAAGAACCATAGATGGTTGGGGCATAGATTCTTATTCAAATGAAAATCTCATCATGCACAAAACTGGAGACGACACTGAATCAAATCTATATTTAGAAATGGCTAGACCTTTTTGTGTTACCTCTGAGCCAACAGTAACGACACCAGTTGGAAAAACTAACTATTCAGTAGATGACCGTATCAAAGCAACCATGACAGTTAATAAAGGCAAACCAAAAGATATTGTTTTAGAGGTTGGTAATATTATTGGCGAAGGTTCTGATATCGACTATGTCTTAAAGCTTCATTACTTCCCTTCTCTTAGATATGCAGAAACATTTGATATCAAGTTTAATCATGCCTCTCCCATGAAGGATATGAGCTTCACTATAAAAGGATTGTCCAATGCGATGAAGCAGTCAGAGAAAATGTGTATGAGTCAATTTGATTTACAAGAACCAGAGATACAAGAGACAAGCTTTATTTAAAGTTTGTCAAAATAAAATACATTGTTTAGGATGAAGTAATGAAATACCTTCTATTAATTTTAGTCTTTCTTATTACATCTTGTACTCCTCCTGAGCCTGGAACAGATGAGTGGTTTGAAGAAAAACACAAAGAGCTACTGAAAGCTGATCCTGAAGTGAATCTTAGCTTAGAAGAGTTTAAAGATATTTTTTCATCTTACCTTCCAGAGGAAGTATCTGATGAAAGTTTAATGGAGAAGCACAGTATAAGGTTTTGGATAATGGGGGAGGACTTATTACCATCCTCTGAGGACTCAAGATCTATAGCTCCTATTTATATAAGAATATTGAAACAATGTGCAGCAAATTTCTCTGTTATGTATTCCAATATGGAGGCTGGACTTATGTATGGAGAAGCCATTACAGGCTTAGATGATATGAATGAGATGTCTAGATTATCAAATGAATATAAAGACCATGCTTATTATTTTGCCACCAGAGCTTCAGAGATTCATTTCAAACTAACCAATGAAGCATCTGAAGAAGATATTAGTGATGAAATATCATTAATAATGGGTGAAATAAATAAAATTAATTCAGATGAAAAATTTCTAGAATTATTAGATTCTAATGCTGAGATATGTGAAATGGTAAGAAATCAAAATCCAAATAATAAGGATTATATTTTTGATTAAAGCTGTCTTAATTAAATTTGTGTAGCACTTTTGTAGTACATTATTATTTATGTCTCAAAAAGATGCAGATGATATAAAAAAAGCTATTGCTGCAATTGATAGCAGAAAGAAGAATATTAAAGCAAGTTTTGTTAGAGGTGGTGCACCAGGTCTTAGACAGCAACGTAATATTAAAAATTATCCCACTTCAGGAAGAGGTGAGTCTATGAAGCAGGACATTAAAAATCAATGCAACATGCTAGGTGAAGAAATGGTTGTTATGCAATTTGGATCAACTTTTGATATTGTTGACGAAAATGCAGAGTATTTTCATGAGAACTTTAAGTTCAAATATAATCCCGCTACAGTAAATTTTTTTTTCATGTGGGTTCACTCTTGGTGCCATTAATAAATATAAGAAAAAGCTACTAGAGAACGGTATTAAGTTCTGTATCATTGAAGAAGTCTTTAAGAAAAAAGGTAAATCAATAATAAGAGAGGTGACCTATTCATCCTCAAATGGACCTAGTCTAGGAAGACAGTTTATCGGAGGTATTAAAGAATAGCCTATGGAACACAAAATAATTATTAGATATTAAAAATGAATATTTTTGAAAGCATCTTGGTAAATATTTTAATGTGTACTTTGGCAGTAATATATCCATGGGTTCATGGTTTTTTGATAGCTATAGGTGAGGATATTTTTAAAGAAAATATAAAACTATTATCTTATTTTAAGATGATTAACATTTTTTATATGTTAATTTTTATCTTTGTAATATCTCTTTTTGCTTTAACTGATTTCTCTTTGTTATCAGGTTGGGAGTTTTTTAAAGAGGGTGGGCTTGATGCTAAAAATACGGTTTGGGTGCCAGTTTTTATTATCTTCCCAACAGTAATACTCTTGTCCACCATTATTTATGGCAAAGAAAGTTATACCAGAATTATGAATCCCAAGAGTATTTTGATTGAAGAAAATGATTAGCTACAGACAAAGCTTTATTTAAAGTTTGTCAAAATAAAAGACTTACGCTTATTTTTTTAAGTTATAGATATAATCCTTGACATATTCTCTATTGAACCAAAAGCAATGCTTGGTGTATTCGCTTGATTTCGTAGAGATATCGTTGACTGGTAGTTTATAAGTATCCTTTGCATCTTTAGCGTGAGGTCTAACATGGGCTACTAAATTGTCTTTTGATCCTGGGAAATAAGTATAGCGTCTCTTGTGTTTTACATTTTTTACGATAGTTCCTAGCTGTATTAATTCTCTAGTTTTATCCCAAACTTTCTTAGCCTCATTCATATGATTAGATGACATATTCCAATAAACAGCCCTATCTAAAAAAAAGCTTGAACCTGATTCTTTAAAAAAAATAAAAAGAAATTTCTTATCAATATGTCTTTTGAAGTCTGATGTATCCCACGATTGATTTACTATTTCTTCGTATTTAAAGGCAGGAAAGGATACATGCTCTTTTGGAAGATTGTCTTTATTTATTCTGATTGTTTTTATAGTTACTTCTGCTTTAGAAAATTCTTCTACATACTCCTCAATGTTTCCTTTTTCTGGAACATTGAATATTGCTTTTACTAACCTTTTTGAAAGTATTGAAAAGGCTTGTTTGCAATCTTCAATAGAGACATCTATTGAAGATGCTATTAAGCTGGCATCCATTCCAATATAAGGTGCAAACTTATCGTTAATTTTATCTGAAAGGTTTATATTTTTATCAGATTTTTTAAAGAGACTTATGGTATTTGTTTTCTCAGAGCCAAGCTTGGCAATAACTGAATGCATATAACCTGCTTTGAATGAAAACTTTCTAGTTCTTGCTTTGGGTCCAAAGGGTTGGCTTGTCATTGAATCAGATGTAGCACTAGGCATTGCCTCAAGGTAATCTGTATCCTTTCTAGATATATTGTGTGCTTCACCATTTATAACTAAGGATTTAATTTTTTCCCAGTCATCCATAATTATTTTTTTATCATAGTCTGGTATTTCTGAGAATGACCAAACTCCTGTAACCTTAATCTCCAAGTCATATACAACTTTATTTGCTTCAAATTTGTAAAAAATTAGTAAGATATTTTTATTTTTTTCTAGAAACCTACTTGAAAAGAAATCTTCGTTAACGATATCTTCAAAAGATATAGCTGACATGGGAAGTGCTTCTTTTGATTTCCATTTGCCTGAAATATTTTTATGCCTATCTCTTGAGGATGTAGATAGCAAACCAGCAGTTTTGAGTTCTAGAGGAATATCAGGGAAATCAGCTCCCGCATGATTATTTGTTTTTATAAAGAAAAATAGATTCTCTATCTTTTGTCCATACAAACCTTTATTTTTCACATTATCTAAGCCGCCAGGAACATATGCGTAATCTCTTAGTGTTTTATTTTCTAAAAGCTTTGTATATTCAGCTACGGATTTTCTGTCTTTAGGATCATATGGCAGATCTTTTTCTGGAATTAAAAATGAAATCATTTACCTTTGGTTCTTTTTGCCAAACTTTCTCCAAGCTTTTCAACAACTCCAATGACTAATGCATTACCCATTAGAAAAGCTCTCTTGTTAGGTGGAACTTCTTCATGTTCAGTGAAGTTATCTGGAAACATGTTTAATCTTTCAAGCTCCATTGGTATCAATCTTCTTAAACCATTTTTTGTATCTACGACATGTTTAAACCTTGAAGGGGAGCGTCCGCCTTCACCAGTTATGATTGTTCGTGATGGCTTATCCATTGGTTCAGGGAATATCATTCCACCTTCTGTATAGAAATACTCAAATCCACTTTTATCTTTTCTATATTCTCTTTTTGCACCCTTAAGGTATTTCCACTTTTCTAGCTCATCATCTTTAATAAAGAATTCTTCTTCAATATTTTTTCTGTCAGCAACAATATTTTTTAATATAGTTTTTTTACCTTTATATTCAGGCTCAACTTTAATGGTTACAACCTTTCCATTAATCATTACACCAGAATTGAGAAACATTTCTTTATGACCCTCGGCATTAAAGTTATCTGAAATATCTACAACATCTCCTTCTAAGTGAAATTCTTTTGACTTAGTCTTCTCTGAATTTATATCAACAGGGAAGGCATCTATCATTACACCACTTGATGTTATCCAATCCTCAGGATTTGTTTTACTAAGTTCTTTATAAATTTTAGTTGTTGCTTTGTATGCAAAGAAAAAAACTCTTCTTCGTCTTTGAGGCATACCGTAATCAGCAGCATTGATGACTCTCCATTCAACAGCATACCCAAGACTATTTAAGCTTTGAAGAATGATTGCGAAGTCTCTTCCTCTTTGGTTTGAAGGTGATATCAAAAGCCTATCTACATTTTCTAGCAATAAGTAATCAGGTTTCTTTTTAACCTCATTAAGTATTCTGTAGATTGACCACCAGAGAACTCCTTTTTTACCAATTAATCCTTTTGAGTTTTTCAAAGTTGTTGCTACCGAGTAATCTTGACAAGGAAAGCCACCAACTAACATGTCAAAGTTAGGTATAGATTTGATATCAACTTCTGCTATATCTTCGTTGCTATGGTTTTCTTCTCCCCATCTAGCAGCATAGATATCAGATGCTGGTTGTGATTTTGTTTGTGGCTCCCATTGATTGCTCCAAACAACATCAAAGTTTCTATCTAAGTCATTCTTATATTTCGAAGAAGCGGACTTACCTTGCCATCCCTCTAGACCTATGCGGAAACCACCGACTCCTGCAAACAGTTCAGCTACTTTAATTTTCTTAGTCATTGTGTAAATTATAATATGCGTTTGTCATAAAAGATTTATTAATATCTATTAATCACTCATAATTAATCTTGTATTTTTTTGATACAAAACTATAACTTCTTCTTTGTTTCCACTCTAAAAGATCTCTTTTAAAATGATAAACATTTGCTCCTAGTGGTCCTTGAGCAGAGCAATGGACTTCAAATGTATCATCTTCATACAGTCTGATATAACTAGATTGATTAATCGGTATTTTCTTAAAATTCATATCACCACCTGAATCCAGATTTTTTCTTTTTTTTCCTGTCGTTCTTCCCAACAATCTGGACACATATAAACAACATGTACTCCCGGATTTGGATGAGGTGTAATGCACCCTTGGAAGTTTTTTTTGAATATAGGGAATTACCTTTTTTAAATGTTTTGAACAAATACCATTTGGGTACAAGTATTTTTCAAGTGGGAAAATTCTATTTTTCATTTTCACCACCTTTTAAAATCCTAATACCCTGCTGTTCAAGATATTTAATTAAATTTTTATAGATGGTCTTTCTATTGTCGTTAGGTTTAACGACTAACAGTTTAATTTTTTTCATTCATTCCTCCTATGTTTGCTGAATGCCGTATCATTTGTTCCACCTTGCCGGAGAGGGCAGGTTGGAGAGGAACTAAATCCTACTCAAGATACTTGAAATATCTTAACAATTCATATAAAAGAAACAAGTATTAATTTGGCAGAAATATAAATAATTATCATGACTTCAATAACAGACATATCTAAGTTTAAAGAGGGTACTCGTCTAGAATTTGTAGAGTATATTGCTCGAATACTAGACTTAGCAGTAGACAAGTATGATGAGATAGTTATTGAAGTAGAGGAGAGGTCCCAGAATACTAAAGCAGGAATCGAATTTATCTTTGGAGAAGGACATCTTGAAGAAAGACAACAAATATGGACAGCTCTAGCAACAACCATTGATAGTATCTTTGAAAGGTATCGTAAGAAACACTCAGAAGATAAAGACTATAGGAAGCTTTATGAGCTTTATAAAACTTTAGAAGTTGAATACAAAGACCTCTTTGATGAGCATTTATAAATTATCATTATCATCACTTTCATTTTCTACTATTCTCATAGCGGCCCTATCTAATACTGACATTATGTTTTCATATATTTCTTTTTCATCTCTTTCACTAACCTCATTTACTTGGATAGTTTTTTGAAATGCTAAAGCTAGTCTTGAGGTTGCGATAAATTCACTTGGTGTTAAATCTTTATCAAATTGCTCATTTATTTTTTTAAAAATTATTTTATTCATTTTATTGATATCACTTTTATTAATTTCTTCCGTCATATTTTCTCCTTATATTATTTTGCTATTGGTAATTCATACCAACTAGTTGTGTATTTGGGTGAAGTCATATTTTGTTTCATAGGAGACCAGCTTCTTGTGTTCTGTGAAGCAAAGTAAATCTGAGTTTCATAGTTATTGAGTTGGTCGATGTATTCCATAAATTTTGAGTTTTCCTTGGGCTCATTAGGATCTTTAAATAAAGAATATTGCTTGGTAGTTTCATTAGTAAATCTGCTTAAAAGAATTCCTGCTTTTGCATAGTCGTATCCGGATCTGAATATAGGCAAGAGAGCTTGTTTGGCTGCCATCAAAATATCTCTAGTGTCGTTAGTTGGAGTAAAAAGTTCTATAGTTTTATAGCCTCTGTGTTGAGGCTTGTGATCACTAAATGGACTGGTTCTTACAAAGACAGAAACTTGAGAACATTTTTGTTTTTCATGTCTTAGTTTTTCAGTAGCTCTTACAGCAAAGTTGCTCACAATAGGTCTTAGAGTTTTTAGGTCAGTGACCCTAGCGCCAAAACTTCTACTAACAACAATTTGTTTTTTAGCCGAAATATTATCTTCAATATTAAGACACCTTTGACCTCTAAGCTCTCTAACAGTTCGTTCTAGAACAACATTAAATTTACGTCTAATATGTTGAGGATCTATTTCTGCTAGTTGTAGTGCGTTTGTTATTTTAGCTTTATTAAGATGTTCTGTAAGTCTTCTTCCAACTCCCCAGACTTCATTTACTGGAGTGTTTATAAGAGCCTCTCTAATTTCTTGTCTTGTAGATATTTGATGCACTTTGGTTGGTACATTTAATCGTTTAACTTCATTTAAAGCTATTTTGGTTAAAGTTTTTGTTGGAGCTATACCAATTCGAACTGGCACCCCAGTCCATCGTCTTATCAGGCTTCTCATATGACAACCAAAGTCATATAAATTGTAATGTTCTTCTAAAGAATCTAACCCTAAAAAGGCCTCATCAATACTGTAAACCTCAACCTCTGGAACAAAGCCTTCTAAGATATTCATAACCCTGGCAGACATATCACCATAAAAAGTAAAATTTGATGAAAAAACCTCTCCACCTTGAGAGAGAAAATCTTTTTTTACCTTAAACCAAGGTACGCCCATACCAATACCCATTCTTTTTGCTTCGGTGCTTCTGGCAATAACACAACCATCATTATTAGAAAGGACAACTATGGGAATATTTTTTAGATCAGGACGAAAGATTCTTTCACATGAAGCATAAAAGCTTTCGCAATCTACAAGAGCGAGCGCCATTAGAATTTATTAATCGCTGCGGTTACGGTTCCTACTATTTCTAGTTCTTGTCCATGGTTAATAAAGATAGGAGGGTAGTCAGGATTATCTGGCATCAAGCACATTTTTGGTTTTAGTTTTAAGCGCTTGCAAACAAACTCACCATCAATGGATGCAACAACAATACTGTTATGGGTTGGTTTGATGCTTCTATCAACAACCAAAACTGCTTGATCGGTTATCCCAGAGCCAAGCATAGATTGGCCTTGAGCTCTAACTAAAAAGGTAGCTGCTCCATTTTTTATGAGATGCTTATTTAAATCTATCGGACTTTCAATATAGTCGCTTGCAGGGCTGGGGAACCCTGCATGCACAGACTCAAGAAAATAGGGGACAAATATTGCCGGCAGATTTTCTTCAGAAATTTTTCCGATATAGTTAACTTTCATAAGGATATTTTAAATACTGTATAAATATACAGTATAAATTAAATGGCGACAATATCTTTTTTATTTATCAATACGTGTGCAGAATTCTAGTCACTGTATTGAGATGATTTTGTGTAAGATAGTTATATGTTTGATTTTTCTAAAGTACTACCTAGGGTAGCTAACAATGAGCTCAATAGCCCAAAGATTGCTATATGGGGGTTTATTTTATTTACAGTGCTTATGACTTGGCGCTCAATAATACATATGTTTTTTGAGTCATATGGTTTCCATGGTATTGCAAACTTTGTTGTTTTAACTGGTGATCCAGACCCTATGCCGGTTATTTATAGATTTTTTTCATTATGGGGTAACGCTCAACTTATATTTTGTCTTGTTTGCTGGATAGTAATTTTTAGATACAAATCTTTAATACCTCTTATGAGTGTATTTTGGGTTTTAGATTGGGGTCAAAGATTATTTCTATATCCATTGATTAGAGAAGACATAACTTCTATCGGTGAATACACAACAAATATCACTCCAGGAGTTGATCTGGCCCCACTTCCATTTGTAATAGCGGTAGCCATATTTTTAATCTCAATAGCTAACAAGAGAGAAAGCTAATTATGAAAGCTTGGATTTCTTTACTAGTTATTTACTCATCCTTTTTTATTTGGTACACAGACTTCGGCGGCAAACTCACTGATGATGAAATTCAGTATTATGGAAATAAATTTGAAAGTAATGCCTTAAAAGATGGTCGTGTTTTAGAACCTCGAATAAAAGAGTTACTTCAAAACTTTATGAAAGAAGATTCAGGCAAGCAATTTATTATGGTTAATGTGATTGATATGTCTGAAAATCCTACTTTCCCAGATGGGACAGTATCAGATGAATCAGCAGATAATCTTATGAATGAATATATGAAGCATATGTATGGCGAGATTCTAAAAAGAGCATCACATCCAGTTTTTATGGGTTCTGCAGTCAATGGTTCTATGGATTTGGTAGGTATAGAAAATGCAGAAGTTTGGGAGACAGCTGCATTATTTAGATATAAAAGCAGACGAGCTTTTTTAGAGATAGTTACCCATCCAGATATGAACAGCAAACATAAATATAAGATTGCTGCATTAGAAAAAACCATAGCTTTTCCTGTAGAAACTCAACTTTACTTGGGAGATCCAAGACTATTGCTTGGTTTTATTTTTTTAATTCTTGGTTTATTGTTAAGACCTATAACTAGGCGATAGAAAATTTTTCTAAATCAAATTCTTGCTCATTAATAGTGAGAAGCCATCCGTAATCTCCCCAATCTCCAAGAACAATTCTTTTAGAGGCACCAACATTATGAATATTCGGTCTATGTGTGTGGCCATGAATGAAAAGGTGAGGTTGGTGCTTGTTAATAAAATCTTCAACTGACTGATTGTTAACATCGGTTATAACATCTGATTTTTTAGAGGTTGCTTCTTTGCTATCTTCTCTTAAAGTTGCTGCTATTTGTTTTCGCTCATCAAGAGTTTTATTTAAGAAATCAGTTTGCCAATCTTCTTCTCTAACTTGGTTTCTAAAATCAATATAGTCTTGGTCATCCGTGCACAAGAAATCACCATGACTAAGAATTACATTTTGACCATTAATATCAAGAGTATAAGGATCAGGAAGAATGGTTATGCCTGTTTCTTTTGCAAATGATTCACCAACTAAAAAATCTCTATTACCATGCATAAAGAATGTTTCAGGGCCATTGGTTGTAAAAGAGAGAAGGGCTTGTTTTATTTCTCTATGAAGAGGGAGATTATCATCGTCTCCAATCCAGGTTTCAAAAAGATCGCCTAGGATAAATAGATGAGTACAAGCCTCTTTTGATTCGTTTAAGAATGTAAAAAAGGCTTGAGTAAGTTCAGGGTGTTTTTCGCTTAGATGTAAATCTGATATAAAGCGTGGCTTCATTCAGCAACAGTTACCGATTCAATAGTAATAACCTCAAGAGGTACGTCCTGGTGTCCACCAGAAGAACCAGTTGCAACATCCGCAATAGCATCAACAATGTCCATGCCTTCAGTTACCTTACCAAAAACGGCATATCCCCAGCCTTGTGCGTTTTCACCGGTATGGTTAAGGAATCCATTATCTTTGTGGTTGATAAAGAATTGACCAGTGGCAGAATGAGGTTCCATAGTTCTTGCCATAGCAACAGTTCCACGATCATTTACTAGCCCATTATTTGCTTCATTTTGAATTGGGGCAGTGCCACTAGATTTATTGCTCATATCTGCATTTAAGCCGCCGCCTTGGACCATAAATCCATTAATTACTCTGTGGAAAATAGTTCCATCGTAATAACCAGATCTAGCTATTGTCTTAAAGTTTTCAACAGTGATAGGGGCTTTTTCTCCATCTAATTCAAGATGAATATCTCCCATAGAAGTTTTAATAGTTACTTGTGTCATGCTCGTCTCCTCGATAATTGGCACTTCAGCTTCATCAGTTTTTTGAGAACAAGAATTAAGAACAAATGCTAGAGCAAAAGAGTACAGAGCTAGTTTTAATGTTTTGTTAGTTTTCACAGATTAAGCTTTAAATTTAAAAGTCTGATTTTATCATTAAAAATCATAGTTAAGCATGTAGTCTCTAAATTGATTCCTTCACTTTTTTTTCTGTTAAACCAAATTCATCTAATGAATAGTTATGGGAACTCATAGATTTCTTTCTATCTTGAGAGATATATTGTTGTATATCATTCTCAGTTTTAGTTGTCATATCAAAACCCAAATGAACATATGAGTTTTTAATATGATCTAAGGGGCTTTTAATAAATTCTTGATAGCTAATATCAACGATATTATGAGAAGGAATATTCTTTCTATATTCAATTCCTTTATTTAAATTATGCATCCAAAAATCTATCACTGTTGCACCAATATCCTCAGTATTAACTTTTTTAGAAAATGCTGATCGTATATTTTTTGTTAAGCTGCAGAATGAGCCTACAGACTCAATGGGGTCCCTGTGAATATGAATAAACTTAGCATTAGGATAAGTATTAAGTATTTCTGGAAGGTGTCCTATGTGACTAGGGTCTTTAAGAAGCCATCTTTGAGGCTTACCACTCAGCTCAAGCACTTGGAAAAACTTTTTATGCCACTCAAATACAGAATTAAAATTGCAGCCTTTTAAATAATCTATATATTCTGGAACGTCTGCCATGCACAAGTAAACAAAACTTCTTACATTCATAGTTGCTATCTGTTCACATTCCTCAGGAGTTTGAGCTCTTATAGTATGAAGATTTCTCAGTTTTGGAATCAATGTCTTTGCAAGTCTTAAATCTCTATTTACTTTTTTTATCTTTTTATGTTTTTCTTTTAATGTTTTTGCAAGCGGGAACGGATTCATGATCTCCCAATACTGAGGAGATCTATGCGATTCATCAAGAGAGAGAAGATTAAATAGTAAGGTTGTTCCTGATCTTGGAAGACCTATTACAAAGACAGGATCAGCCGGATCCGAAAATGTTTTGGATAGATGTAATTGGTTGAGATGTTTTCTAGTTTTTAATCTACTTTTTAGCTGATGATGGAATGCAATTTTTCCAAATGGATTAAATTTATTATGCTTGTTTAATGAATGAACTAAGATTTCTAAGGGCTCAGTATAGTCATCCTCGCCAAGCTTGCCATCCAAGCCTCTAAGCATTGATTTGATAGTAAATTGTTCCTTCACTATATTGATATCTCTCCCTAACTATAAGATACTCTTAATTTACGTAATCCTCAATCAAGAACAATGAACATACTTTTTTTATGTGTTGCTAATTCAGCTAGGAGCCAAATGGCAGAGGGCTTGGCAAGGTCTATGCTTGGAAACGAACATAATATACATAGCGCTGGCTCAATCCCATCAGGAGAAGTTCATCCTCATGCTGTGATAGCTATGGATGAAATAGGAATAGATATTCGTAATCAATATTCAAAGTCTACCGAAGATCTAGATAAAAGTTTTATTGATAGTTTGGATTTTGCAATTACGTTGTGTGCGGAAGAAGTATGCCCAGTAATACCACATAGTGCTAAAAGCTTGCATTGGATGAATGAAGATCCTGTTAACAAAGATTATTCCAAAGTTGAATTAATAAATTCATTTCAAACAACAAGAGATAACATTTTTAAATTACTTAAAAAGTTTTACTTGGATGAAATGAGCAATCATGAAACCTTTTGATAAAAACGACAGAAGATTCATATAAATTAATAAGAAAATTTATTATTAAGAAATTATAAATACTAAATTCTGTTACCTTTTTCTTAAAAGATATAAACTTATAAAATGAGCTTTTTAGATAATGTAAAAACAAAATATGAAACCCCAGGAAGCTCAATTGGCGCTGATTTTATACGACCCTGCATTATCTGAATGTGTTTTATATAGTAGGGAAACTGGCTGGTTTCGATCATCTGCATTGAGGGTCTGGGCAGGATCAATTATTAATGTATTAGAAAATGATAATGTAAAAATTCAAATAATTGCATATCCAGAGATTGATCAAACACTTTACAGAAGTCTAAAAGATACTTTATCTCAAGAAGAAAAACAAATCAGGGCTTCAACAGCACAGAGAAAGTATTTTGCTTAAAGCATTAACAGTACAATCGAATTCTGAGAACCATACAAGTGAAGTTGGTAAATATATAGGAGAACTTTTAAGTTATTTAATAGCATCAGAAAAACTAGAAATTAAATTTGTGACATTGGTAGATGAAAGCAAATGGAAGATAGTTGATGATAATTCTGAAGGAGAGGCAGACGGAGAGTTAACTCATATTAAAAGAGGTTATTTCGAATTTTCTTGTGGTACATATATTTCCTTCAATGGCTCTGCAAATGAATCTCTAGGTGGCTTAATGAAGCAAGGAGAGGTTTTTTTATGTATTTGATTCAAGAAAAGAAGGCTATAAATTACCTGCTAGAGATATTAAGGATGATGTTGATATAACATGGGAAGAAAAAAAAGCCGGATATAAAACCCATAAAATATCTAGAAAACTTTTAGAAAAAATAAAAAAAATATCTCCTAAAAATAAGCCTCAAAAGCCCCTAGATTTAAATAATAATTTAATTTCAGTCTCAGACCCTCCTAAAAAAGAAGGAAAAAAAACCTTTAAATTAAGAAAGCATCAAGAATTAGCTATTGAGAATTGGATTAAAAATGATTATCGAGGAATAGTAGAGCATGCAACTGGGAGCGGTAAAACTATTACAGGGATATATGCGATTAAACATTTTTTTGAGAAAATTGATGGCTCTAATGCAATAATAATTGTTCCATCTGTTATTCTTCAAACTCAGTGGCTTTTAGAAATTCGTGAACATTTACCAGATGTAGATATTCATCGTGTAGGTGGCAAAATAGGAGCTAACAAATGGAAAAAAAATGTAATTACTTACACATCCAAAGCAAGATCAGGAAAAAAACAAATCGTTCTTGGAGTTCGTCAATCAATTTGTTCGCAAGACTTTTTTGAAAAAATTAACCAAAAAACTTGCCAGATGCTGTTGGTAGATGAAGTTCATACTATCGGCGCCAGTGAATCGAGACATTTTTTAAATAAAGTACACATAAAATACAGGCTGGGCTTAAGCGCTACATACCAAAGAGCTAATGATTATCTTGGAACAAAAAGAATTATTGATTATTTTAGTAATCCTATCGAGCCTAAATATGGTCTCTCTGAAGCAATAGCTGACAAAAGGCTTGTGCAATATGATTACCACGTTGAACAAGTTAGCTTGAATGCAGAAGAAGAAGAATTATGGATAGAGCAATCTAAAGAAATTAGTAGAGAATGGGCTAAATATTCAGCCAACAAAAAGACAAAAGCAATGCCAAAAAATTTAAAGATGATGCTAATCAAACGATCAGAGATAAGCAAAAAGGCTATAAACAAAATAAAAAAGGCATTAGAAATTATTTCAAAAAATTACAACCCTGAAGGAAGTCAAAGATGGCTTGTATATTGCCAAGATATAGCGCAATTGGAGGAATTACTTAAAGAGCTTTTTAATGCAGGTTATCCATGTAGCAAGTACTATGCAGAGCTTGATAAGGCTACAAAGAATGAAGCTTTAGAGGAGTTTTATAAGAATGGCGGCATTTTATTATCAATAAAATGTCTTGATGAAGGTGTAGATATTCCAGCTGCTGATCACGCACTAATAATCGCATCATCATCTAACAAAAGGGAGTACATTCAAAGAAGGGGTAGAGTCTTAAGAATAGATAAAAATAATTTTTTTAAAAGAGCAAAAATTTTTGATTTAATCACTGTTGCACAAAATCTATCTGATAAGTATATTAAATCTTTGGTTTCTATAGAACTTACAAGAGCATCTGAGTTTGCAGAATTTTCAAGAAATAAAAATACTGCTAATATTATTATTAATGAGTTATTTTCTAAATTTGAAATAAAAAAGAAAGAATCTATTTATGTTGAAAATAATGATATTGAGTATGAAGAATAATATTTACAAATCATTATTATTAAATTATAAATGAATATGACTAAACCATTATAGATAATCTGAATATGGCAATAGAAAAAATATTAGTTGAGAAGTGTAAGGAAAATGGATTAGATGAAACCTTAATTGCAGATATTGTAAAGATTTGTGATGCAAATTTTTATGATGATTCAAATTCTCAAGGAAAAAGAACATCACAAATCAACAAACTTATTGATGATTTTTCTAAACAAGAATTCGATAATCAGAACAAATGATTAAATTTGATCAGCTAAAATTTAACAACTGGATTTCATTTTATGGAAATCAACCACCAATAGTTTTTTCAGGAAATGAAACTCAAAATATAACATTCATACTTGCAGATAATGAAGCTGGCAAAACTAGTATTTTGAGAGGAATACAATGGTGCATGTTTGGAAATACCAACGACCCAAAAAAATATAAAAAACATCTAGAAAGATTGAACTTTCAGGCTGCTGAAGAAAAAATTTACTCATATTCGGTTGAATTAAAACTAATATTTAATGGTGAGAATTATATTATTAAAAGGGCAGCATATATTGACCACAACTCAGAATTAAAAGAACAAAATTTTCAGGAAGAATTAGTCTGCAATATTAATGGAAATATACTTAAGGATAAGAGAGCTGAAAAGGCAATACATGAAATTTTTGATTTAAATAGTTCTAGATTCTATTTATTTGACGGTGAAATGTTGGATGAATATGAGACCCTTTTGGTATCAAACAATGTATCAGAGTTATCCAAAAAGATTAAAGAGTCAATTGAAAACTTGCTTCAAGTTACACCACTTAAACATGCTAGAAAATCTCTTGAAAGCATTACAAATAGAGCTAATAAAGACTATCAGGCCGATGACGCGAATAATCAACAGGCCAGACAAATTGCAAAGAAAATCCAAGCTATCGATATTGACATTGAAGCTTTTAATAAAGAAGAAGAAAAGCTATTAGAAAAAAAAGCTGAATATCAGAGCAATTATAACAATGCACAAGATGTTCTTACTAAAAATTCTTCTGAAAAAACTAAGGGTCAAAGACTAGACGAAATAAATAATAATCTTATTCCAAGTTTGAAAGAAAAAATAAAAAATACCGAAATTCAGCTTGCTCAACTTTGTAAAACGTCTTATTTGGGTATTGTTGAAAATATTACAAAAAAAAATATCGATAAGCTTAAGAAAAATCGAGACACCTTAATAAAGAAACAAAATACGTTTTTGAATAATAAGTTATATAAAGATTTGATAGATGACACCAATATCTCAAAAGAATCTAGCGATATTATAAAGTCTTATATTTCTGAATCTAGCTCTAAAAGTGAGACACAAATCGAGGATGAGCTCTACAGAGCTAAATCTAATATTAAAAACCTCAAAAAGCTAGATTCCGGTTCCTCTAATCTTAATCTGCAATTAAATATTTATGAAACTTTGGCAAATAATCGCGAAGAAATTATCTCACTAGAATCTGAAGGTAATAATATATTAGAAGAGATTGGAAAAGGGTCTGCAGAAATAATTAAAAATGCATCAAATGATATGAAAACATATAGTGGATTGATTGCTGAAATAAACTTAGCATTAAATCCAGAAAAAGAAGGGACAATAGCTTTCAATATACAAAAACTTCAGAAGGATAAAGATCTTTTAAACTCATCAATGCCTCATGATTCTGGAGATAGAACTCTTTCTTCGGTCAAGCTTGAGATGTCAAAAAAATATCAAGCATTCTTTGATAATCTAGTAAATGAAATGATTGAAAAATCAAAAGATGATATTGAGAATAAAGCTAATAAAATTTATCAAGAATTAAGAGAATTTAAAAATATTGAGGATGCATCTCCAGAAGAAACAGACTTGAGACTAGTTATAAATGATAATTACGGTATTTCTGTTAAGTCTGGTAACAAGGATTTGATAGCATCTGCTGGAGGCTCTCAAATTATTGCTTTAAGTTTAATATTTGCTTTAAGAAATATACTGGAATCAGAGGCTCCTATTTTAATGGATACCCCAATGGCTCGTCTTGACAATAATTACAGAAAAGGCTTACTTGAGGTTGCTCCAAATCAAGGAACTCAATTTATTTTACTAGTCCATGATGGAGAACTTGATCCCGGTTCAACGCTTTACGATACTATTAGACCTAAAATAGATAAAAAATATAAACTTAATAAAAAGAATGTAAGAAATACGGAGATTTTGCGTGATTGATATTAAAAAGCCTACACCATTTAGAATCACAAAAGAGGCAAATGACGCTGGTGAAGAAATATTAAAAGAACCAGGAAATCTTGGAACTATCTCAGAGTTAGCAATTTTGGGCATTACATTAGTAATTAAATCTGAAGACAAAATCCATCAATCAATTGAATGGTCAACTATAAGTAAAGATTCTTCTGGAATAATGAAAGGAAGAATGAATGATTATGAAAACCATGAATCCCTTGCATTTTTATATCAATTAACTTTTAAAGATTCTGAACCAAATGATATATGGAAAAATATTCAAAAAGCAGCTTCTCAAGGAATTCTGATTTTAAAATCAAAATATTTCACACATCAAAAATTAATTGACTGGGAAGCTATAAATAAAGATTTTTTATAATTTTCCATGGTTGATAGTAAGTCAGAACCTCAGAACAAAGAATTAATCTCAATTGAAACCCTCGATTTATCAGTCAGGTCAATTAATGCACTAACAGCATCTGGAATCAAATTTGTTGATCAGTTAGAGTCGATTAAAGAAACTGATTTAATAAAAATACCTAATCTTGGCAAGAAATCAGCAAACCAAATCAAAGATATGCTGAGTCTTTCTGGCATTGATTTAAAAAATAATACGCCTACATATAAAAGTTTCAGCAATATAGCTGAAACTTTTGATGAATTGTTAGATGGTAAATTTAATAATAATAAAAATATTCTAATAAATAGAATCTTTAATAATCATACTCTGGAGAAATGTGGACATGAGGCAGGAGTTACTAGAGAAAGAATTCGTCAAATAGAATCCAAATTCTTCAAAGTTTTTGAAAAAAAAATTAATGATGATTACCTTACTCAAGTTGCAAAATACTTTGATTTTAATTCTGGTATAAATGGATTTATTGAACTAAGTGAAATTGGCCCAGCATATACAAATATTTTAAAGTATTTAATGCCCGCAAAAAATCCAAAAGTTTTTCTTAATAAATTATTTAAAGATAAAAACTTAATAAAATGGCAAAAAAAGAAAAAGGAATATTATTTTTTTCCACATGACTCTATTTCTCTTGACGAACTTGTTAATGATAATGAATTAATGCTCTTTATAAATTCTAGTTCATCTATCAAACTAATTGATTCTGTAAGAGCTTATTGCTTAATTAATGATCAAGAGAAGAATTTTGATTATATTTTTGACATGATTCAAAAAAAATTGTCAAAAAAAGTAAATGTAGCAACTTTATATGCAACCACTCAACTTAAAAAGAATCAAACGTATATTTCAATTGATGAGATAATAAATTTTTTAAAAGAAAATTGTAATAAAGATTTTTCTTCACAAAAAAGAAGAATAAATAATATTTTATGTTCTAGTGATATTGATACTAAAAATGATTTAAGAAATTTACATTTGTACATTAAAAGGGGGTAGCGGCAATTTTTTCTTTTTGGATAAAATTGGAATCCCGATTGCTGATCAAAATATCATAATTGATTTTGTAATAGGTTTATTAGAAAAAAATCCTAATAAGAATTTTAATTCAACTGAGTTTGTAAATCATTTTCAAGCAAATGAATCTCTATCAATTCGTACTTTAAATAATTTAGATACATTTCTTATAGATGCAATCCTATTAGAAGTTACTAATGAGTACGATATTTTGAATTATGTAGGGAGAAGCAGCTGGTCTGGAAACACAAATCAGTTAAAACAAAAAAGAATAGAAATCTATCCCACTGTTATGCAAATCATTGATGATTATGGCAAGCCAATGACAGTTAAAAAAATTAAAAAAGAGCTATTTAAAGTAAGAGGTTCTTCAACAAATTTTCAACTGCACACTACATTAAGTACACCAAATCTTATCCAAATATCTCAGGGTGTTTGGGGATTAAGAGACAGAGATATTAATATTACAAAAGGTGAAGAGCAGGACCTTGTAGACTCAATAAAAAAAGAATTTAATAAAGGTAATAATATTCTAGACTTTGATGATCTTGTTTTATTTAAAAAGTCTTTAGGCTTAGATGAAAATATAAGCATATATCAATTAACCAAAATTCTTCTTGCCCATATTCCTGTTGGTAGAAGGAGAACCCCTGAAAAACTTATTTTCTTATTTAAAAATCGTAATCATAATCCGCTTAATTTTTGCCTATATAATCCAATAATTTCAGATAAAGAAGCAGGCGAGTATCTCAAAAAAAAAATAAATGATAAATTTTTAGATGTAAGAAATAACCAAGATTCAATACCCCTCAAAAGAGAGTTTTCCAATAGAGTTAGAAAATCTAGAAAATCTAGAAAATCATCACAGGAATATGTTATAGAAGGTAAGTTTTATTTAGGAAGAGATGCAGTTGCAAAGGAATATGGTATTAGCAATTATATAGTCTATTATAGAGCTAAGTCGGATAAGTATCCTCATTGGAAAGCCATAAAGGATTAATCACAAAAAAAAGCCTAGAGAGCATTTTTAAAATAAAATTTCTTTGTGTTATTATTTTTTAATGCCAAGACATAGAGGAACATATAAGCCTGATCATCCTGAGCCTTATGAGATAAGCAGATCACAGATTCAAGCATTTATGAATTGTCCTGCATGCTTTTGGATGAATAGGTCAAAAGGTATTAAATTTCCTGGTATGCCTGGTTTCTTACTCAATACAGCAACAGATACGCTTTTAAAAAAGGACTTTGATGTTTATCGTCAGCTACAAAAGTCACATCCTTTTATGGAACGCCATGGATTGGGTCATTTAGTCCCGTTTAAACATGATGATTTTGAACAATGGACAAAATCATTGCAACTGGGACTAAGAGTAAACTATGAGCCTGCTGACTTTATCATAGGTGGAGGGTTGGATGATGTTTGGCATAACAGAGAAACTGATGAAATTCATATTGTTGATTATAAAAGTACTGCCGGTAGAAGAAATGAAGAGGGTACAGCTCTCAATCCAATTTCATTAATAGGTGCCTATAAAGAAGCTTACAAAAATCAAATGGACATATACCAATGGATATTAAAGCAGCAGGGCTTTAATGTTAGCAATATAGGCTATTTTGTTTATGTTAATGGAGATCAACATTTTCAAGATGGTATGCTTGAGAAAGATAATGACTCAGCTAACATGAAGTTTGATGTACAGTTAATAGAATATGAAGGTAATTCAGATTGGGTTGAACAAATCATTCTTGATGTTAAGGCCTGCTTAGATACTCCTAAATGTCCAGAGCATGCAGATACTGGTTTTGGCCCCAAGGGAGACAAGCAATGTGAATATGCTGAGCTTTTTGATGGCATGCGTTTAAATAACTTAGATATTTAATAACTAGTCGAATCTTCTAAATTAAACAGCCATAAATATTAATCTGCATTAGACACATCCTGTCTCAACGTGACTTTAAACTTATTCCCATGATTAAGTTTAATCAAAAAATTTTAGAGGAATCACCTCTAAACACTTTAGCAACATCTCTTCTGGCAATTGCCGGAGGAGAGGCTGGTGCGTTTCGCAGCAGCGTCTTTGAAATTAACAAATCGTCATCGATCGTCAATTTCATCACTCATGTTTGGTCTTGTTGTTCCGACCTTCTCTTCGCTGATTGGGCCTATGGCCCAGAAGGTCGTCAGTTGATTCTGAGGAATCAAGCTGGTTTTTGTTCAATTATCAAAGGACATAGTGACAAGCACTATGATTTTCTGAAGACCAAACACGTTTCAGTGATTGACGTCGATCCATGTATTGAGGTGAAGTGAAAGAGGTGATTCTATTTTTAAGGAGTATTTATGAGTATAAATAAAGCAATAATAGTTGGGAATCTTGGCTTAGAACCTACTCTCCGATCGATGTCTAATGGAGTAGATGTTACATCTATTAGTGTGGCAACATCAGAGTGTTGGTATGACAAAGAAACTAATCAGAAGAATGAACGTACTGAATGGCATAAAGTATCAATATTTGGACCATTGGCTAGCATTGCTGCAGATAATCTTTGTAAGGGCTCAAAAGTTTTTATTGAAGGAAAGTTCAGAACCAATAAATATCAAGGTAAAGATGGAATTGATAGATGGCGATCTGAAATTATCGCTAATCACGTTGAATTTCTAGATAAAAAAAATGAATATAACTCCATAGCTATTCAAGAAGAAACTCTCTGTAATATTGAGAATGAAGGAATTCCATTCTAATAGTAAATGAAGTTATTTATGAGTTATTTTTCTTACATTAATAGTTTTGAGGAATCACCTCTTAACACCTTAGCAACATCTCCTCTGGCTATTGCTGGAGGAGAGGCTGGTGCGTTTCGCAGCAGCGTCTTTGAAATTAACAAATCGTCATCGATCGTCAATTTCATCACTCATGTTTGGTCTTGTTGTTCCGACCTTCTCTTCGCTGATTGGGCCTATGGCCCAGAAGGTCGTCAGCAAGTTTTGAATTGGTTCATAGTAAGCGAACAATTGTGTGGCTTTTTCAAGTGGAATAATTGCTGGCTTCTGCGAGCCGAATTATTCCACCCGATTGTGAAGCCCAAACACGTTTCAGTGATTGACGTCGATCCATGTATTGAGGTGAGGTGTTAAGAGTGACTCAAAAGAATAAATTTAAATTCGTGCATTATGTCTGAGTTTAAGAAGTATTATGGCAAAACTTTATATCATTTTGAAGAAAAGAATAATTTAGGACTGTTTCCAACAATTACTCCTGAACTAGGAAGCGATCTTGTTGATTTTATTTCTGATAAGCATATTTTAGATGTTCAATCATTAAAATCACTTTCAGTTTTTTTAGAGCACGCACCTTTAACACTTAATTATTGGAATCACTTTAAAAGTATTTATAAAATTTTAGAAAAGCAGCTTCTAAGCCATTCAAATGAATCTATTTCAGGTGATATAAAAAAATTTGAAAGGAATTTTCTTGTAGAAAATTTAGGAATTATTCTATACAGATTAGAGCATCATGATGAATGTTTGCCTTGTCATACAGATCAATTTAAGGGCAAGTTTTGGAAAAAAAGTTGTAAAAATCCGTGCGAATCTTGGCCTGGTGGTGTTAGATACTCAGAGAGATATTTAGAATATAAAAGTTATATAGACGGTAGTCAGCAAACTATTGATAAGAAACATCTTGAAAAAAAAATAAAAAGAATTGAAGGTGTCTTGGAAGCAGATATATTTGTAAAAGAAGATATTTTAGGAGAAGAGTTGATATACCTCATGCTTCTCACTGAAAAAGAAGATTTCTCTTTAGACCTTCAATCATTTTTATTATTATCTAAGGCTTCAGAAAATAATTTTCTAGATACCGAAGGGTATGGTCTTCCTAAATTTGATGATATTAGAACCTATAAATCATTCGATGAAAATTCACCATGGAGAAAGAGAAGATCACACACAATTAAACAAAAGGAAAATTCAAATAATAAATATCGTGAAAGATATCCTGATATTTCAGGTTTTTTTAATAAAACAAAACCCGAAGAAGCTACTTTTAACTATATGAGACGAAGATGCAGGCGTTTACTCATCAAGCTTCAAACCATTAATCCTGAAATATATGTGAGACTTAGTATGCATTATCTTGGTAAATTAAAATTTCCAAGAACAAAAAACCTTTCACAATTATGGCTTTTAAATAGCATTATCTTTGAGAAGACAGAAGATATAGTTCATACAAGGCATGGAAGAGGTAATCTTAGATATTTAAATAATTTTCTCTCTAAAACCCACAATGATTTTCCATGTAAAGATAAATGGATGATGATGTTCGAAGAAATTATTCCTTACATAGAACTAAATTCCCATTATCTGTGTGTTACAGAATTTTTCGTAAAGATTTGGAATGACTCAAATAACCCATATATTGAAAACAAATTATCAATACCGATAAGTACATATGATTGCTACCTTCAATCCTCGTCTGTTAGTCTTGTAAGCTTTTCATTTAGACAACTTTTAAAAACTCCTGAGCTAATCAAAAGACTTAAACCTTCTTCAATTGCTAGGGGACTTGCAACTATAGACGCTTCAGAAGCAAGTGAATATTTTGATAAAATCTTTACCAATTATGATGAGCTGTTAGAAAAAAATTGGATTATAAGATTTATTTTTGACCTTGATGATGCTGTGCACTCATTGCTTGTCAATTCTAAAACTTACTCAGATAGAAAAAAAGCATTAGAACTAGGTCTACATTCTTTAAGATTTCCTTGGCCAGGAGTTTTAAGCTTAAAGATGAGTAGGCGTAATATTTCACAATTTAATTCTCCATTTAAGTTCGATAACAAAATACCCGTATCTATTTGGAATAAAAATATCTGGAGGGTACCAAATACCAGTCAGATAAAAAATGGACTTTTAGGATGGCATCATGCAATTTTTGATAAGTATTTATTAGATCTTTCTCATGATGATTTCAATGGAGTTGCGGTTAAGCATTTTCTAAAAAATGCTAACTCTGAAAGGTTATTAAATCTTGAATCTTTAAAAATACCTTATTTAAGATGCCATGGTAAAAAATTAGCGCTTAAAGATGCCAAAGAATTTAACTACCCTTCAGATTTAAAGAAAAAATTATTACTTATTAAAGGTGATATGCATTTAGATTCTGATGGTGATTTAGATAATCAGAAAAAAGATTTTTTAGATAGTTTAAGTAATATGGGCTATCTCTCTGCAAAAGAGGGCCATTTTACAACCTCAGATTTACGTTTTGAGAAATGTAATCTTTGTGAATCTGACAGGAGTAACCATGAGCACTTTATTCCTTTTATTAATCAAAATAATGATAAGGCATTTAAGTTTAGACAAGATCACTATAGAGATTGGAGTAAAAAATGGGGTCAATCGAAAACATCTTTTTGGACGAAAATACATAAATTTAATGAAAATTTCGCTAGATATAAATGTTCCAACTGGTTACTTGAGTACATACTCCTTGAGCTTAATCAAAGAATTAAGATGGATACGCTTGAGAAAAATTACGAAAGAATAGTAAAAAAATTAATTGTCAAAAATATCAAGGAGGGCAATACAAACCTTTTATTAAAATTTTTGAATAAGGGTATATATGTGCCTGAAAATGTTGTCATTGACACTCTTGTCAATGCAAATCATTTGACTTGGAAGCAAGATTATCTCGATGGACTTAATTTGCCTAAAGATTTTATTGTTTCTAATTTGTGGATTGATGCAATTTGGAAAAGATTAGGTAGCAGGGATGCAAAAATTAGAAATATTGTTGAAAACCGATTTATTAACAACAAAATTTTTGAAAATGACATTATTAAACATTTTGCTCCAAGAATAAGCTCTATTAAGAGTCAAGAACAATCAAACTATCTTCGAAAGCTAATAGATTGCCACCCAAAGATTTTTTTAGAAAATCCTTCATATCATTTAGAGTTATGCCTTTCATCTGATTTAGAGATATGTGATATAGCCATTAGGTTAAAAATTCAAAGCGGAATGGATTCTGCATTTGCACTCAATTTATTTGAGTCTAATTCTCCGTTAGGTGAAAAATATGCAATAGAGTATTTCAATTCCATAGATTCTGCTCATAAAGATTTTAAAGACAACCTGATGATGATTTGTGACAGCCCAAATAAATATGTTAGAGAATATGGTTTAGGGTTACTAGATAAACATGATTCACAGGTAAATATAGCAAATATATTACTGATGCTTATGGAGAATAGGCATAAAAATATTAGGCTCTATGTAGCTAAAATGTTAGTGCGAAATGAAAACAAATTTATCAATGAAGAAGATTTTGATTTATCAATTCTCAGAACAAGAAATATTGAGAGATATACAAAGGAACTTATAAAAAACAAACTATCTAACCAACTTAATGGTAATCCTAGTTCATCTGTAAAGTTTTTAGAGGTCCTTAAAGAACTTTCTTATGGATTAATTAAATCTGACAAAGAGTGGGCACTAAAGAAACTCACTTTATTAAACATGCTTGGAATAAACATACCAGAAATTAAAATAAAAAATCAGGAGGAAACTGATAATGAAAATTGCGCAAGCATATCAACAAAATAGTCAAACCACTATATCTAGAAAAGGCCTCGGCTTCTCTCTGGCAACAGATTTAAATAGGCCTGGTGTATTTTTATCTGCATCAGTAAAAGATGGTATTAGTTTTGCAAGAAGCATGCTTACTCTGCATAAGGTTGTAAATTCTAATATGATTACTCAAAAAAAAGACCATTCTAAATATCAAAAATGGGTTCAAGGAGAGTATTTAAAGGACCTTGGAAAAGAAATTCAAGAAAGAGATTTGCAAGGACTCATTAGGAAAGAAGCACATCTTCAAAAGCAAATTGCATCATACAAAAGAGATTTGGGAAGACTCTTCAAAGAATCTAAAAACCTTAATGTTGATTTTGATCAATCTCAACAAAAATTTTGGAATTGGCTATATGCACAAGATAATGAGGCATGGGTAATTTTAGATCCAGTTATTAGTGTTCAGGAAGATGGGGTTATCTTTGAAGCTTTCTCAATTGACGAGTCAACTTATGGAAGAGTAACACTGCCAAAAGAAGAATTAATTCTTAATGAAGAGATGCAACGAGGCACCACTAATATTGATTTTAGTAAAAGCCTAGCTGAGGAATTTGATCGTGTACGTTCTTATCGCCCTTTAGATCTTAATGTGGGTTTTAAAGAAGCAAGTTTTTCAACAAATACCTCCTCAACAATTGAAAAGAAGATAGATCTGCCTGAATCTTGGGTAAATGGATTTCTAGAAGTTCAATCAGCGTCATCGATGGATAAAACCTCAGTATATTTATCTCCATCTACAATTTCTGATTTGATTTCTGTGATTGAGAGAAAAAAAGATAATGTAAGTCCTAAATCTATTAAGTTTTTTCTTGAGCCTGGAAAAAAACCAATAATAGATATCGAGCCTTGGAATATTAAAATTAAAGAATACAAGCATGTATTTCACGGGAATCAAGCTAAAGAAATAAGAATATGGGGAAGAAAGCGACTAAAGATACTTAAAGAACTGCTTCCTCAGGCAACCGAATTAAGAGTAGATCTTTTAGGTACAGGATTACCATCTTTTTGGTGCATTAAAACTAATAATATTAATTTGGATTTAGGACTATCAGGCTGGTCAGCTAATGATTGGTCATCTCAAGCTAAGTTTGCATTATTATCAAATGTTCATCATGTAAGCGAGTCTGACATTCAAAAAGTATCTAATGCATTATTTCAGTCCAACGGATTACTTGTTAAGGATATTGTAGATAAAACAAAACTAGATTCATTGAATGTTACTCATGCCTTAACTAAGCTCTGCTCAAGAGGCCAAGCTATGTATGATTTTCATAAAGATATTTATAGATGGAGAGAATTATTTCCTTTAGATATGGTTTCAAAAGAAATGGTTGAACCAAAGATATTTAAAGATGCTTCCGCAATTATTCAATCCGGCCAACTTACAATAACAAATCAAATAAATGAATTATTCGGAAAAAAATATATAGCTGAAGTTGCCAAGGAATCAGTTCAGTCAACTCAGGAAACTCAAGAAGAGATAGTTAAAAGTCAATCTAATGTGATTTCGATTGATGCTGTTAAAGCTGCAGACCATGTAAATACTGCAACTGATTTTTTTCAAAATAAGGAAAAAAGAGCAGAATGCACAAAAAAACATACATTAGAAGTTATGTTGGATTCAAACAATGATATTCATAGTATGAATTGCAATTGTATTGAGTATCAAAAAACTCATCTAACAAAAGGACCATGCGTTCATATCATAGCTTTGCTGAAAGAAATTTATAGACAAGAATTTAATCATGATGGGGAAGATAATGGGAACAGATAAAAAATTAAATCCAAATTGGAAACAAAGAATTACTGAGATAGGTAAAAATAATTTTGAATTAGAGGAAATGATTCGACTTGGTTTTTTTGAGATGAATAAATCTTCACAAGCTAAGTTTGATGAGTTAGCTAAAGAGCAAAATAGTATTCTGTCCAGCATCTCACATTCTGAAAAAGAAATAACAACCCTTCAATTAGAAATTAAAGAAGCCCAAGATAACGAAAAATTATTAACAGAAATTCGTAAAAAAAGAATTCAGCAGTCTTTGTCAAAAAGACTTGAACGTAAAATAAAAAAAAGAGAAAAGAAAAGAATAGACCATGTATTAGATAAGCAAAAAAGATTAAGAACTCCTCCATTTTTAGGACGAGGAGTTTCTGGAAAATTAGAATATGAAAATGGGTGTGATGATAGACTTGGATTAAAAAATTTACCTATTCTTAGAGATTTGCAAGATCTTTCAGATAATTTAGATCTGAAGTTAGGAGATATTTCTTGGCTTTCTTATCATCGAGAAGTTTCAACAGTAGATCATTATAAGAGATTTAAAGTTCCAAAGAGAAATGGTAAGGATAGATTGATTTCAGCTCCTAAACCAAAACTAAAACTTGCTCAGACCTGGGTAAATCAAGTAATTCTTAATAATCTTGAACCTGAAAATGAGGCTATGGCATATAGACCAAGAAAAAACATACTACATAATGCACTTCAACACTCCGATCATGGAACTATTATTAGAATGGACTTAAAGGATTTTTTTCCTTCTATTCAGTTTCCACGTGTAAGAGGGCTATTTCATTCTATGGGATATAGTTCAGGCATTGCCTCTGTTTTAGCATTGCTATGCACAGATTCAGAAAAAAAAGAAATAGAATTTGAATCACAAAAGCAATATGTTAGTGTCGGTCCTAGAGTTCTGCCTCAAGGCTCTCCTACATCTCCTGCAATAAGTAATTTACTAGCAAGTCAATTAGATAAAAGAATTAGAGGATACCTTAAATCCATTGATAGCAACTGGTCTTATACAAGATATGCAGATGATTTGGTTTTATCCCATCCAGATAAAAGTATTGAAGTTGGAAGATTATTAGCTTATTTGGATAATGTTATTCATGATGAGGGATTTATAGTTAATCAAACAAAAACAATCATAATGCGATCACCACACAGGCAAATGGTTACAGGACTAGTTATGAGTAAGAGCGGCCCTAGGATTCAAAAAAAATATTTAAGAAATGTACGAGCTATGCTTCACAATGCTAAAAAAGAGATATCTCACGGACAGGCTATTTTAAATATTGATGAAATTAAAGGAAAATTAGCATTTATCAAAATGGTTATGCCAAGTTATTTCAAAAAACTAATACAAAACCATGAATGGCTTTATCAGTGACTGACAGAGAAATAAAAAAACAAATAGATGATGTTTTAAATCTCGCAAAAGACTCTAATCATGATTCTATGATTACTGATTCAGGAACAAAAAATGCGATAATATTTTGCAATATAAAAAAAATAAGTGAATTAAATCAAATGTCTTTAATTCTTGATGCAACCTTGCAGGGTTATAAAAGAACAGAAGAAATGGATGGTATTAAGATATCTATTGTTATAGATAAGCCTTGTTGTCTTAGCCATGCATTAGAGGAAATTAGCGAAGAGTTTATCCAGTTATTTTATGAGAAATATAGTGAATTGCCATATTGCAGGGAATATATTCTTGAAGGTCTAAAGGTAAAAAATGTAACACATAATTTGATATCAGTTGAGTTGGAGTTAGGAACCTAAATTATGCGTTCCATTTTTGATACCAAAATTCATACATTTTTTTCTCATTTTTATGAAGACCATCTGCGCCAGCTGCATTTCTTGCTGCTAACAAAGCTATATCACGTACAGTATGATCAGTGAGTAATTTGGAGAAAATCATATTTTTTGATAAAACCTCTTCTTGATTAGTAATAGATAGATGACTATTAAGATTCTTATACACTGATGCTATTAGAAAATTGAGATCTTGAGGTATATACTCACCAAAAAAATCGAAATACATTTTTTGAATTAAAGGAGCAGTAGCTATAAGTTCTTCAGACTCCTCTTTTGAAAATTTTCCGTCTTGCATGCAAATATATAAAATAAATAAAATTACAGACTCAATGGAATTCGGTTTCATTTTATTCATATTGTGAACTCATTCTTTTTGACATTTCAGCAAACTCTTTTCTTAGAGATTTAGGCTTCATAACTTCTACAGTATCTCCGAATGCTCTAATCCACCATCTAAATTCAAGAATATCATCAACTTCATCTTCTACAATCAAAAAACCATCATTTGTTTCAGTAATTTTTTGATTTTTTGATATGGGTGATTCTTTGAGATGATTTCCAGGAGCATGGCCTCCAGAGGATTTGCTAAATTTTAATTTTACCTTCATTTTTTTTGCAGAGACTGGAAAGCCAACAATTTCTGCTACTTCTTTTACATCTTTTCCTTTATGGGCGCTATATTCTGTTAACTTAGTCATTGAGCTAAACCTATGTAATGGAAGATAACTAAAGTTTTCAATATGATTTTCAAATGAGCAAATTAAGTATGAAACTCTGCCTCGATGAACAATGCCAACAGGATGCAAAAGATATTTTTTTGCTGTCTTGCTTTGAGCTGATTTATAAGTAGCCTTAATCATACTGCCATTCCATAAGGCAGAATGTAGGATTGGCATGATTTCCTTTTTTATCTTTGCAGGTTGTAAATTGAATCCTTCATGAATTGTTAGCACCTTCTTTTTCCAGTTCCGCATTCTTTTTGATGCATTCATATTTAAAACAGTTTCCGCTTCTTTAAGGTAGGGTGCAATTGGCTCTAAAGTTCGATTGGGAAGAAGTGGATTAAGGTATTGATAGGCTAACTGTAAACAAATAGCTTCATCTGGTGACATACCTGAAATTTTTTTTGAACCTTCAGGCAATTTAAATCCGTAAGGCCTTGATTCATCTTGCATAAAAACATGTTGAGGGAATAAGTTAGATAAAGTTTTTAAATCTCGCGTAACAGTTTTTTCTGAAACCTCATATCCTTTATTTAGTAATTTTTGATGAATTTCTTTTATCTGGAGATAGCTAGGCCCCATAAGACTTATAGTATCAAGACCTCGAGCGATAGCATCGAAGTGTTTAATTTTCTCTTTATTTAACTTTTTCATAATTATGCGTTATACATATCTTTGTATAATAACAATAAGATATAAGCTTCCTCAAGCAGGCTTATGATTAAAAGCTTAATTGACTATATATAATAGATATCTTTAACTACAATAGAATGGCTCCCGAAGTTGGGATCGAACCAACGACCAATTGATTAACAGTCAACTGCTCTACCGCTGAGCTATTCGGGAACGCGGATGTGCATTATAAGTAATTTTTAATAGATAAGTAAATGACAAAATCACTAAAGGTTGTATCTAATTTTGAGCCAGCTGGATCCCAGCCTGATGCTATTAAAAGTTTGGCTGAAGGATTGGGTGATGGATTACTCCATCAGACCTTATTAGGGGTAACCGGATCGGGTAAAACATATACTATGGCTAAGGTAATTGAGGAAACTCAAAGACCCGCAATCATCATGGCTCATAATAAAACTTTGGCTGCTCAGTTATATGGAGAGTTTAAAGATTTCTTTCCTGAAAATTCTGTTGAATATTTTGTTTCTTATTATGAC
>CALSQM010000007.1 GCA_943788515.1 uncultured SAR86 cluster bacterium
TCATTCAGCAACAGTTACCGATTCAATTGTAATCACTTCAAGAGGTACGTCTTGATGTCCGCCTGAGGAACCAGTTGCAACATCAGCAATAGCATCTACAACATCCATACCTTCTGTAACTTTACCAAACACCGCATAACCCCAGCCTTGAGGATTTTCACCTGTATGGTTTAAAAAACTATTATCTTTATGGTTGATAAAGAATTGACCTGTTGCAGAATGTGGTTCCATGGTTCTTGCCATAGCAATTGTTCCGCGATCATTAGCTAAGCCATTATTAGCTTCATTTTGAATAGGGGCTGTACCACTAGACTTGTTGCTCATATCAGCATTTAAACCGCCGCCTTGAACCATAAAGCCATTAATAACTCTATGAAATATAGTGCCTGCGTAATAACCAGAATTAGCTATCGATACAAAGTTTTCAACAGTAATAGGTGCTTTTTCACCATCTAATTCTAATTGAATATCTCCAAGGGAAGTTTTTATAGTAACTTGTGTCATGCTCGTCTCCTCAATAATTGGCATTTCAGCTTCATCATTTTTTTTAGAACAAGAATTAAGAACAAATACTATTGCTAGAGAATATATAGCTATTTTTAATATATTGTAATTTTTCACAGATTTAGCTTTAAATTAAAAAAGTTGATTTTATCATTAAAAATCGATAGTTGAGCATGTAGTCCCTAAATTCGCTTTTAATAATTGTTTCATTTAATCCATATTCATCAAGAGAATATGTGTGTTGAGATGTTTTTAACCTCTGCTTATCTTTAATAAGATAGTTTTGAATTTTATTTTCAGTCTCTATAGTCATATCAAAATTTAATTGCATGTAGGTATTTTTAATCATGTTCTAGTGGATTTTTTACAAATTCCGAATATTGAATATCAACTATTTGATTATTAGAAAGAGATTTTCTATCTGACATACCTTTCGTTAAATTATGATTCCAGAAAGTCTATTACAGTTTCGCCAATATTATGAGTACTCAACTTTTTTTGAGAAAGCCAGCCTCACATTTTTAGTTAGAGCTGCAAAAAGATCCAACTGATTCAACAGGGTCTCTATGAATATGAATAAATTTTGCATTTGGATACTCTTTTAGAATTTGAGGTATATGACCTATGTGGCTTGGATCTTTTAACAACCAACGAGTAGGTTTGCCGTTAAGTTCCAAAGCCTGATAAAACCTTTTGTGCCATCTAAAGACAGAATCAAAAGAAGTATTTTTTAGATATTCAATATATTCTGGTACATCTGCCATACACATGTATACAAAGCTTCTTATATTCATGGTTGCAATTTGCTGGCACTCTTCAGGTGTTGTTGCTCTTATAGTATGAATTGCTCTTAATTTTGGAATTATAGTTTTTGCTAGCTTAAGTTCAGCATTCGTTTTAAATTCTCTTCTTTGTCTGGCTGCTTTAGTTTTGGTAAGTGGCATTAGATGCATAATTTCCCAATACATCGGTGATCTATGAGCTACATCTAAAGATAAGAGATTAAAAAGTAATGATGTCCCAGATCTTGGCAAGCCTATTACAAAAATTGGATCAGCTGGCTCATCAAAATTATTATTCAAATGAAGTTCATTGAGCATCTTCCTCATTTTCAATCTATTTTTTAATTGATGGTTGAAAGCTATTGTTCCAAATCGATTAAATTTATTGTGTTTATTAAGAGAATTAATGAGAATTTCTAATGGTTCAATATAATCCTCATCACCTAATTTGCCATGAAGACCTTTAAGCATCGAATTAACATCGAATTGTTTTCTCACAATATTGATTACTCCTATTAACTATAAGATACTCTCTATTAAATTATTCCTCAATTAAGATTATGAATATACTTTTTTTATGTGTTGCAAATTCAGCAAGAAGTCAGATGGCAGAAGGTCTTGCTAAATCTATGTTTGGTAAAGAACACAATATACAAAGCGCTGGCTCAATACCTTCAGGAGAAGTTCACCCTAATGCAGTGATTGCTATGGATGATATTGGAATAGATATTCGCGATCAACATTCAAAATCTACAGATGATTTAGATAAAGACTTTATAGATAATTTAGATTTTGCAATTACTTTGTGTGCAGAAGAGGTTTGTCCAGTATTGCCAAGCAAAGCTAAAGCCTTCATTGGATGAATGAAGATCCAGCAAATAGCAACTACTCAGAAAAACAACTGAAAACCTCATTCTCTTTGACTAGGGATAATATATTCAAATTAATCAAAAAATTTTATTTAGAAAAGTTAACATAGAGAATATATTTTAAAAATATATTGACATTTAATTCGTGACATCTTATAAAAAAAACATGTCAGATAAAAACTCATTTATAAAAATTCCTCCTGGGTCAAAAGTTGAGATTAAAAATGATCATGATAAAGACATCAAAGACCTTGGCTCATCAGAATCAAATTCCAATTATCGAAACAAAGAGTCTAAAAATATTGATTTAGAATCAACACATACTGGTTTTGAGACCTCATCTTCTAGCCAAAGTTCTAATAGCTCCATTGAAGCTAACACTTCTGCATCATCAACTAGTAATTATAAAGAATCTGAAAAAGAAAATAATGATGCAAAGACTGAAAAAGAATTTGAAAAAGAATTGTCCGATGATGTTAAGCAAGTAGATGTTGATGCTAACAAAAGGAAGAATACTATTAGAGTAAAAATAAAAAATTTTTTTAAATTTAAATAATTCATTGCATATAACAAATAGATAGGAGGTATGAGATGAGTATAGAAATAAGTGGCCTAAATGGTACTTGTAGTAATGATGGAGATGCAAAGGTAGTTGGACTTATTACCAATAAAGATAGTGCTCCACTAAGAAATGTAACAGTCGAGGTAACACTGTTTGATGGTGATACGCTTGTGGGTGTGTCAGAAGATTATATTGATAATATTCCACCAGGGGCCAGAAGAGCATTCGAGGTAACTGAATGGGATTGCTGGATGAGTAGGTTTGAAGTTCAAGTATATGGAGAATAATTATGAATGAAGAAAAAAAAGATAAAGGTAAAAAATTAGATTCTGAACAAAGAACTCTTACCCCAGAAGTTGCGATATATGTTATGGCAATTGGAGCAGTATTAGCAGATGGTAAGGTTGAAGAAGATGAGTTAGGCGCTATTGGCGATATAGCTGCCTTGTTTGATCATGCTCAACATTATGAAGATGCAGCTGCGTATCATGAGCATTTTAAGGATAATGAAAGTGCGATGGAGGGAGCGGTAAAGGTCATTAAGGATTCATCTGACGCAGCCAAAGTAGCTGCAGTGGCTTTCATGTCATATGTTTTAGTACAAGATGGAGTTAACCAAGCAGAAGATGATTTTTATCAAATGGTAGTTTCAGGACTAACTTCTTAAAAAAATAATACTTTAGGTCATATTGCCTTTTCTAATAGGCAATATGACATTTTTTTATGAATGGATTTAAAAAAACTTTTTTAAAGATTCGAGAAAATAATTTTTTCGAGGCCTTCGTTATATCTGTAATACTCATTTCAGCAATTGCTGTTGGGTTTAGGACATATGAAGAAAGCTTTAATCCTCAAATATATCTTTATTTATCATATTTGGATTATTTTATTACTTCAGTTTTTCTGATTGAAATTATTATAAGACTGGCTGCAGAAAACAAGACATTAAATTTTTTTAAAGGTTCATGGAACGTTTTTGATTTTGTAATTGTAGCAATTAGTTTAATACCAATTGAATCCCTTGACTCTATTCTTCTAGCTAGATTGGTAAGAGTTTTTAGGCTTCTTAGATTGGTAAGCTTTATTCCCCAATTCAGAGTTTTAATTGAGTCATTCATTACTGCAATTCCAAGAGTTGGTTATATTTTATTATTTATGTTTGTAGAGTTCTATATTTTTGCAGCCATTGGCAGCATACTTTTTTCAGAAATTAGCCCATTGCATTGGGGTAATGTTGGTTTAGCTATGCTTACTTTGTTCCAAACAGCAACCTTAGAAGGTTGGCCAGACCTAATGTATCAATCCTTGGAAGTTCAAAGATTTAGCTGGATATTTTTTGTTGTTTTTATCATTTTAAATTCTTTAGTTTTTATGAATATGATTATTGGGGTTATTATCGATGTAATTGTGAAAGCAAACGAAAATGAATCACCTGAAAATATTCTTCTTCTCAAGGATATTAGTGCTAGGCTAGAAAAAATAGAGAATAGAATTTCTGACTAATATGTCTGAATTTAAAACTCACCCCAATCATTCTATGTCACTTCTTATAGGAGATAGAGAGCCTATCTCAAATCTATACTCAGGTAATTATTCGAAGGCATTTATGAAGAAATTAAAGATAAATGCAACTTAGATTATGCAATTACACTTTGTGCTGAAGAGGTATGCCCAGTAATACCACATAGTACCAAAAGCCTGCATTGGATGAATGAAGATCCTGCAAATGAGACTCATACAAAGCAACAGCTTGAATCCTCATTTGGAAATACAAGAGAGAATATTTATAAATTAATTAAAAAATTCTTTATTGAGAACACTTAGATTAAAAACTAGAAACTATATAAACTTACAAAGAAATCTACTTCAAATGCATGATAAATAATAAACCCACTTTCATAGATCTTTTTGCAGGCTGTGGAGGCTTATCATTAGGTATGGAGCAGGCTGGTTTCTATCCCTTGTATGTCAATGAACTTAATAAAGATGCCTTGGAAACTTATTTAATTAATAGAGAACAGGAATACCCTCATTTAAGAGATCCTAAATTTCACTCTCAAGATATCAAAGACTGTATTAATGATAAATTTTTTAGAAATCTTAAAACTAATCTTAAAAATAGAGTTTGGCTCTTCAGATGTTGATGTTATTTGTGGAGGTCCTCCTTGCCAGGGCTTCTCTGGTCTCGGTGTTAGAAGGTCTTATTCTGTTGATAAGGAACAGCTTTACCTTCAAATCATCTTGTATGAGGACATGGCTTATTTTGTTTCAGAAATGCAGCCAAAGATATTTTTATTTGAAAATGTTAGAAGGACTGCTTAAGTGCAAAATGGACTAAATCAAGGTAATAAAGGAGAAATATTTCAAGATGTGTCTTGAGGCTTTTGCATCAATTAAAAGGCTATTCTGTTAAATGGAGTCTTGTTTCATGCAAAGGACTATGGTGTTCCACAAAATAGACCTAGGGTCCTAATTGTTGGAATTAAGATCAACTTTGTTAAATAAAACAGATGAAATAATAGATGCAGTGAAGGGCGGTTTCCTTCCAGATAATGGATATATGGTATACCAATCATCTTGATGAAGTACTTTTCTGATCTTGTAGATAAAAATTTTGAATACGGTGGTGAATCAAATACTCTATAGCTCTGATCCAAAAACAAGTATTGCAAAAAACTCTTAGAACAAACTCCAGATGGAAGCATTTATGGCCAAAGGTGCATACTATTGACTGAGCAAGCAATATAGCAATCATAGCCAAAGAACTCAGAGCTAAAGTTTCTTGCCATGATTAAATAATCGATGGCAAAATTCCTAAAGAATTCAAAAGCTAATAAATTTGCCCAGCGACTTCTTCCTAGGAAATGGGGTAACAAGGGGCCTTCTCTTACTATCACATCCTATGCCAGATGACTTTATTCATTATTCTTTAGCAAGATCACTTACGGTAAGAGAGTGCGCGCGTATACAGACATTCCCAGATTGGTATAAATTTGTTGGCAAGAGAACTACAGGTGGAATAAGGAGAGCTGGAAATCCAAGAAAAAATATACATGAACGAGAGGTTCCAAAATATACTCAAATCGGAAATGCTGTACCAGTTGAAATGGGCAGATGCTTTGGTGAATTTTTTAAAGAAAAACTATTTTAGAAATCTGCAAAGTAGCCTTTAGCATTTGCTTCATTCCCAATCAAAGCATTCCTGTCTAGGAAAATATTTTTTGGTAATGTTGAACAGGCTAGATCAGGAATCATTGCACAGGCATGACATGCTCCAAGTGATAAACCTGAATAACCCTGACCTTTTGATTCGATGCATATTGGATCATTAAAACAAACATAGGCATTTTCGATTGCATTTTTAAAAACACCCTCAAAGAAACTAGGCTTAATCATACGAACTAGACCTCCAAGAGAGCCTTGAGAATCTGCAGACGCTGTGTAAATTAATAATCCAGCCATATTTTCTGCTTCACTAAAATAAATCCTCTCCTTGATCTCAGTTAAGCTATAGCCACATTCAATTTCAAGTTGACGCATCAGCAGATGAGAAAAAGTATGAATTAAAATAAATCTATAATCATAATTTTTAGCTTTAATATTTTTATTTTGACTTGAACTAGCATTTATTGATAATTGCTCTTCAAGATTTTTAAAATTACTATTGCTTGTATACCAATCTTCAAGGTTTTTGAGCCCAAAATTTATAAAAATACCTTCCCCAGTACTTTTGAAAGCCGGAAGAAAATTTTCATTAACTCTTGCAGGCTGAAAAGACTCATTAAATTCAATATGCGCTCTCCCTTTTCTTTCAAAACCAAGATTGGCAGTGATTTCAATTAATTTTTTAACAGAATGAAGACTTTCAAAACTTTTTTGAATTTGCTTACTGTATTGAAATAAATCTTCTTTTTTTGAAACAAAATCTCGCTCATTAACATTTTCTTTAATCAAAGTTTCAAATTCTTTTTTATAAAACGAATCTTCTAACTTATCTAAATCAATATTTTCATCTAGCTCTATATCATGATTTTCTGCAGAATCTCTTTCTTCCTGAATTAGTTTAAGCATATCCTCTTTATTCATTGAATGTTTTTCATCAAGATCTAATGCTTCAATCATGTCTCTGATCTTTATAAGATCTGTTCCTTTTTCAATCCATTTTATAACTTCATCTGTATCTAAAAATGGATTTCTTACTAAATCAGCATCAGGGATTTTTAGAGCAGATTCCTGAACAGGTAAATAAAGTTTAGATGCTGCTCTTGGAGATACACTAAGCATCTCAGAGCATTCATCATTTACATCTGAGGTCCATGGTTTTGCTCCTTCGCATTGAAATATTTTTTCTCCGTAAGAACTAATAAATTTATCTCTATCCTCTTCATTACCAATTCCTCTAAAACGTTTTCTAGACCCACAACTAGCACAGTTAATACTTATGCTTGTGAATCCAAAGCCTAAAGTATCATCAGACAAATATAAATATGGGGCAGTAGGAGAGTGTTGCTTATTATTCAAATCGCAATCTCTAGAACATGCAGTTTGCATTATTTTTATATATGGTAAATCTTGGATATGACCCTTTGAGCAATAGGCAACAAACCTTACTGGCTCTATTTTTCCTGCATTACCTTTAAGACTTAAACATGATTGTTGACTTTTCATCCAAGGAGGTGAATTTGGATTTTGGCATCTAGTAGAATAAGCATGGGTCGGATTGAATTTTACTAAAGCGCTGCACCTTGAGCATGATCCCCATTGAGGAAATTTTCTTGAAGTATAAGGTCCTGTAACAGCTTGCTCTTCTTGAGATGCAAATGGATCATAATCAATAGGGGGTGAACAAAGAAATCTAATTCGGAGTGATCGAGATCCTTCATAGCTTCTAAGTTTCTTATTTATGTAACTTATAAGCCTGTGATCCATAAGCCCTTCTGATAAAGCTAGCTTTTTTTCATATTGTATATTCCACTCATCAACACTCATCGTTATTGCAGAAAATAATAAATAGTTATAAGTCGCACCAACACCAAAAGGAATGACTAATTGATTTTTTCTTAGATCACTCTTCAAAATCTACACCCTTTAACTCAATCCATGTATCTGCATCTGAATTTCTCATAGTTGTAGGAATTTCAAATACATTATTAGGATTTTTAAACCCACCTTGCTTGCCCAATAAATTTGTACCTTCAGCATTTTTACCCATTGAGCCATGATTAGCCACAACAGCATTTTCCCAAACTTTTATAATTCTATTTAACTCTATCTCAGTTGCACTTTCTTCTTCAGGATCTACCTCTCTAACAGAATCAAGGATCCAATTTTTTGCTTCCTCAGTATATTTTTTATCAGAGGGCACTAAGCCAGGACCTTTAACTCCATTAACTTTTGCTAATCCTACAAATATTGCTTCTAGATTTTTATCTCTTGAACCCTTTGAGTATGGAGTTACGCTTGATGATTCAACATATCTATAGATTGATTGATGAAAATTTTTAAACATTTCATATATAGATCTATCTTTTGATTTATTGTGATTATAAGCAGTAATGACAATACCAGGATGAGTTCTTCCAACCCTAGATGAGGCTTGAATGTATTCAGCAGTAGTCCTAGGCTGGCCATGCATAATCATCGCCCCAAGTCTTGGTATGTCTACCCCCACTGATATCATATTAGTAGCAAATACAATATCTATGCCTTTTTCATAATTATTTGGACTTTGGGCTGTTTGCAGCCACTTTTTTTCTATTTTACTTTTAATAACTTCTATTTCTTCTTGAGAAAGTCGCCCAGTCAACTCCTCACAGTTTCGTAGCTGTCTAGAGAATTTTATAGGATGCTCTTTAGTGCCAAGTTTGCCAGCATTATGAAATCTTGCATTTGTTTTAAGGACTTGACCCAATCTTATAAGCTGATTGGATATATCAGCTAACTCCCTTTTAGAATTAAAGTACCAGATTAATGTTCCAAAAGGATTGAAGGCTTCCTGATGCTGCGTATATAAGTCAGTTTCAATAAAATAAAAAGCTGTATTTGATTTTATGCTAGCGGCCAAAGCTTCTTGTAAAGTGATTATTGCTTCAAAGTAAGCATTTTCAGATTGGTCAGTTTCATCTATAGGCACTATATTTTTAACAATGTACTCCTTATAAACTTTTTCTTTTTTGATAACATGAAGAATGGATATTTTTGAACCTTCCTTGAAATTTTTTGGCCATGCCACCCTGAGATCTTTCTCTCCTTCCTCAAAGCTATCCAGTGTCACTGGATGCATTATTTGAGGTGATTGAAGAAGCGGAATAGATGCATTAAATGCAGATTCAATCATAGAATTCTTAACACTTCCAAAGTAACCCACATATAATCTTCCAGGCTTTTCTTCAATGCTTTTCTCTTCAGCAAAAAATGAATTACCCCATTCAAGGCCTTGAGGTGGGAATATGCTCGAATTTCTTCCTCTATATAAATTTTTACTTTGATTGCCGCCTAAAGATAGAGTTGCTGTTGCTCCAATAATTTTTGGTTTATTGCCATTTTGCTCAAGAAGCCTTAAAAGAATATTTTCAAACATCCCAACAACACTTCCAAGAGGGCCTGATATTAAATGCAGTTCATCTTGAATTATAAGATCAGGCGGAGAAAAACTATCATTTAAAAAAGCGCTATGAACTTTTTGATCAGTATCCCATGCAAGTTTTGCAAAATTATCAACCGTTCCAATTAAAAGGGAAGGTTTATTCTCTAATACAGCTTCTTGCCATTGAAATATTGGTATTGCATCAGAAAAACTGCAAGTTTTATCAGGACACTTAACAACAACCTCTTTTTTAATTGTTTTATAGCCAGAGTTAGATGGATCTAAGAGATATGTTTTGCACCATGGGCATTCATGAAGAATAAAAGGTAGCTTTTTCTTTTTCTTGTACTGAGGATCTTTCATTACTTTAATTGCATCTGAATGAGTATTTGCTTTAGTTCCATCTTTACCCATCCATAGACCCAGTGAAATTGATTCCCCACCAAGCTCTGCACCCAGTATTTTATTTTTTCTAATATGCTCTAAAGCGCATATTAATGCAGAAGATCTTCTGAACTGATCAGATGTTAATAATCTAAGTGTATATCTCATAATTGCTGTTATTCCAGCATTGCTGGGATCTCTTAATCTTCTTAATAGAATGGTAAATGCAAGTGCTCCAAGATAGGCCTCAGTTTTACCTCCACCTGTTGGAAACCATATTAAATCAACTTCATCTCTAAAACTTAAATCTTCATCTTCAGCAAGATCAGTTATATCAGCAATAATTCCCAAAACAAACGCTAACTGGAAAGGTCTCCAAGCCCCAGTCAAGCCAGAGTATTTATTGTTTGTAATATTGTTAATAAATATCTCTGGATCAAATGATTTATCAAACGCCTCTTTTTTATCTATTGGTTTGAGAGGCTCATTAGACTTCTTACTTTTAAGATTTCTAAACCTATTAAACTGAATAAGCATCGATAAATTAGCTAATTTGAATGCTACAAGAGCCTCTTCGTCATTTTTAATAATCTGGATTCCACGAGAAATCCTTTTAAACCAAACATCAACGGCTTTTATATTAAGCTGTGCTGCTTTCTTGTATTCTTCTTCCAAGCTAGAAGCTTGAGTCTTTTGATTATTAATCCATTTTTCATAATTATCTTTCAGCTCGTCAATAGACTCAAAATACTGATCCTCACTAATCTTGTTATCTATATTTGCCAATTCAGCATAATTTAGATTAAAGCCTTTAGACTTTGCTTCTATATTAGGCAGCTCATAAGTCGGCATAAAGTCTGTATTAATTTCATAACACTCTTCATTATTAACAGTCCAGTCAGTTCCACAACCTGTTCCTACTGAGTAACTTTTCTTTTTTCTGAATAAAAGATTTAATATTTCTGCTTGTTGATCTTGCCCATGAAAGACCAATGGTTTTATCTCATGAAAAGGAGATGTAAGATTACTAATCTTCATTCCAACATGAAAGAAGCATTCAGAAAAGCTACATTTCATATTATTATCTGAATTTATAATCTCAGAATGTGATATTGAAACAGTAGTCATAAGAAGATTATCTTTTTTTCTTGACCTTGCTGTTAACTCAAGAGATTCATCACTAATTTTAGAAAATTTTTGAACAGGATTTAAGGAGCTTACTTTTAACTCTTTAAAAGAAAGTATTTTTTCTTGTACAAATCTTTTTTCTCCGCCTTCTTCTACTTCTAGGTATTTAGAGAATCCATAATCTATTTTAATATGATCATTATCTTTTGTAATAAAAGTAATTCCAAAACTTGACTGCCTGCTTTGAGTAGACTGATCAATGATATTTTCGGCATAACCGTCATTTCTTCCTTCAACATCCTCATTGTAATTAGACTCAATCTTTAAACCATCAACGGATTGCGTGTCATCGACTTCTTCCTGTGTATGGTCTTCATCAGAAATAATTTGAAGATTTAATGAGGCTCTTGGAAATAGGATTCCAGCAGCATATTGTGTTAAAGGATCTTTTTTTGTAATAGCGATGGCATCGTCTTGCCATTGAGGCCCAACGGTCCAATCTTTAATATCACTAAGGACCTTTTGTCTTGCTTCTAATGTTGTTTTTACTTGCATTACATTTTTTTATTTAAATTATAGTAAGTCATCTAATAAAATATAGGCACTCTCAAGACTTCTGGTTAAAGCTGTATAGAATTCTGGAATCTTAGTCTTATTTTTGTAAGAATCTTTATCCCAATATAAAACTAAATTCTTTGCCTCTAACCCTTTAAATCTAGTTAAATTTAAGCAAGGTATGCCGACTATTTTAAAATTAAGATCAGAGTCATCTAAGGCTAGAGCGCTATTAAAAAACTGAATCCTCCCATGTTGCATCTGCATTTTTTTTGACCTATTCATTAGATAGTCATTATCTATAATCTTAGAAATAGATTTATCCGAGCCATTCATTAAAACCACTATATTGGTTTTGCCTCTTTTGTGCATATTTAGGACAAAATCTTCTAAAAAATGATCTGATTTGTTTCCAGTTATTCCATTCTCAGTAATTTCTAGCCCACCTTCAAATGTCCTACTACCCTTTATATTGAATTTAGTATATTTTTTAATTTCATTAATAATTTTTGATGGATTTCTTTTATTTTCTTTTAAGAGCATAGGCGAGTTAGAGTATTGTCTTAGTTCCTCAAGTCTCTTTTTATCAAGTTGGTGAAAAACATCTTGCTCTTCGTCTAGAAAGATAAACCAATTACCATTTTTCAATCCACCCTTTAATATGACATCTAAAGATAGCAATAGCCCATCCTTAATAATGTCTTGTCCTTCATCAATGATAATTACATCCCATTTATGAAATGTATCCTCAACTTCTGAAACACATTCAGCAAATTTCAAGTCATTGTCTTTATCATTAAGATTAAAATCATAACCATACCTTTTAAGATAAGTTGCAAATAATGAATCTCTTGTTCTTACTTCAATATTTCCAAATTTTCTTAATGATTTTTTCATTTCGCTTGTAAACATTTTATTAAAAGAAAGCCAGAGAACTCTTTTGTCAGGCTTCAAACTAAAATGTTCTGCAACATATCTCGCAATAACTGTTTTTCCTGTCCCAGCACCGCCTCTACAAAGCATTCTAATGTTTGCTGAAAAATCTAGATTTTCAAGATTTTGTTTAGCTTGACCTTCAATGATTAAGAGCTCATTTTTGCCTTTTTCAGGATCTAAAATAGGGACGCTTATAAATTTTTGTCTCAGCTGTCTTTGAATGTATGCAATATCAGAGGTGCTAAGATTTTTGTGGTAATCTTTTCTAAAGTATTTATCTAATTTAGCAATGTAACTTGCTAAATTCTTTGTATTTATGTCATATACAAGCTTCTTATCCCATGAAATATCATTCCAATCACTCATATCAGCTTCTGGAAATACTGCACCATACCCATAATTTATTTTTTTAGGATTGAGTGCGCGAAGATCAAATCTTCTTATAAATTCATCTTTAATAGATTGAACATTTCCATCAGCTTGTTCTAAAGGCGTCTCCTTTTTTATAAATGGATCTTTGGGGTCACCCCATCGATATTCATTTGTTACATCATTATATTCATGATAATCACCACCTTTCAACTCCAAAACAAAAACGCCATGCGGGCCAATAAATATGAAATCAGCTTCACCTTTTCTCTTAGTTCTGTGTTTTCTTATATCTTGATTATGGTAAACAACCCAATCATGTAAACCATTAAAATCTCTAACTGTATTAAAAAATCGCTCCTCGCCCCATGGAGCACCAATACAGCTTTTAGGTATCATTTCAGCCACGATCAAACTCTCTCATAAATTCATCTATGTCATGAACTTTATAAAGGTGTTTAGCTGGAACCTGAATATCAGTAATGGCATTAACAGTTTTCTTTTTAAAATCAATATGAAGATCATTAAGATCAAGTGAAATATTTGATAAAGTTAAATTTTCTTTATTAAGAAGATCTATGAGTTTATCTCGTGCTGCATTTTCTAATCTCCTAATTAATTTAATTGATTCTAGGCACTCATTCATTTTTTGCTCATCGGCATTTCCGGTAAGATCATAAATTTTCTTAATTGTTTCATTGCGCTTTTGAGGTGCTAACGTATAGGGACTATTAAGCCAATTACGAATAGTAGCTATATCTCTTGATATCCCAACAAGTCTCAGTTCTTCTTGTATATCTTTTGTGCTCAAATTATTATCAGACTCATATCTTTTTAAAATAGTCTTCCAAGATTTAGCCTTATTGTTTAAGTCGATGTACTTAGAATAGTCTTCCTCATTCTCTCTTAGTAAATTTTTGATTAGATCCTCTCCGGAGAATTCAGAATTTATTAAAATTTCATCTTCTAAATTAAGCATACTAGCTGTTTTTATATCTACACTATTACTTTCAACAACATATTCTTTTCCATTCTCGGGAATCAATAAAATATTATTATGATCTAAACCAAGCATCTTTGCTTTAACAAACTCAGAGCTTACTGAACTTTTTAAAGCATCAAAATTAGCATTATTAAAAAGATTTTTAAATAAATCAGTTGCCGTTGTATCTAACGCTGAATCTTTTTCTTTCATTTCTTTTTTCAAATAAATGAACTCTGATGAATTTCTAAAATTAGTATCAAAAATCTTTCTGTCTTTATTTAAATACTTTTCAAATAACTCTTTTTCTTCTTTTGTACCAAAATAAATATGCTTTTTACCATATTTATAATTTCTTAGTCTCCTCATTGTAGATTTAGAAATATATGAAGGAACGATGACATTATCAACTTTTGAAGCGCTAATATTTTCTAGTTGTAAAGGGTTTACTACTGTTACATCTCTATCTTCATACGAAGTTGATAAAAGATTCTTTACTTCTCCAAGTTGAGATCCTGCTACAACAATTACATTGCATTTAGATATATTCTCATCAAGACAATGTTTCAATTCACTAACTTTATTAATATTTACCAGCTCCTTTCTTTGTTTTTCTAGGAAATGTAATAGAGGTATGTAAAATTTATTGAATTCAGTCAGGTAGGCTATATCATTAATTATCTTTTGAATATTCTCTTCAAGTTCTGAAATATTCTCTTCGCTTCTGTTAACAGTCTGTGACCTTATAGAGTCTTTAAGATGAATTAACTTATAAAAAAGATATAAATTATCTTCTAGCATATAACTTTTAGTGTTTTCAAGAAGATGTATAAAATCACTTAGTATTTTTATTTGGCTTACCTCATACTGAACTTCAAAAGAACTTTGTCTCTCTAGGTAGATTGCTGTTGGGGAATGCAAAGGAAGAAAACTGTCAGAGTGAGTAGAGATATCTTTATCAGGTTTTGCAGTTATGCAGGTAAAATCACTTTCCAATAAATTCTTAATATGCCAATCTTTATAAACCTCAATAAAGATAGTTTTATCAACATCAATATCATCAAGTTCTTCCATAAAGATTGAATTTTTATAAAATTTTTCATTATCAATGATTATCAAAGAAGGATCTCTATCCTCTAATCCATTTATTCTTTTATTTAAAAGCTCTATTGCAACATCATCATCAGCAACAATATACAGTTGCGGTTCAGGGAAAAGTTGTTTACTTGAAAAATTGTCATTAAATTTATATTTATTATCAAAAGATCTTACACCCAATATATTTTCTATCGAATTGCCATAAATTTTTTCTTTAATAAATTTATCAGCAATATATTTCGTAGTAAAAAAATAGATGGGCCCCTTAGATTTAAATGTTGATATATTTTCTTGGAAATAAATTTTTGACCAACCCTCAATTGCAGGATTGCTCTGATTTTTAAACTTAGAAATTATCTTACCTCTTGAAAGCTTTCTATCTTGCTCTACTTTAAAAGCATTCTTTAGATGCCTTTTTTGTATTGTCTGTCGTTGACCATCGCGATCATAAACATAATATAATTGAGGGTGATCTTTGCTTTGTTCATCAAATTTAACAATTACATTTTTTTCCCGAAGTGTTGTTTCATATCTTCCTAATAATAAATAGTCTCCTTTTATAAAATCATTTAAATTTTGAGATTTTTCCTTAACAGCCAACCTGTCACAAATGGAATGTCCTAAGGCTGCTAAAGTTGATAAGGGACCAATATCTGGAACTATCATCAACCTTTTAATTTTTTTATCATCTTTTCTTGTATAGCTAGCTTTAACAATTTGCTCAAGGTTGATCGTTGAAATAACTCCTTGTTTCGAAACTAGTTCAGGTAATTTAAATGAAGGGAAATTGCTGTCATGAATATCAACCAGAGCTTGAATTTCATTTTTTTTATTTATTTTAGCTAAAGTATGATCTATGGCGAAAAGATCATCAACAAGCCCAAGTAAGCCATAAGAATCGGAAATAATATCATTTTTGGTAAGAATATATTTAAGACAAGCTAAGGCAACTTCACTTTTTGCATCTTCTGTCTCAGAAATATCATATATTTTGTAAATACTTTGCTCATATTTATTAAATAAAGCATATTTATTAAAGTTTGCAATTGTTTCTAGCTGTTTTCCATCCAAGAGTTTTTCTAGATCATTATCTTCTTTTAACAAAGTCTCTGAAAGAACCTTTCTTACATTTATAACCTCTGATTTAGTTAAGCAGTGTTTTATGCATGGTTTTGCATTTTCAAGACAACCCTTTAGATGATTGACTATAATAGATACTATTGAATTATTGTGTATCCTAAAACTATTTAAAATATCTTTTTTATTTAAATTGGTTTCACCTTCAAAGCTTACTGCATTAAATTGAGCTATTTTTTTTTCAAGTTCATCTAAAAAAGTTAAAACTATTAATTGAATTTTCTTATTTTCTTTATATTTTCGTGCTTGGCTGCATATCCATAGAGACTCTATATAAAAAAGATTTGGAAATGAATCATTAGTTAAAAGTCTTTCTAAGCGTTTTGAGATATTAAATATATCTGGCTTTTCAGCATTAATTTTGTTGTAAATTTCTCTAGAAATATTATCTGATAAATTTTTGTATTCACTTGTCCTTAAAAACCAATCTTGCATACATATAAACTTTTTTTAAAGTTATTTAAATATAATTTGAAAT
>CALSQM010000008.1 GCA_943788515.1 uncultured SAR86 cluster bacterium
CACCCATTTTCTTAAATAGATCATGTGCCGGAAAGATTCCTTCTTTTTCCCACTCATTTGTATGCGGGTTAATTTCTTTTTCTATAAATGCTTTAACGGTATCTCGAATTGCAAGATGTTCTTTATTTAAAATCATAATTAATTATATATAAAAATTTCTTTAACCAGAAAAATAATCTCTAATTATATATTTGTATTTTTTTTATCCCTATATATAGTTATTAAATTAGTCCAATATAAAAAATAAATGAAAAAAACTATAATTCTTCTTTTTATTTTGTCTGCATGCGGAGGCAGTAGTAAAAATAAACCTTCAGAGCCTGTAATTCAGCCACTTCCAGTTATAAATTTTTCTAGCTCAACTGCAAATATTGAAGCTAATTTAGAATTCTTTTTATCTTGGTCCTCGATAAATGCATCTGCATGCTCTGCATCTGGAGATTGGAACAACACCATTGGTATCTCTGGAACTCAATCTATTATAGAGAATACCCCAGGCTCAAAAACTTATACTATTACATGCTCAGGTAATGGAGGTGAATCTTCCTCCTCTTTAAATGTTGAAATCACCGAACAAATTCTAATACCTACTGCAAGCATTTCATCCTCAAAAGCTAGCGTAGTTATAAATGAAGAATTTACACTTAATTGGGAGTCTACAGATGCAACTAATTGCATTGCATCCGGATCTTGGGATCAATCTATAAGCACCTCTGGATCAAAAAAATTGTCCGAACAGGAACCTGGAAATAAAACATATTCTATAAATTGTTCCGGTGCTGGTGGGTCAGCAAGCAGCTCAGTTGATGTAAGTGTGAATAATGAGCAGTCCGAAACAGCATTCTATGGTTCTGTTATAGATGGATATATTTCAGGTGCAGAAGTCTTTATTGATCAAAATTTTAATTTCGAGAGAGATGATGGGGAATATGGCACAACCTCAATTTCAGATGGGACCTTCAGCATAGAGACTAGTGATGCAAATATTTATGATTGTTTAAAAAATAGACCCGTTGTAGCTAATGTGCCTGTTGGTGCATTTGATTCTACCCTTGGTGGCGTGACAGAGGAATATCAAATGGTTCTTCCATCAATCAATGACTCTGGTACTAATACAATCGTAGTTTCTCCCTTCACTTCACTATTTTCAGAAGCAATACTTTTTGCTAAGAACGGTATTGTAGAAGACCTATCTTTGTCAGAAGGATGTTCAGCTAAAGGAGACGAGATAGCATCACTTATTACCCAAAGAATAGATGAGCTTAAAAACTCCCTACAGACAAACTTTAACATTACATATAGTGATTTGATTGGAGATTTTATTCAATCTTCTGGAGATATAATAAATGAAGAAACTGCTCAGAACATAGCAAAAATATTTCCACATATTCAGCAAATTGATTCACAAATTTCCACGGAATTATCAACCAAGTTTAATAAAGAAATTAATGCAAATGTTTCTTTATCTGATACAGCGTTAGATATTATATTTGGAGAAAATGCATATGAAAAACTTCCACTAGACTTTAGAAGTAGCTACAGAACAGAGGAAAATACTGCTGGGTGGTATCAAGATGAAACAATTGAAGCAAGCGGTGCATACATTTCAAAAGATGGAATTCTTTCAAGAGAGGACTGCTCAGAAATTGATACTCAGCTATGTAATATTTCTAGTCTAAGTCTAAAAAATATTGCCAATGCATCTACTTCTTTTGTTCAAGCATCAACATTTTTAAAACAGAATATTGATTTTGATGAAATAGGTATAACAAACGGAAGTCTGGCGGTTCAGGCATCTGATAGAAGGAGCTGGAGAAATAATTCAGCAAACTGGCAGGAAAAAAATAATAGAGATCGGGAGTGTCAATTAGACAACCAAATTCAATTTCAAAACACTGTGATTGCTGGAACTCAATCTAATTTTCATTATTCTTCATACTCCCAAGGCTATGAAAAAGCAGAGTGTGAAAATGTTAGACATTATTACTTCCCAATTTTAAGAGTTAGTACAATTGTCGACCAATCAATAAATGATAATAGCTTGGGTCTTTCATACTATATTCCTGACATAACAAGATCGGGCATATCGTCTAATCTACCATATGACTTTATATCTAACAGAGTTGATATTGATCCTCTCTTAGTTGTCAGTGATATTGCAAGTCTTCCAAGAACTTTAAAAGAAATCCAAATAATAAGAGGGATGTTCAATGGCGAAGATTATGTTCTTTATGAATATAATAAAGACAGCCAGTTAAATTCCTATTTTGAAATTGGAACCAACCCAAGGAATGATATGTTTTGGGATTATTTATCTGGAAATGATGATAGATTATATGGCCAAGAAGCAAGGACAGCTTTTTTTAATAGAATTAGTGAGGAACAGACCTTTAACTCTGATATTTTGGGCAGCTCAGCGCCAATAAATTCAAGTGTATTAGGAAGAATTGCAAACTCATATATTGAAGTTATTGATTACAATGAACAGGGTGAGATAATTATTCCTGTCTATCCCTCATACCTCCCTGAAACTAAAACTTTAGATTTCTCATTAATTGGAGCGTCTTTAAACCTTAAAAATGTTCAAGACTTCATCGCTAATGGAGTCGATGGCAACCCCGTATCTGCAAACATATGGTTTAATCCTGACGACTCAATCACAGGGGTAGTTCCTGTAAGACTTTACTTGTTTAAAGGAACAGAGGCTAACCTAGATTCAAATGAAGGCTACTTTAGTATTGAATTTAACCTAAACGTTTCTTCATTTGAAGGCCCGGAAGCCAATGCGTTTGGAAGAAGCGCTACGCAGGAATGGGAGGTACCGGATGGAGAGGAAATAAAAGTTAAGTATATAGAAAGCAATATTGAAATATCAAAAACTATTACTAATGAAAAGAAAGATAAAATTACTCTTCGAGATGGGACAGACATTTCTGACTTGTCAGAATCCATAATAAAAAAACCATCCAGCCTTGATTCCAAGATATTAGCATTAATTAATAGTGTTTCTGAGAATATTGATGGCATCCAGTCGTTTTTTGTTGATGATGGTGTGTACACATTGATGATGGATATCGGAAGCGGGGGTCACACAGTTTTAGATTTTTATAGGAACACAGTAAATTTTATAACCGCCACATTCGTAACATCCAATTCACAATTTTATCCAATTTCAGTAAGTGATATGAGAATTGATGAGGGCAGCTCCAAGGATTTATGCTTCTTTAGACCATCCGCAGGTGACCTTTCAGAGACATCCATCGACTTAAGCTTTACTCAAAGAGAGAGACCAGGCCAAGGTGGCCTTGATGATGATTTCTCACTATCATCTAACTCAGTAGATTTTGCAAATGGACAAACTGAATCGTGTATCACCTTTACTGCGTCTGAAGATAATCATTTCGATTGGGTTCACTATATATACTTAGATTTATCTCAGCCAACAAATGGCCAAGCTTTATCAAGAACACAGGTTAAAATCTCAATACTTGATTCCTATGGCTATCAAAATAGAATCAGTTGGAAGGCAAGATAAAGATGCATGAAATTAATTTATGAAAATCAGTACAAAAGATTTCATATTTTCATTGCTCTTTTGTTTTCTTCCCACAAATATTTGCGCTAATGACATAACTACTAATATTTCTTATAGTCAACAAAAAATGGATAGCGCTTGGAGCTTTCTTCCAGAAGTCCCAAGCGCATTTAAAGATAGCACCTCTTCTGAAATAGCTGTAAAGATAGAAAACTCATCATTCTATGCTTCCTTAGCAGATGCCGATTTTGATTTGAAGTTATCAAGAATAACTGAACCTAAGAATGTTGACCTCCAGGCTCAAAAGAGAAATTTTAAAGCAGGCTATAAATTTAATGAAAGCAGCAGTTTGTTTTTATTAAAAAATTTTCAAGACTCTAAAAGTCAATCATTTGACTGTTATGGCTTTGGGAGCTTCATTATAGGTTACTGCTCTAATGCAGATATCAATATTAATTTTACTAATCCAAAATATGAGGCTCTTGGAGATAAAATTATTAAAATAAATGGTAAAACAAAATCTACAGGCCTAGGTTATAAAAGAGAGATAGATTTATTTGGTTTCTATGAAGCTAGTTTTGTATATCTTAAAACAGAATACTCTTATGATTGGATATCTCCTGTTGAAGAGATAGATTCTCCATTTATCCTTGGGCTTTCCATAAATGGAGTTACTTTAGAGAATGCCATAAATGAGAGTATTTCTAAGCTACCCCAAAGAGATAAGTGGAGATCTCATCAATTAGAGCTTTCACTGAAACAAAGGATAGCAACCTTTAATAATCTAAGCTTTATAAGCAACTATGATTTAGTTTCAATATCCTTTGCTGATTATAAAAAAATAGAGCGAATACCAAATTTTAATGTCAGGTTTAGGCTGGGATTAGAGTACTCCAAAAAAGATTATGAATTATTATTTTATGGAGACATATATAAAAATAATCTTATTGGATTTGAACCAATAACTTTCAATCAAAGAACAGAGAGCTATTTCAATAAATCATTTGGAGAAATTGGAATCAGTTTATCTATCGACTTCTAATGAAATTATTCCAAAAATACCTTACGTGCATGCTTGTAGTTCCATATATTATTTCTTGCGGCAGTGGAGGAGAAGGCTCGGGTGGAAATTCAGCAATATCCTCTCTACCTCAAGCACCCAATCTTTCAATTTCTATATCTGATTTCCCAAGTAAGATCTATTCGTATGACAGGTTGGAAATGTCAATCACCTCAAACTACCCTACATGTAATTTTTTAATATCAGGAGTGGATATTCATTGGCCATCATCAAATGGGGGTTTGT
>CALSQM010000009.1 GCA_943788515.1 uncultured SAR86 cluster bacterium
TCTTTAAGGCTTCCAGTTTACTGGAAGCCTTTTTTTTTATCTCAAGTATAATATCAAGATGATTGTTGGTTTAACAGGTGGTATTGGTTCAGGTAAGTCTGCTGCAGCTGAGTTTTTTATTGATTTAGGTATATCAGTTTTAGATGCAGATCAGGTAGCCAAAGAAGCTTTAAATATAAATTCACCAGGATATATTGAATTTGTTTCTAAATTTGGAAATGGCTATTTAAAAAAAAATAGTGAGGTTGATAGGTTGAAATTACGAGAACTTATTTTTTCAAATCCCTCTAAAAAAAAGGATCTAGAAAATATTATCCACCCCATAGTAAGGGAATCTATTGGTAATTTTATTACTACCTCTTCATCATCCTATTCTATTATTATGGTTCCTCTAATCTTTGAAACCAAATCACAAAAAAATTATGACAGAATTATTACTGTTGATTGTAAAATACCACTTCAAGTTTTAAGGGCATCAAATAGGGATGATCAAAATGAAATTCAGATTGAGAGCATTATTGATAAGCAAGCATCTAGAGAAGAACGACTCAGCATCTCTGATGATGTACTTTTAAATAACAGCTCATTATCTGACCTTAAAAAACAAGTTTTAGTTTTGCATAATAAATATATGGAGTTATTGAATGAGTAGTTGCCCTAGATGCGAAAAGCCTGCCAAACTTTCTGCTGATAATAGTTATAGACCTTTCTGTTCAGAGAAATGCAAACTTATAGATTTTGGTGATTGGGCTAATGAGGATAATAGAATTTCAAGACCAATTAAATCTGAAGATTTTTACGAAGATTGAGTTTAAATCAATCTCCACTTACCACTTTCAATCATGGGCTTGGCTTTTTTATACTTCATTTCTTGCGTTTCTTGACCATTAGTGATTTTTACAAGATCATTCCTTCCTAATTTAGGTTCACTTCTTGTAACTGTGTTAGTTTTTAATTCAGGAGTAGGTTGCTTTTCATTTTGAAAGATATCAGAATTAATTTCTTCCTTTTCCATTTTTATTTCTTGATAGCTATTTTGCTTGTTTAATCTTTCTAATTCTGACTCTGTTGAGATTTGTAATGAGAAAAGTATTCTTATTGTTTCAGCATCTATTTCTGAAAGCATTGTTTCAAACATTGAATATGCCTCTCTTTTAAATTCATTTTTAGGATTTTTTTGCGCATAAGCCCTAAGCCCTACACTATTTCTTAAATGATCAATTTCTGATAAATGCTCCTTCCAATGGACATCAAGTACTTGAAGCATTACTTGTTTTTCAAGAAGTAATCTATTTTCAGCAAGCTCAGTATATTTTGTTATATATTTATTTTTTGCCTGATTAACAATTTCTGTGGCAATCGAATTTGGCACAAGTGTTTTATCATCATTTATCTTAATAGAAATATTTGTTTCTAGTGCATAACTTTCTTTTAGATAGTCATCCAATTGCTTACTCTTCCATTGAGCCTCTATCGAATCCTCAGGTATATATAAATTAGATATTCCTTTAAACTGTTGTTCGATAAGTAATTCGATAGTTCTACTTATCTCTTCTTCTTCTAGTAATTGATTTCTTAGCGAATATATAGCTTGTCTTTGGTCATTAGACACATCGTCATATTCTAAAAGGTTTTTTCTTGCATCAAAATTTCTACCTTCAATTCTTTTCTGTGCATTTTCTATTCCTCTTGAAAGCATTTTAGCTTCAATGTGATCATCTCCCATTCCAAGTTTTTTAAAGGTTGCCCTTCTCCCATCAGAAATAAAGAGTCTTAAGAGATCATCTTCTAAAGATAAGAAGAATTTTGAATAACCTGGGTCTCCCTGTCTACCAGATCTACCTCTTAACTGGTTGTCTATTCTTCTTGATTCATGTCTCTCAGTTCCAAGTATATGAAGTCCTCCAGACTCTATTACTACCTTATTATTTTCTTTCCACTCAATATCACTTTGATCTTCTTTTTTTCCGCCAAGAACTATATCTGTTCCTCTCCCTGCCATATTTGTAGCAATAGTGACCATTCCTGGCTTACCTGCATTAGCAATTACTTCAGCTTCTTTTTCATGATGCTTAGCATTTAAAATCTGATGAGGTATTTTTTTACTATTTAGATATACTGACACCTCTTCAGAAGATTCAACCGAAACTGTTCCAACAAGAATAGGGGATGACTTTTTTCTTAATTGTTCTATTTCTTTGATTAGAGCTTTATATTTTGAATCTGTTGTTAGAAAGACTAGATCATTTAGATCCTTTCTAGCCATAGGCACATTTGTAGGAATGATTATTACATTTAGGCCATAAATTTGACTAAACTCTGTTGCTTCAGTGTCTGCAGTTCCCGTCATTCCCGAGAGTTTTTTAAATAACCTAAAAAAGTTTTGGAATGTAGTAGAAGCTAAAGTTTGTGATTCTCTTTGAATAGTAACATTCTCTTTGCATTCTAATGCCTGATGAACGCCTTCACTCATTCGTCTTCCTGACATTGTTCTGCCTGTGTGTTCATCAATTAGAAGAACCTCACCCCCCCTAACCAAATAATCAATATTCTTTTTAAATAAGAAGTTTGCTCTAAGCGTTGCTTGAACAAATTTCATAATTTTTAAATTAGAAACAGAATAAAGCCCATCTGAAGACCCAAGAATACCAGCTTGTTCAAGGAATTCTTCGACAAGAACATACCCATCATCTGTTAACTCGACACTTCTGTTTTTCTCATCTATTAAGTAATGGCCTCTTTCTTCATCAAGTAGAGGTTCTTCGTCTGTTTCTTCTTTTTCTTGTCTATCAAGCTTGGGTATAAATTTTTTAATTAGCTTATACATCTCTGAATTTTCTGAGGAGGGGCCTGATATTATTAGTGGAGTTCTCGCTTCATCGATAAGTATTGAGTCCACCTCATCAACAATCGCATAATCAAGCGAGCACTGAACTCTTTGTTCTATTGAGTGTGCCATATTATCTCTAAGATAATCAAATCCTAGTTCGTTATTTGTTGCGTATATGACGTCACATTTATATGCAGCAATCTTTTCTTCGATTTCCTGATTTGATGTAACTATTCCAACACTTAACCCAAGAAATTCATAGATAGGCCTCATCCATTCAGCATCTCTTCTAGCAAGATAGTCATTAACGGTAACTAATATAGTCTTGTTGCCTATGGCTGAATTTAAAAAAGCTGGGAGGGTGGCAACAAGAGTTTTACCTTCCCCTGTTTTCATTTCTGCTATATTACCTTCCGCTAAAGAAATCCCACCAAGCATTTGCGAATCAAAATGCCTTAATCCTAAAGTTCTTTTACTGGCCTCTCTTACAGCAGCAAATGCAAGTGGCAGAATGACATTAGGGTTTTTGTCTTCGTAGGATTCTTTTAATTCATGTCTAAGGTCCTTAAAATATGAATCAGATTTTTTTGATAATTCTTCTTCAAGGCTGTTAGCAGTTTTAACATGACGCATCATATCTTTAATTGCTCTGTCATTGCTCGAGCTAAATATTTTTGAAAAAATGTTTAACATAAGATTTTAATTGCTAAAAAAGTGCCCATCTTTAATTTAATTATTCAATATCCCCAAAAGGTGGTTTTACATATGAGATTGGAGCATTTTCTGAATTTTCAAACTCAACAACATCATAAGCATCAGGATCTTCAATGATTTTTCTTAGTAATTGATTGTTTAATGCATGCCCAGATTTATACCCCGAGAATTGACCAATTAGATTCCCACCTAAAAGATATAAATCTCCAATAGCATCAAGCATTTTATGTTTAACAGTTTCGTCATTAAATCTAAGGCCTTCTTTATTTATAATTCCGTCATCACCAAATACAATTGCATTTGAAACACTTGCGCCTAGAGCAAGGTTTTTTGATTGAAGAAGCTCTTTTTCACTCATTGAACCAAAAGTCCTAGCTCTACAAACCTCTTTAACAAAGGATGTTGAAGAAAAGTCAATAATAGATTCTGTAGGCAATGTTTTATGAACAGGGTGATCAAAATCAACTCTAAAGGAAACCTTAAAGCCATCGTAGGGTTTTATGGAAGCAAAAGCATCATCTCTTGTAACAGTTATTTCTTTTTTAACTTTAATAAATTTTTTAAGTGCATCTTGATCCTTCAATCCAGCTGACTGAATTAGAAAAACGAAAGGACTGGAGCTACCATCCATAATTGGAACTTCTGGACCATTAACTTTAACAAGGCAATTATCCACACCGAGTCCTGCTATAGCAGATAAAAGGTGCTCAATTGTAGATATTTTAGTTCCATCTTTTATCAAGGCGGTTGATAAACTTGTATCTCCAACATTTTCAGCAATTGCTGGTATTAACAGATTATCATCAACATCTGTTCTTATAAAACTAATGCCTGAATTAATTTCAGCAGGAAGGAGTTCCATGGTAATATTTTTTCCAGTGTGAAGGCCAATGCCTTCTGCCTTAATTCGATTTCTTAATGTTCTTTGTTTTAGCATGTAGATCTATAAAATTATATTTGACGCTGTCTGCTCGCCTCTGAAAGTATTATCCCAGTTGCAACAGAAACATTAAAGCTTTTAAATAATTTATTGTTACTTAGGTTAATCTTGTGATCACATTTTTCTAAGGTTTTTTCACGGACGCCAGACTCTTCTGCACCCATAATTATTGCAGAGGCTTCAGTAAAATTATAGTTAGTATGACTTTTTGAAGCATGTTCACTAAGGCCATAAATATTTATATTGATACCTTGAAGATATTTAAGGCAATTTACTAAGTTAGTGACATGAAAAATTTTAATTACTTCAGCTCCGCCAACTGAAACTTTATGAGCTACTGAATTAATTGGAGCACAATGATGTTTATTAATTATCATTGCATCAACACCAATAACAGCTGCTGACCTTATGCAGGCGCCTAGATTTCTTGGGTCTATAATATTATCAAGTATTAAAATTAATGGATTTCGTGTTTGATCTAAATCTAAGAATAATTTTAGATCTTTAAAGCCCAACTCAAGTTCGCTTGAGATGTATGCTTCAGGTTCTTGCTTTACCTTATTTGAGAATTCAAATGGAATTTTATTTTCTTCTATTTTCTGTATGAGTTTAGTTATCCTGCCATCTTCTCTTTTTGCAGGAAGAGTAATTTTTTTTATTTTATGAGGATTATGTTCAAGTATGCTTTCAATGCTATGGAATCCAACCCTTAGATCATTTTCTTTTTTATTCATTTATTCTTTTTCTTTTCTTTAGGAACAAGGGTTATTTTACGTTCTTCTGGAGAGATGTTAGCTATTGTAACTAATATATTTTGACCCAATCTAAAAGACCTACCTGTTTTCTTTCCCTTTAATATATTGGCTTCTTTATCATAGAAATATCTGTCACTAGGAAGGTCTGTAACATGAATTAATCCCGATACATAAAAATTATCTATTTCAGCAAAAAGACCAAATTCTGCAATACCAGTAACCACCGCATTAAAATCACTGCCCACATACTGCTTTAGATAGTAACAAATCATCTGTTGAGTAACCTGTCTAGATGCACGCTCTGCCATCCTTTCTAAATCTGACATCTCAACGCATTCTTCTTCTATCTCCTCTTTATTGATTGCCAAGTCACCTTTATTTAATATATTTTTTATTAGCCTATGTGTCATAAGATCAGGATAACGCCTAATAGGAGAGGTAAAATGAGAGTATCTTTCTAGCTGAAGGCCAAAATGCCCAACTTCTTTTGTGGAATACTCTGCTCTTTTTAGACTTTGAAGAACTACAGTTTGAAGAACTTTATTTAGCTTCTTTTCTTTCGCATAAGATAGGCATTGATTTATTAGATCAAGTGGAATTTTTTTATAAGAGTCAGAAAATCCTTTGATTGAAAAGAAATTCTTCAAGCTCTCTAATTTAAGCTCTTCTGGCTCTTCGTGAATTCTATACACCCCAAACTTATAATGTTTATTCATAAAGTTTGCTGCACAAACATTTGCAGCCAACATGGCCTCCTCAATCATCTGATGAGAAAATAACCTCTTGGGTAGTGTTATTTCATCAACCTTGCCTTCATTATTTATCCTCAAAAGTGGTTCTTGTCCCTCAATCTCAAGAGCCTGTCGTTGACTTCTCTTCTTTAAAAGAATATGGGTAAGTTCGCTAAGAGAGCGAATTGAATCTTCCACAGACTTTGACAGGGTAGAGTTATTTTTAAGATATTTATCTACTTCAATGTATGTCATTCTTTTATGAGATTTTATTCTTGCTTCTAGAAAATTATAAGATTGAAGATCACCAGAATTAGAAAAAACTATTTCACAAATCAAGACATTTCTTATTTCATCTGGGACTAGTGAACAAAGATTGTTTGAAATTTTTTCAGGAAGCATTGGAATAACTTTTGATGGAAAGTATATGGATGTTCCTCTTTCAATTGCTTCATTATCCAATGCAGTTCCAGGTTTAACCAATTCGGCAACATCAGCTATTGCAACACTTAACGTAAAAGATGATTTATTTTTAACACAGTGAACAGCATCATCAAAATCTTTTGCATCAGCACCATCTATTGTTATAAAAGGGACTTTAGTTAGGTCCTTTCTTGGTAAATTTTTATTTAACTTAATGTCAGCTAACTCGTTATCAATTTTTTCATTCCATTCAAAAGGAATATAGTTTTCTTCAATTACTTGAGATATTGTATTTTCTAGTTCATTCATTATGTGAGTTTAGTTTAAATTCCATGTAAAAGGTTTCTAAGAGCCTTTTATGTTTGATATTTTTATTAATGTTAATTTTTGTATTCAAGGCTTATGCCTATGATTCTTCCTCTAGGATCATGAACTCTAGTATCAAAACTAAAATCAGGAGCATCATAAAGTCTTGGCGCTGCTTCATCAAAAACATTAATGATTGATAGCTTGATATCAATTTCACCACTACTTGTTATTAACAATTTTTTTAATGAAAGGTCGTGAACAAAAAAAGAATCTACAGAATTATTATATCCATATGACGTTCCGAGACTGTTAATCGGTCGCTCATTACTATATCCATCAATATATCGAGAATTAAAGTTAATACTGTAATCTTGATATTTCCAATTTAAAAAAGCATTGATTCTATTTTTAGGAAGAGAGTGGGTGTTAGTATCGTAATTAAATTTACTAACTCTATCTATCATAATTTCACTACCCTCATTTACAAGGGCTGGTGTAAGAAATTCTATTAAAGTTGTTGAGTTTATTGATATTGATAAATTCCCAAGCCTATCTGAGTTTGCTAAAAGTCTATTAAAACTTAAATCAATTCCTGAAACTTCAGTTGACTCTTCATTAAAATAAGTTGTGCTAACTCCAATCAAATCCCCAGCAGAATTTCTTGTAATACTTGGGCCATATGGGTTTGTGTTAAGTATTACTTGTGCACTTTGAGCTTCAATTCTATTTTTGTAATCTATATTCCAATAATCAATACTTAGTCTTTGTTTTTGATTTTCAAAAATAAGCCCAATATTTATATTTTTTGAGGTTGCGGGTTTAAGGTTCGGGTTGCCGATTTGTGCTTGCCTTACAAAAGGCGAATTACCATTAAAGTCCCTTACACTTCCTAAATTAATATCACTTGAAAACATTTGTGCCATGGAGGGCATAGAAAAAGATGAACTTCTAGAAGCTCTTAAAGTTATATTTTCAGATGCGATATATTTAAAAGAAATTTTAGGATCAAATGATGAGTCATTTTCAAGCTCTTCAAATCTACTGGCAATTTTGATATCAATATTTTCTATAGGTTTAGCCTGAATTTCAAAAAAACCAGCATATTTGTTTCTATTTTTTGAAACATTTGTACCTCCACCCAAAAAGAATAAGTCAGCTGATTTAATAATTTTGCCATCTAAATCAAACTGAGCTCTGCTAATGTCATCATATGAAATTTTAAGTTCTTCATCATTTAATTGAAGACCATATGCTATTTCATAGTTATCTATGTTAGTTCTAAATATAAAATCAAGAGTTTTTAAAGATGCTTCTTTAGAAGAAACTTCAGCACCCCTTACGTAGTTAATTAGTTCTTGAGAATTTTGCGATGAATCAAAAATATTCCAATATGCAAGATTTCCAATAGATTGACCCATGGTTGTACCACTTAATGCTTCTAAGAATCTTGAATCAATAATATCTGGTCTGTAATGATTATTAGAGTGACTACTAATAGTTAAAGATGCCTCTAATTGAGTATTTTCATTAACATTAGTATTAATTGTCTGACTAAGATTATATTGTTTTATATCCTTGGGAGAATATGGAGATTCAAATTCAGATCCAAGAGGTCGCCCATACCAAGTTACTGGAACATTAAAAGGATTTCCTCCTTGATTGGGTTGAATTTGTCTTGATAGAAAAGGAAGAGCAGGGTACGAGGGTGATTGAGGATTGTCATTTACTTCAACCTCTGACCCCACAAAGGTAATCTCATAAACATAACCACTTTTTTCAAAAGATAAATTGGCATATGCTTTTGAGTGATCTTCATCATTCACTATATTAAATCTGGCTCCATACAAGAATCTACAAAAAGATCCATCTAATACACCGCCATTTGTTTCACATTGCGGATCAGGAACAAATTGATTTGCATTATAATTTCCTGAATATAAACCACTACTAACTGTATCATCGGTAGAAATTTTGAATGTTTTACCTAAGCCGCTAAGACCAAGTTCTGCTATTCTGGGAATCTTGGAAGCAGAAAGAGCAGATCTTTCTAGAATATTAAGACCAAATACATAATTGCCATTTTTATAATTCGACCCTATCAATAAGCCTATAGATTTATCACTCTGACTATAATTTGAAGTTTTAAAGTTATTAATTCTTAATTTAAATCCTTTAAAATCTTTTTGAGTTAAAACATTTACAACGCCAGCAACAGCATCAGATCCATACAGTGAGGTAGCACCTTCTTTTAAAATTTCAATTTGTTTGATTGCTATTTCAGGAACTATATTTATATCAACATATCCCTGACCTTGATTAGATGGTGTTCCAGCAAAAGTATGCCTCTTTGAATTAAGTAAGAGCAGAGTAGAGGAGTGATCCAAGCCTCTTAGTGTTATTGAGGCCATTCCTTGATCAACCCCCTCAAGTGCATTTGTTTGGAAATGCGAGCCAGATGATGATGTTAGAAATTTGCTAATTTCTGCAAAATTTGAAATATTAAAATTTTCAAAGTCCTCTCTAGTAACAACATCTACTGGCGATGCGTCTTTTTCTGAATTATTAATTAATGACCCAGTAGTAACTATCTCTTCAACGTTAGAGTTAGCTATGACAATTGGGCTTAATAATAATAAGTATATTATTTTATTGTGTTTAATCATGTTATGACTCAAAAGAGCACATTCTCCGAAATATTTGCTATGAAACTAATTAATGGAATTTTACAGAATATAAAATATTAAGTTTCTGAAGTTTCGTGACAATCACAGTTTAATTTTTTACAGACATCATAGTTTTTATAATGACAAGTAATTACCATGAGCGAGCCCAGGATCGTTAAAATTAGTTCTGCATTTTCACCAATACTTTCTCCAATTAGAAGCGCTGAAATAAGAATAGTTAATCCAGCAATGCCAGTATAAATAATAGAGTTGTTTGAATGATTTTTATATCCCAAGCTAATTGCGAAGATGCTAACCGGAATTGTTAGAAGCAATATAGCTTTATGAATGATCTCACTTTCCAGAGTTAAGGCCAAAGAGCTATATGACACTACTATTAAGGATGGAGCAAATAAACAATGTATCATGCAAATTGCTGAAAACGATATTGCAAATTTATCTGATGTAAGTTGTGATTTCATAATTATAAAAAAAACCCCCCAAACCTTATTTAAAGTCTAGGGGGTCTATATTAATTGAAAAAATTTAATTTAGTAAGTTAAATTAAATTTAATTCCATAATTTCTTCCGGGAAGTGGCACTTCATTTTTAACAAATGATGCATGGTTTCTAGCTACCTCATTAAGTAAGTTTTTACCAAATAATGTTACTTTAAGGTTGCTGTTGCCTTTTAGATTAAATGTTTTAGTTACCCTTGTATCTAACATTTGATATGCATCAGTTGTAGATTCGCCTTCGCCAAAGTCATTTTGTTTAGCTACATCTTTAAGATTAAGTTTATAGACTAAACCTTCTTGCTCGTATGACAATGAATATACATTTCTTGATGGATTTATTCTTGGGACATTATGTCCATCAGCAAACTTAGCATTTACAACATCTCTGCCAAAAGACAACTTGAGTTGCCCTGCACCAAGATCAATAGTTCTTCCAAATTCTATTTCATATCCATCGAATTCCGCATCTTCTTGAACATAATTCGCATGTATTAAGTTTCCATGACCATGGTCATCTTCATCTTCATGATGCTCATCTTCGTCTTCATGATGCTCATCTTCATCTTCATGATGTTCATCTCCATGCATTTCATGATCATCATCCTCATCCATTAGAGTGATGTAGTTATCGACATCATTAATATAAAAATTTGCATAGCCAAAGTAGTCACCATTATCAAAGTTAAATGAAATATCAAAATTATTCGATGTTTCACTGCTCAATGTTGGGTCACCAACTTCAAATCTGCCTGTGGCCAAATGAGGGCCATTCATAAATAATTCAGTAACTGAAGGCATTCTTTCTACACTAGAAAAACCTAAATTTATATCCAAACTATCAGTAAGATCTCTGCCAATACTTACAGCAAAACTATTTGTGTTTTCATCAATATTGTAGCTATCTATATCACCATGATCTTCATCTGTAACAGTTCCTGATCTATCCACTTGATCTATCCTAATACCAAAATCAAGATGAAATGGATCAAAATCTTTACCTAAAAAGTAACCAAGCGTTAGCACTTCATTACTTGCAGGATTCATAAATGATTCTTCTCCAAAAATTGAAGTATTTTCTTCAACAAAATTGAATGATAATTTTTGAGTTAGGCTATCATTTGATAAATCAAAGATCGCACCATACTCAGTAGCGCTATTTAAAAAATTTGTTGGAGTATGCTCTTCATGTTCTTCTTCATCCTCATGCTCTTCATGGCCTTCTTCTTCAGCATGAGCTTCAGTTAAGACATAATCAGTATCCCTATAGGTGTAGTCTACTTTTTTAACTAAATTTCCATTAATATTGTATGACCCTTTGATTGTAAAGCTTTCGGAATCAGTAGTTGAAAATATTCTTTCCTCTTCGTGCTCTTCCTCGTCACTATGCTCATCACCATGATCATCATCATGATCATCACCATGTTCGTCACCATGCTCATCTCCATGCTCATCACCATGAAAAGGAATACCATAAACACTTTTGAGGCTATCTACAGAAAGTCCAACGTAACCCCAGTCTCCTACCTTTGAAATTCCAAATTTAGCTGCCTCAACTGCAAAATCAGAATTGTTAAGATACCCAAGGTTTTCTTCATGCTCTTCATGCCCCTCTTCATGACCCTCTTCATGTTCTTCTTCATGAAGAATAGCTCCATTAGGAATATCATAGTTACCAAATTCAGTATTTTTATATCCAAAATTTACATTAAAACCATTAATGTTTCTTTTGAGATTAACAAATTCAGAACTTCCACCATTCACAGATTGAGTCTCATATCCTATTTTTACTTCTGGGATTTCAAAATTCATGGCAGCAATACAGTCATCAACTACGTTGATTATTCCTCCAATTGTTCCATTTGCATAAAGTAAAGAGGATGGACCTTTAACTATCTCTATTTGTTGAATGTCATTTAAATCAACATCATTTAAGTGATCAGCACCAAGCCCTGATACGTCTCTATTGACCATTCCATTTTTGAGAATCTTTACTTTTGGACCTGACATTCCTCTTATTATTGGCTGCCCAACAGCAGATCCATAATCCGCTATGAATATTCCTAGCAATCCATCAATTGCATCACCTAGACTTGTTGTTGCATCATCAACAATCTCATCCCCATTAATAACATATAGAGGGTTAGTAATTTGAGTGGTATCTATCAAAGCAGATGTAACCACTATTTCTTCAACATCTTGTGCAATAATTGCAGACGTAAACATCGATGATGTTGTCATAACAATAAATGCGTTAAAAAATTTGTTCATATGAACTCCTTAAAAAAAATTAAAAATTAAAAATTAAAAATTAAAAATTAAAAATTAAAAATTTAAGTTTTTGGTGGAGCTCTTGATTTGAAATTATAAAAATACGGGGAAAAGAAATTCTCTTCTATTTCATCTGATTTTGTTTCTAATAATAATACTTTGGCTACTTTTAGTTGAGTTTCTGCAGTATCTAGAGTTTTATTTTCGCAGAACTCACATTCAACTGATGAATGTACGTCTTCGAAATGGTCGTGTATAAGAGGCTCAGATGAAATGGCAGCAACAAATAGAAAGCTTGCTGCAAAAGTAATTATATTTTTATTAAGCCTTTTCATATTTTAATGCTTTAAACAAACCAATCCTGGTATCTTACCAGCTTTGAGGTCAGCGATAGTATCATTAGCTGATGATATATGTCTAGCTTCAACTGGAACGGGTTCAATCTTTCCTGCTCTAACAAGATCCATCAACTCTTTCATCTCTTGAATACTTCCAAGATAAGAGCCTTGCAAAACTCTAGATGTAAAAGTCATTAGCGGAAGCTGAACTTCAAATTTACCGCCAAGCATTCCTACAAGGATATACAGCCCATTTTTATTAAATCCAAATAAATCATACCCAAATCGAATAGATGCCTCAGCGCCAACATAATCAATAACAGTAGTGGCTCCTCCATCAGTTAGATCCATAATTCTTTTTTTTGCATCTTCGTGAGAAGAATTAATAACCTCAGAAGCTCCAGCAGCCTTTGCAATCTCAAGTTTTGAATCATCAATATCTACTACAATTGGACTAACATTAAATGCAGCCTTTGCAATTTTGAGAGCTAGTAAGCCTAACCCACCCGCACTAATAATTACTAATTTTTTGTCGTTAGCCTTAAGGTTTGCTTTTTTTAATGAACTATATGCAGTAAGCCCCCTGCAAGCGTAACTTCCAGCAAGGTCATCGGGAGTATCTCCTGCATCAAAAAGGTATCTTGAATGCTTTACAAGAACATATTCACCGTAACCACCATCTATGGAAACGCCTATATTTTGTGCGGTAAATGGCCCGCACTCGTGCTCATTATCTTCTTTACAAGCTTCACATTCTCCGCAGCCTATCCATGGGTATACTACAAATTTTTTACCAACCTCAATGTTGCTAACATTTTGACCAACAGACACCACCTCACCAAAAACCTCATGACCCATTGCAAGAGGCTGAACAAGCCTAGAGGCCATTTTTTTCCCATTACCAATGTCAAAAAAACCTTCATGAATATGTATGTCTGTATGGCAGACTCCGCAAGCAATGGTTTTAATAAGAACTTGATCACCTTCAGGAGTAGGAGTGGTTAATTCAACTTCCTTGATTGGCTCAGCATTTTCAAAAACTTGATAAGATTTCATAGTTCCTTAAATTGTATTTAATTATTAGTATAAATGAAAAATTTCTTTTTACAGTTCAAGGCTATATAGATATACTTTTGTGATGCACACAACAAATATCAAACTAATTTTATTAATAGCTCTAACCTCGATATCAAATATATCTTATGCTGAAAAAGCACCTTTTGAATCATCTTATGAGCCATTACCTTACACAAATACAATATTTAGAAACGCCAATATCTATGATGGAGAAGGTAATGAGTTTTCTGAAACTGATTTATTAATCAAAGACGGCAAAATTATAGCAATGGGCGCTGACCTGCCAGGCTCATCTGAATTTATAGAGGTGGATGCATCTGGAAAATGGATAACACCAGGTATTATTGATATCCATTCTCATATGGGTGTTTATTCAGCCCCAAGTGTATCTTCAAGTTCTGATGGGAATGAGTCTACAAGTCCTGTTACAGCTGATGTATGGGCGGAGCATTCAATTTGGACTCAAGATCCACAGTTTGCATTAGCTTTAAAAGGTGGTGTAACCACTTTCCATGTTTTACCTGGCTCAGCAAATCTTATTGGAGGAAGGGGTGTTACTGCTAAAAATGTTCAAAGAAACACTATAAATTCAATGAAATTTCCAAACGCACCTCATACATTAAAGATGGCATGTGGAGAAAACCCGAAGAGAGTTTACGGTAATAGAAAACAGGCACCATCGACTAGAATGGGAAATATTGCAGGATATAGAAAGGCCTGGATAGAGGCTGAATCTTATTTAAGCCGTCTTGTTGAATACGATTCAAAGTCTGACGAGGCAAAAGAAATAGGGTATAAGCCTAAAAGAGATTTAGAGCTAGAAACTCTCGCAGGGGTTTTAAGAGGTGAGATTTTAGTTCATAACCACTGCTATAGAGCAGATGAAATGGCGATGATGATTGATGTTGCAAAAGAGTTTAATTACAAGATTACAGCATTTCATCATGCGGTAGAAGCATACAAAATTGCTGATTTATTGGCTGAAAATAATATTTGTGCAGCTTTATGGGCAGATTGGTGGGGCTTTAAACATGAGGCTTATGATATGGTGCAAGCAAATGTGGCTATTGTTGATCAGGCTAAAAATGGGACTGGGTGCGCCATAGTTCACTCAGATAGTGAAATAGGGATCCAGCATCTTAATCAAGAGGCGTCAAAAGCCCTTTCAGCAGGTATTAAAGCTGGGTATAACATATCTAAAGCAAGAGCAATGAATTGGATTACAAGCAATCCTGCGAAAGCGGCTGGAATATATAAAGAAACTGGATCACTTAAAGTAGGAAAAAATGCCGATGTTGTTCTTTGGTCTAAAAACCCCTTTAGCGTCTATGCTCTTGCTGAAAAAGTTTATATAGATGGAGCTATAGCTTTTGATAAAAATAAAGAACTTTTACCACATTCAGATTTTGATATCGGAATACTAAACCCAACAAAAAATAGGATACAAGAATAATGATAAATAAAAATATATTCTTTTTAGCACTTCTTATTGTTGGTGCTAATTCAATTATTGCTCAAAGTATCGTTATAAAAAATGCGACCATATATAACGGGCTAGATAACAGCCCATTTACAGGAAATATCCTTATAGAAGATGGCTTAATCAAAAAAGTGTCAGAGTCATTGATACAAGGAGACAAGGTCATAGATGTAAATGGAAAAATTGTTACACCTGGGTTTATAGCCCCTGGGACAGAAATAGGGATCGTAGAAATTGGCTCATTAAGCGTTACTAGAGATGACGAATCTAATATTTACAATATTGGGTTTAGTATTCACGATGCTTTTAATCCAAATTCAACATTGATACCGTGGAATAGATCAAATGGCATAACGTCTGCTATTACTCTTCCAAGAAATACCTCAAGCCCTATTGGTGGCCTTGGGTCTTTCTTTGTTTTAGATAGCAATCTGAATGTTGATAGCAAGCAGGATATGGTTATGATTGGAAGAATAGGTGGCAGTGGGTCATCATCAAGATCTGAAATGCTTTCATTAACAGATGATATTTTATCTTTTGCATCATCTATATCTTCTAAAGATATAAGAACTAACTTAGACATAGATTCGTTAATTGATTCTTCGTCCATTGCAGACTATCTAGAACTTAAACCAAGAGATATCAAAGCTTTATACAAACTAGCTAATGAAAATTTACCTTTAATAATAAAGTCAAACAGGGCATCAGATATTCTCAAGCTTATTGAGCTAAAGAAAAAATATAATCTTAATTTGATAATAATGGGCGCCCAAGAAGCTACCTTAGTTGCTAATCAAATAGCAGATTCGAAAATACCTTTAATTATTAATCCTATAAATAATATACCTAATTCTTTTGACGAATTAGCTGCAAACAAAAATTTATCAAGCAGACTTGAAAATGCAGGGGTCTTGATGATGTTTAACTATGGCAGTCATAACTCACACCTTATGAGGCAAGGAGCTGGTATTGCTGTAGCTAATGGCATGTCATATGGCGGCGCAATAAGAGCTTTAACAAGTAATGTAGCCTCTTCATTTAATTTAGAGAATAGAGGAAGTATAAGTCCAGGCAAAGCTGCTGATTTAGTCATTTGGGAGGCTGACCCTCTTGAGCCATCAAGCATGCCTGAGAAAGTATTTATTAATGGTATAGATATGGATCTTACTACAAGGTCAACTAGACTAAGAGATAGGTACACTAGGAATCTTGATAAGCCAAATACCTATAGAGACTAAGTAATTGGTGCCGGCACCAAGAGTCGAACTCGGGACCTACTGATTACAAATCAGTTGCTCTACCAACTGAGCTATACCGGCAAAAAAAAACATTATATACAAATTAATCGTTTGGGAAAGAACAATTTGTTCCACCAAGACCACAATAGCCATTTGGATTTTTTGCAAGATACTGTTGATGATATTCTTCAGCAAGAAAATACTCTGGACTTAAAGCTATTTCTGTAGTTATTTCACCATAACCATTTGTTTTAAGAATTTCTTGATACTGCGTCTTACTTTCTAAGCTAATTTTAAGGTCTTCTTCAGATGAACAATATATAACTGACCTATACTGAGTGCCTTTATCATTTCCTTGCCTCATACCTTGAGTTGGGTCATGACATACCCAAAAAACTTTTAATAATTGTTTAAGAGAAATCTTATTGATGTCATAAACTACCTCAACAACTTCTGCATGATTAGTATTTTTGTAACAAACATCTTCATATGAAGGGTTTTTAGTGTTACCACCTGCATAACCAACAGTTGTTATATTTACTTCAGGAATCTGCCAAAACTTTCTTTCAACACCCCAAAAGCATCCAGCGCCAAACAAGATTTTGTTATTGTCTTGAATATAATCTTCTAAAAGATTTAATCCATTAATGTAATGTTTCATTTAACTAATAAACTCCTTTTATTGATATGTCACCATACTCATATTCATAAATTTTACCATCCTTGTTTGAATTGATTCTTAAGGCACCTTTATTAGTTATACCAATACAAATTCCTTCATTTAAATTAATGTTATTACTTTGAATTTTAATATTTGAATCCAGATGTATACATGACTTTTCCCACTTCTCTTTCCATTTATCTATTCCTTGATCGCAGTAGGAGATAAATTTTCTTAAAATAATATTAATAAGCTCATTTTTATCTATGTGTTGATACTCTGAGAGGTCGCCCCACCATGATTCTTTTTTAACAAGTTTTAGATTTAGTCCTATGCCAACTATACTAGTTACACTAGAGCCCAAAACTTCTTTTTCTATTAATATTCCCCCAATTTTTTTTTTGTTCAAAATAATATCATTAGGCCACTTAAGGCCAATAGAGACATCACCGATCACTTTATTTATTGCTTCCTGGCAAATCAACCCTGAAATTAAACTTAAAGGCTCATTGGACTTTGACTCAGCAAAAGCAATTGACATATAAATATTTCCTAACGGACTCAACCATTCTTTACCCATTCTTCCTCTTCCTTTAGTCTGTTCTTCAGCTAAAACAATATTAAATTTATTGGTGTGTTTAAGGGATTTACACTCATCGTTTGTTGAACCTATAGTATTGTATATAGCAACATTAACTCTACTTTCATTAATATTTTCAAGAATTTTATTTTTATTAAGTGTATTCAATTTCATAAACTAGTTGACTTAAACTCATTCTAGAACAAAAATACCTACCTTGAAATGGAGAGGTGGGTGAGTGGTTAATACCAGCAGACTGTAAATCTGCCGCTTCGGCTACGTAGGTTCGAATCCTACCCTCTCCACCAAGTTCATTTATTGAAAAATAAAACCTTAAAATAATCTAATATTTATCTTGAAAAAAGGTTGAGTTTAATACTTTTTAGAGGGATAATACGCCACCTTAAAATAGGATGCTACATATTCGGGCTCATATAGCTCAGTGGTAGAGCACTTGCTTGGTAAGTAAGAGGTCACCGGTTCAAGTCCGGTTATGAGCTCCATTTTAATAAAATAATTATTTCAGAGAGGCATATAAAGATGGCAAGAGAAAAATTCGAAAGAACGCTACCCCACGTTAATGTTGGGACAGTTGGTCACGTTGATCATGGCAAAACTACACTTACAGCTGCGCTAACTAAAGTAGCTGCTGAGGTTTTCGGTGGAGACGCTGTTGACTTTGCAAATATTGATAATGCACCAGAAGAAAGAGAAAGAGGAATTACGATTGCTACTTCTCACGTTGAGTATGTTTCAACTGCACGTCATTATGCTCACGTAGATTGTCCAGGTCACGCAGACTATGTTAAAAATATGATTACAGGTGCTGCACAAATGGATGGAGCTATATTAGTAGTAAGTGCTGCTGATGGTCCTATGCCACAAACAAGAGAACACATCCTTTTATGTAGACAGGTTGGAGTTCCTTATATCGTTGTATATATGAATAAAGCAGATCAAAATGACGATCCAGAAATGATTGAGCTTGTTGAAATGGAAATAAGAGAATTATTAAATGAATATGATTTCCCAGGTGATGACACTCCAATTATTGTTGGTAGTGCATTAAAAGCGCTTGAAGGTGACTCTTCTGAAATAGGTGTTCCTTCAGTAACAAAGCTTATTGAAACACTAGATAGCTATGTACCAGAACCAGAAAGACCAGTTGATGGCGCATTCTTAATGCCTATTGAAGACGTGTTCACAATTTCAGGTCGAGGAACTGTTGTAACAGGAAGAATCGAGACTGGTATTGTTAATACTGGTGATCCACTTGAAATTATTGGTATCAAAGATACAACTTCAACTACTTGTACAGGTGTAGAGATGTTCAGAAAATCTCTTGATGAAGGTAGAGCTGGTGAAAACTGCGGAGTTTTATTAAGAGGTGTTGAGAGAGAAGCTGTAGAAAGAGGCCAGGTTTTATCTAAGCCAGGTGCTATTTCTCCTCACACAAAATTTGAAGCTGAGATCTATGTACTAAGCAAAGATGAGGGTGGAAGACATACACCATTCATGAATAACTACAGACCTCAGTTCTACTTTAGAACAACTGATGTCACAGGCGCATGTGAACTTCCAAGTGGAGTTGAAATGGTTATGCCAGGCGACAATATTAAAATGAATATTGAGCTTATTGCTCCTATTGCTATGGACGAAGGTCTTAAATTTGCAATCAGAGAAGGCGGCAGAACTGTTGGTGCTGGCGTAGTATCAAAAATTATTGAGTAAAAATTGACTTATTAGCCGAGGCCTTTGTGTCTCGGCTTACTTGTCTCTGAAGAATATGAAAATGTGTTTTAGGCCAGTAGCTCAATTGGTAGAGTACCGGTCTCCAAAACCGGGGGTTGTGGGTTCGAGACCCTCCTGGCCTGCCAAATTAATAGGGCAGCCTAAATAGGAAATATATGACTAAAGTAGTAGTTTCGAAATCAGTAGATAGACTTAAGTGGTTTATTGCTCTTTCCGTTTTTGCAGCAGCTGTTGTTGGCAACAGCTATTTTGTAGAAGTAGCTTTTCTATATAGAGTTCTAGGCGTCTTATTTTTATTTATTGTTGGTCTTGGGATTCTATCTATTACCAGTTTTGGATCTAATGCAATCAAGTTGATGCGAGAGTCAAGAACAGAAATAAGAAAGGTTGTTTGGCCAACTAGGTTAGAAACAACTCAGACATTTTTAGTAGTATTCAGTGCAATTGTTGTTCTTTGTCTATTTTTTTGGGGCTTAGAATCATTATTAACGTTTTTAACAAAATTGGTATTAGGTTAAATATATGGACTGGTATGTAATTCAAGCCTATTCAGGGTATGAGCAAAAAGTAAAAATTGCTCTAGAAGAAAAAATTGAGCTTAACGGGTTATCTGAAAAGTTCGGTGAAATTTTAATACCTACTGAACAAATCGTCGAATTAAAAGGCGGAACAAAGAAAACTACTGAAAGAAAGTTTTTCCCCGGTTATATATTAATTGAGATGTTACTTGAGGATGATTCATGGCAGTTGGTCCAATCAACTCCTAGAGTTTCAGGTTTTGTTGGCGGTACAAAAGATAGACCATTACCAATTTCAGAAGATGATGTTAATAGTATTATTAATAGAATTGAGGTCGGTGAAGATGCACCTGCTCCAAAAACAATCTATGAGCCTGGCGAGGTAGTAAGAGTCTGTGATGGACCTTTCAATGACTTTAATGGCGTTGTAGAAAATGTAGATTATGAGAGAAATATGGTAAAGGTTGCAGTTCAGATTCTTGGAAGAGCAACACCTGTTGACCTTGAATTCATTCAAATAGAGAAAACATAATGGCAAAAAAAGTAGCAAATATTCTAAAATTACAGATTCCTGCTGGTGGTGCTAACCCCAGTCCTCCTGTTGGACCAGCTTTAGGTCAAGTTGGAGTAAATATAATGGATTTCTGTAATGCATTTAATGCAGAAACTCAGAGTGCTGAAAAAGGTATGCCTCTTCCAGTTGTAATCACTGTCTACGAGGATAAGTCTTTTACATTTGTTGTTAAGACACCTCCTGCTGCAGTTTTAATAAGAAAGATTCTTGGTATTGACAAGGGAAGTGGAGAGCCTAACAGAGAAAAAGTTGGTAAATTAACAAGAGCACAGTTAGAAGATATAGCTAAACAAAAAGAACCAGACCTCAATTCAAATGATATTGATGCTGCAGTTTTAATTATTGCTGGTACAGCAAGAAGCATGGGAGTCGAGGTAGATCTATGAGCAAAGTAACTAACAAACAAAAAATTATTCTTGAAAAAGTTGATCCTGAAATGACATATTCAATGGCGGATGCTCTTGAAATATTACAATCTGTTAAATCTAAAAAATTTGAAGAATCTGTTGATATAGCTATCAGGCTTGGGGTAGATCCTAATAAGTCTGACCAGAATGTAAGAGGGGCAGTTACGTTACCTAATAGTCTTGGGAAACAAGTTACTGTTGCTGTTTTTGCAGATGGCGATCAAGCTGATGCTGCTAAAGCTGCCGGTGCTGAACATATTGGAATGGAAGACCTTGCTGAAAAATTCTCAAAAGAAGAAATCTCAGTTGATGTTGTTATTTCTACAAATGCTGCTATGAAAGTTGTTGGAAAACTTGGACAAGTATTAGGACCTAAAGGTTTAATGCCTAATCCTAAAACTGGAACAGTTTCGGATGACGTTGCTACTGCTATCAATAATGTTAAAGCTGGTCAAGTTAGATTTAGAACAGACAAAAATGGAATTATTCATGGAAGTATTGGTAAGGTTTCTTTTGATTTAGATAAGATACAATCCAATGCAGTTGCTTTATTAGAAGAATTAAAAAAATTAAAACCTGCATCTGCAAAGGGTATTTATATAGGTAATATTGCTTTAAGTAGCACTATGGGACCTGGTATAAAAATTCACTCATCAGAGCTGGTATAAATTTTAGCTTTATAAGAAATTATATAGCTAGATAGTTGCGTTTACGCAGCCGTCAAAGACCGTAGGTGTCGTAAGACTTAATTTCCTACGTAGGTGGTGTTCAAATTGTAATTTTGCAATTTGTCGCCGAATGGCCGAAAGGCTTAAACAGGAGAATTGCTGTGGCGTTATCAAAAAGTGAAAAAGAAAGAATAGTTGGTGAAGTTAAGGAAGTTGCATCTAATGCATCATCTTTAGTTATTTCAGATGCAAGGGGCTTAAAAGTTACTGAGTTATCTGAGGTGAGACAAAAAGCTACTCAGTCTGGTATACATATTCAAATAATCAAGAACTCGCTTGCTAAATTAGCATTTGAGGGAACTGACTTTGGTTGTTCAGATGAAGTGCTTGTTGGACCATCTTTATTTGCTTTTTCTTTTGAAGAGCCAGGTGCAGCAGCTAAATTGCTCAAAACATATGCAAAGAACTTTGATAACTTAGAAATCAAAGCTTTGGTGGTTGAAGGGCAGTTACTTGATGGAGGCCAAATAGATATACTTGCTAGCCTTCCATCTAAAGATGAGGCTTATGGCCTTATAGCAAATGTGTTGCAAGCTCCAGTTAGTAAATTCGCTACTTTATTAAATGAAGTGCCGAGTAAATTAGCTAGAGTTTTATCAGCAGTTCAAGACAAAAAACAGGCATCAGCCTAAATTATAAGGAGAATTAGAATGGCAACTAGTAAAGAGGATATTTTAAAAGCTATAGAAGAAATGTCAGTAATGGATCTTGTAGATCTTATTTCAGATATCGAAGAAAAATTTGGTGTTACAGCGGCAGCAGCAGTTGCAGCAGCACCAGCAGCAGCAGCAGGCGGAGACGCTGAAGCAGCTGAAGAGAAAGATGCTTTTGATGTTGTATTAACTGCAGCAGGCGATCAGAAAGTACAAGTTATTAAAGCTGTAAGAGCAATAACAGGACTAGGATTAAAAGAAGCAAAAGATATGGTAGATGGAGCACCAAGTACAGTTAAAGAAGGTGCTAGTAAAGATGATGCAGAAGCAATGTTAAAACAGCTAACTGAAGCTGGAGCAACTGCAGAACTTAAATAAACCATTAAACATATTAAAAAATAAATAAAAGGGCGCATTTATGTCATACAGCTATACAGAAAAGAAAAGAATAAGAAAAAACTTTGGTACTTTCACCAAGGTTATGGATCTTCCTAATCTTATTGAAACTCAAACAAAATCTTATTCTGAATTTTTGCAAGCTGATGTGGCACCTGATGCAAGGAAAAAACAGGGACTTGAAGATGTATTTCAGTCTTTATTTCCAATCAAAAGTGTTTCAGGAAATGCTGCCCTTGAATATGTTTCATATGAATTGGGTAAAAACACATATGATGTTCAGGAATGTTTAGTTCAAGGATTATCATATTCAGCCCCATTGAGAATAAAAGTAAAGCTGGTTCTTTATGATAGAGAAACTAACTTTAAAGAAGTTAAAGACATAAAAGAAGGAGAAGTATTTATGGGCGAGGTCCCATTAATGACTTCTGATGCTTCATTTGTTGTTAATGGAACTGAAAGAGTTGTAGTTGCTCAATTACATAGATCTCCTGGTGTATTTTATGATCATGACAAAGGCAAAACTCATTCTTCAGGAAAGGTTTTGTATTCAGCTAGAATCATTCCTTACAGAGGCTCATGGTTAGATTTTGAATTCGATCCTAAAGACATTTTATTTAGCAGAATTGATAGAAGAAGAAAAATACCTGCAACTATAATGCTTAGAGCATTAGACATGGGTACAGAAGAAATTCTTTCAGAGTTTTATGACGAAGATATTTTTGCTTTAGATAAAGACTCAGTAAAGCTTGCCCTTATTCCTGAAAGGTTAAGAGGTGAAACTCTTCCTGTTGATATTAAAGTTAAAAGTAAAGTTTATGTCGAAGCAGGAAAAAGAATTACTGCAAGACATATTAAAGAACTTTCAAATGCCAATGTAAGTGAAATTACGCTTGCAGAAGAATTTTTAATTGGAAAAGTTCTATCGAAAGATATTTTTAATAAAGAAACCGGTGAAGTTCTATATTCGGCTAATACTGAAATAGATAATGAAGTTTTAGAAGCACTGAAAGAAAATAATGTATCAGAAATAACATGTCTTATTTATAAATGAGCTTGATAAAGGGCCATACATCTCTAACACACTTAGAGCAGACCCAACATCAAATAGGCTCGAAGCTCTTGTAGAAATCTACAGAATGATGAGACCTGGAGAGCCACCAACCAAAGATTCAGCAGAAACTTTATTTAATAACTTATTCTTCAATGAAGAAAGATATGACTTATCTGAAGTTGGAAGAATGAAGTTCAATAGACGTTTAAAGCTAGATTCTAAAAAAGAAAATGACAATATTTTAGACAAAGAAGACATTATTGAAGTAATGAAGGGTATTGTAAATATTCGTGATGGGCATGACATTGTTGATGATATCGACCATCTTGGTAATAGAAGAGTCAGATCTGTTGGAGAAATGACTGCGAATCAGTTTAGAGTTGGTTTGATAAGAGTTGAAAGAGCTGTAAGAGAAAGATTGAGTATGGCTGAAGCAGATGAGCTAGGTCCACAAGATCTAATTAATGCAAAGCCTGTTACAGCAGCTATTAAAGAATTTTTTGGTTCAAGCCAATTGTCACAGTTTATGGATCAAAATAATCCATTATCTGAAATCACTCATAAAAGAAGAGTATCTGCTTTGGGCCCTGGCGGTCTTACTAGAGAAAGAGCAGGCTTTGAGGTCAGAGATGTTCACCCTACTCATTATGGTAGAGTTTGCCCAATTGAGACTCCAGAAGGACCAAATATTGGTCTTAATCAATTCTTTTGCATCCTATTCAAGAACTAATCAGTATGGATTTATTGAAACTCCATATAGAAAAGTTATAAATGGAACAGTTACAGATGAAATTATGTATTTATCTGCTATTGATGAAGCAGAACATGTCATTGCTCAGGCTAACGTTACTTTAGATAAAAATAATAAATTTGTTGATGATCTTGTTGCTGTTAGGCATGCTAGCGAGTTTGAGTTGATGTCATCTGATAGAGTTGATTTAATGGATGTATCACCTCAGCAGGTTGTATCCATTGCAGCATCTTTAATTCCTTTCTTAGAGCATGATGACGCAAACAGAGCCTTAATGGGATCTAATATGCAGCGACAAGCTGTACCGGTTCTTAGAGCTGAAAAGCCTTTAGTTGGAACTGGACTTGAATCAGTTGTTGCTAGAGATTCAGGAGTTTGTATTGTTGCTAAAAATTCTGGTGTTGTTGAGAATGTAGATGCATCAAGAATTGTTGTCAGAGTTACAGATAAAAAATCTAAATCAGCATCTGATGTTTACAATCTAGTTAAATATACAAGATCTAATCAAAATACATGCATCAACCAAAGACCAATTGTAAGAGTCGGTGATGTAGTTAAAGCAGGTGATGTCTTGCTGATGGTCCTTCAGTTGATAATGGAGAGCTAGCATTAGGCCAAAATATACGTATAGCATTTATGCCATGGAATGGTTATAACTTTGAAGATTCAATTCTAATATCTGAGAAAGTTGCTAGAGAGGACAGATTTACATCTATACATATTCAAGAAATTGTTTGTGTAGCTAGAGATACAAAACTTGGATCAGAAGAAATTACTGCAGATATACCTAATGTTGGAGAAGGGTCTCTAAACAAGCTAGATGATTGCGGTATTGTTTATGTTGGTGCCGAGGTTGAACCTGGTGATATCTTAGTTGGAAAGATAACACCAAAAGGTGAAACTCAATTATCTCCTGAAGAAAAATTCTAAGAGCTATTTTTGGTGAAAAAGCTTCTGATGTTAAAGATACATCTCAAAGATCTAGCTGCAAAAGGAACTGTAATTGATGTAGAGGTATTTACTAGAGATGGTGTTGAAAAAGACGAAAGAACTCAAGCTATAGAACAAGACCATTTGATCAATCTAAAAAAGATGCAGATGATGAAGCTTTTGTTGTTGAGCAGGCAACCAAAACTAGATTATGTGACCTTCTTAAGGGCAAGAAAGCTATTAAAGGTAACGGCATTAAAAAAGGTGAGACACTTTCTATTGAAAGGTTAGAAGAGCTTAGATCTTAATGATCTTTTTTCAATTAGAACAGATACAGATACTATCAATGATGTAATTGAGGATACTGAAAAATCCTATAAAGCATACTCTAAAGATATCAAAGCTAGATTTGAAGAGAAAAAAGCAAAAATAATTAGAGGCCATGATTTAGCTCCTGGTGTTATAAAGATTGTTAAAGTTTATTTAGCTATCAAACGAAGAATTCAGCCTGGTGACAAAATGGCAGGGCGTCATGGAAACAAAGGTGTTATTTCTGAAATTATGCCAGTTGAAGATATGCCATATGACAAAGATGGTCAATCCAGTTGATATAGTTCTTAATCCATTAGGTGTTCCATCTAGGATGAATGTTGGGCAGATTCTTGAAACACATATGGGTTGTGCTGCTAAAGGTATTGGGCAGAAGATTGATCTAATGCTTAAAGAAAATGCTAAACCAGCAGAACTTAAAACATACTTAGACAAACTTTATAATACTAATGCTGCAAATAAGGAAGATATTAACTCGTTTAATAATAGTGAAATTATGGAGTTAGCGCATAACCTTAAAGATGGTTTGCCAATAGCTACTCCAGTTTTTGATGGTGCAAAAGAGAGTGAGGTTAAAGATCTTCTTAAAGCTTGCTGATCTTCCTGAATCAGGACAATTTACATTATATGATGGAAGAACAGGATCTAAATTTGATAGACCGGTAACCGTTGGCTATATGTATATTATTAAGCTAAACCATTTAGTTGATGACAAAATGCATGCTAGATCTACAGGCTCATACAGCTTGGTAACTCAGCAACCATTGGGCGGTAAAGCTCAATTTGGTGGTCAAAGGTTTGGTGAAATGGAAGTCTGGGCACTAGAGGCTTATGGCGCATCTTATACTCTACAAGAAATGTTAACTGTGAAATCAGATGATGTATCTGGTAGAACAAAAATGTATAAAAATATCGTTGATGGAAGTTATGAAATGGATGCGAATATCCCTGAGTCATTTAATGTTCTTAGCAAAGAAATTAAATCACTTGGAATTAACCTCGAATTAGATTCAGAAAACTAGGAGATTAAATTGAGAGACTTATTAAATTCTTTAAAAACAGGGCAGGATGATTTTACTACTATTTCTGCAGGACTAGCTTCTCCACAAGTAATCAAATCTTGGTCTTTTGGTGAAGTAAAGAAACCAGAAACAATAAACTATAGAACTTTTAAACCAGAAAGAGATGGGTTATTTTGTTCTAAAATATTTGGCCCAATAAAAGATTACGAATGTATTTGTGGTAAATATAAAAGAATGAAGCACAGAGGTGTTGTTTGTGAAAAGTGGGAGTAGAAGTTACTTTAGCCAAAGTTAGAAGAGAAAGAATGGGACACATAGATTTAGCTGCACCAGTTGCTCATATATGGTTCTTAAAATCACTCCCTTCAAGAATTGGCTTACTTTTAAATACAACATTAAGAGAAATTGAAAGAGTTTTATATTTCGAAAGCTATATTGTTACTGATCCAGGATTAACTCCCCTTGAAAAAGGAGAAATCTTAACTGAAGAAGAATGGGTTGAAAAATATGAAGAATTTGGTGATGAATTTCAAGCAGGTATGGGTGCTGAGTCTGTTCAAATACTTCTTGAAGATCTTGATATTAATGAAGAGATTAGAATAATAAGAGAAGAGATACCTCAAACTAATTCAGAAACTAAACTTAAAAAACTTTCTAAAAGATTAAAATTATTAGAAGCATTTAATGAATCAGGAAATAGGCCTGAGTGGATGGTAATGAATGTATTACCTGTATTACCACCAGATCTTAAGACCTCTAGTGCCGCTTGAGGGTGGACGTTTTGCTACTTCAGACTTAAATGATTTATACAGAAGAGTTATAAATAGAAACAACAGATTAAAAAGACTTTTAGAACTTAATGCTCCTGAAATCATTGTAAGAAATGAAAAAAGAATGCTTCAAGAATCAGTTGATGCTCTTCTTAGATAATGGAAGAAGAGGCAGAGTTATAACTGGTACTAATAAACGACCTCTTAAATCTCTTGCAGATATGATTAAAGGTAAAGGTGGAAGATTTAGACAGAACCTTTTAGGAAAGAGGGTTGATTATTCTGGAAGATCAGTAATTGTTTCAGGCCCAACTTAAAATTACATCAATGTGGATTACCTAAAAAAATGGCTTTAGAGCTATTTAAACCATTTGTTTATGGAAAGTTAGAACAAAGAGAATTGCTACTACTATTAAAGCAGCAAAAAAACTTGTAGAAAGGGAAACTCCAGAGGTATGGGAAGTTCTTGAGGATGTTATTAGAGAACATCCTGTTATGCTTAATCAGAGCTCCTACTCTTCATAGATTAGGTTTACAGGCTTTTGAACCAAAATTAATTGAAGGTAAAGCTATTCAACTTCATCCTTTGGTTTGTGTCGCATTTAATGCTGACTTTGATGGTGACCAAATGGCTGTGCACGTTCCTTTAACATTAGAGGCGCAACTTGAAGCAAGGGCTCTTAATGATGTCTACAAATAATATTTTATCACCTGCTGATGGCTCTCCAATAATTAACCCAACTCAAGATGTTGTTCTTGGTTTGTATTACATGACCAGAGACAATGCCAGTGCAAATGGAGCAGGAAGAGTATTCAGTGACCCTGATGAAGTATTAAGGGCATATGAGACAGAAACCTTAAATATTCACGCTGCTATCAAAGTAAGAATTACTGATAAAGATGGCGAGAGACAGATTCATGAAACTACTGTAGGTAGAGTTCTTAATTTGGAGAATTACTCCAAATGCAGTTGGTTTTGAAAATATAAATAAAGTATTAAATAAAAAATTAATTTCAAAATTAGTAGATATTTCATACAGAAAAGCGGGACTTAAAGAAACAGTTATTTTTGCTGACCAATTAATGTATCTAGGTTTTGACTTTTCAACTAGATCAGGCTCATCAATTGGTGTTAATGATTTTGTTATTCCCGAGCAAAAAGCAAAAATTATTGATGATTCTGAAAAAGAAGTTAAGGCTATTGAGAAACAGTTTGATTCAGGTCTTGTTACAAGAGGAGAAAGGTATAACAAAGTTATTGATATTTGGTCCAGAGCTAACGAGCAAGTAGCAAAAGCTATGATGGAAAAAATAAGTACTGAAACTGCTAAAACACCTGAAGGAGAAGAGGTAGATCAATCTTCATTTAACTCTGTATATATATATGCTGATTCTGGTGCTAGAGGATCTCCAGCACAGATTAGACAGCTTTCTGGTATGAGGGGCTTAATGTCCAAGCCTGATGGATCTATTATTGAAACTCCGATTACTGCTAACTTTAGAGAAGGTCTTTCAGTTTTACAGTATTTTATATCTACCCATGGAGCTAGGAAAGGGTCTTGCTGATACAGCTTTAAAAACTGCTAACTCAGGTTATTTAACAAGAAGACTTTGTGATGTTTCAATGGATTCAGTAATTAATATTGATGACTGTGGTACTGAAGCAATCCATCACAGTTACATCTATTATTGATGGCGGTGAAATAATACAAGCTTTAACTGATAGAATCCTTGGAAGAGTTATAGCTGAACCTATTTTAGATAATGATGGTAATGTTCTTTTTGAAAAAGATACCATGTTAGATGAAGATGCTGTTGATATTATCGATTCACTAAACCTTGCATCATTAAAAGTAAGATCTCCAATGACTTGTGAGGCTTCTATAGGTGTTTGTTCTAAATGTTATGGAAGAGATCTAGCTAGAGGTCATCTGGTCCATAGGGGAGAGGCTGTAGGTGTTGTTGCAGCCCAGTCTATCGGTGAGCCAGGAACTCAGCTAACCATGCGTACATTCCATATCGGTGGAGCTGCTTCCAGCTCGTCTGAAGATAATGCAATTTATAATAAAAACCATGGTGTGGTAACTTTTTCTGATGATATGAAAACAGTTACAAATAAAGATAAGTTAGAAGTTGTTGTGTCTAGAAATGCAATGGCAACAATTACTGAGCCTAGTGGAAAAATTACGGAACAATATAAAGTTCCCTATGGAGCAACACTTGAAGTTAAAGATCAATCTGATTTAGAAGCTGGAAATAAAGTTGCATCATGGGATCCTTATACAAGACCTATTGTTGCAGAAGCTTCTGGAAAAGTTAGGTTTATTGATATTGAAGATGGCGTTACTGTTAGAGAACAGATGGATGATCTTACTGGTTTATCTAGTATTGAGATCATTGAAGTTTCTGATAGACCTACTGCTGGACGAGATTTGTCTCCAAAAGTAGAGATTGTAGACTCAAAAGGTAAAGTTCTTCTAATAGGAGACTTCAATGCTCCTGCTGAATATCCACTTCCAGCTGGTGGCTTGGTCAATTTAAGAGATGGTCAAAAACTTACAGCGGGTGAGGTTATAGCAAGAATGCCGTTAGTGGCTTCAAAGACCAAAGATATTACTGGTGGTCTTCCTAGAGTAGCTGATCTGTTTGAAGCTAGAAAACCTAAAGATGCTTCTGTTTTATCAGAAGAATCAGGGATTATATCTTTTGGTAAGGAAACTAAAGGTAAAATTAGGTTAGTAATTACCCCAGAAGGAGCTACTAAGAAGGCTCAAAATACTGAAATGTTAATACCTAAACATAGAACTCTTTCAGTTTTTGAGGGAGAAAGAATTACTAAAGGCGATATTATCTCAGATGGACCTTATAGCCCACATGACATTTTAAGACTTAAAGGAATTCCTGAGTTAACAAATTTTATAGTTAATGAGATTCAAGATGTTTATAGACTTCAAGGCGTATCCATTAATGATAAGCATATTGAAACTATCTTAAGACAGATGCTCAGAAAAGCTTTAATCGTTGATGGTGGTGATACTAAATTCATTCAAGGCGATCAAGTGAGCTATGCAGAGCTAGTCGAAGAAAATGCAAAGGTTGAATCTGCAGGCAATACTCCGGCAGAATTTGAAAGAGTTCTACTAGGTATTACTAAAGCATCGCTAGCAACTGACTCATTTATCTCTGCAGCATCTTTCCAAGAGACAACCAGAGTACTTACAGAAGCAGCGGTTACTGGTAAGAAAGATCACTTAAGAGGTCTTAAAGAAAACGTGGTAGTTGGAAGGCTCATTCCTGCAGGAACAGGTATGGAATTCCATGATAAATTAAAAAATAAAAAACAATTTGACCTTGAAGAGCAAACTCTTTCTGCAGATGATATTGAAGCAGCACTAAGACAAGAACTTCAAGAAACGGAGGAATAATGTTGACCGCAATTGATCTAATCTATAGAATCGCGGCCTAACCAATAAAAAATATTATGGCAACAGTAAATCAGTTATTAAAAAAGTCTAGAAAACCTAAAGTTAGAAAGACAGATGTACCAGCGTTAAATGCATGTCCTCAAAGAAGAGGTGTTTGTACTCGTGTATATACAACAACTCCTAAAAAACCTAATTCAGCTTTAAGAAAAGTTTGTAGAGTTAGATTAACAAGTGGTTTTGAGGTTACATCTTATATCGGTGGAGAAGGACACAATCTTCAAGAACATTCATTGGTTCTTATTAGAGGCGGAAGGGTTAAAGATCTTCCTGGTGTTAGATACCATACAGTGAGGGGAACTCTAGATACATCTGGAGTTGCAAATAGAAAACAAAGAAGATCCAAATATGGAGCCAAAAAAGGTAAATAATTATGCCAAGAAGAAGAAGTCCCGAAAAAAGAAAAGTATTACCAGATCCTAAGTACAAAGACGTCATACTTGCCAAATTCATGAATAATCTTATGAAAGATGGTAAAAAATCTGTAGCTGAAAAAATTGTATATGGTGCTTTTGACCAAATAACTAAAACTTCAAAAGAAGACCCGTTAGGTATCTTTATGAAAGCGCTTGAAGAAGTAAGCCCTGTTGTTGAGGTTAAATCTAGAAGAGTTGGTGGTGCAAACTACCAAGTCCCTATTGAAATTAGACCGTCTAGAAGACAGGCGCTTGCTATGAGATGGATTGTTGATGCTGCAAGAAAAAGAAGTGAAAAATCAATGAATCTTAGACTTGCTGGTGAACTTATTGATGCATCTCAAAAAAAGGGTTCAGCAGTTAGAAAAAGAGAAGATGTTCACAAAATGGCTGAAGCTAATAAAGCTTTCTCACATTTCAGATTTTAATAACCAACCAAATATACAAATATAAATTATGGCTAGACAAATAGTATTAAATAAATATCGTAACGTTGGTATATGTGCACACGTTGACGCAGGTAAAACAACTACAACTGAAAGAGTTCTTTTTTACACTGGTCTTTCTCATAAAATTGGTGAGGTTCATGATGGTGCAGCTACTATGGACTGGATGGAGCAAGAACAAGAAAGAGGAATAACAATTACCTCAGCTGCAACTACATGTTTCTGGAGTGGAATGGAGCAACAGTTTCCTCAGCATAGAATTAATATTATCGATACTCCTGGTCACGTTGATTTCACTATTGAAGTTGAAAGGTCTCTAAGAGTTTTAGATGGAGCTGTTGTAGTATTTTGTGCAACCTCAGGTGTTGAGCCTCAATCTGAGACGGTATGGAGACAAGCTAATAGATATGAAGTACCAAGAGTTGTATTTGTAAACAAAATGGACAGAGCGGGGGCTAACTTTGAGAGAGTAATTGACCAGATTAAAGATAGGCTCCAAGCAAATATAATTCCTATTCAATATAATATTGGCGCTGAAGATGATTTTAAAGGCGTGGTCGATCTTATTAATATGAGAGCAATATATTGGAATGAGGAAGATCAGGGTCTTACATTCGATTCTCAAGAAATACCAGCTGATTTACTTGAGAAATGCACACAACTTCGAGAAGAAATGCTTGAGGCCGCGGCTGAGGCTAATGAAGAATTAATGGATGCCTACCTTGAGTCAGGGGATCTATCTGTAGAACAAATTAAGGAAGGGTTAAGAATTAGATCTTTAGCTAATGAGCTTATTGTTGGGCTTTGTGGTTCTGCTTTTAAAAATAAAGGTGTCCAAGCTATGTTAGATGCAGTTGTAGAATTTTTACCTGCTCCTGATGAAGTTAAAGCTATTACTGGAGTTATTCCTAACAATTCTCAAGAGGATGAAGAAGAAGATTCAAGAAAATCATCTGATGAAGAGCCTTTTTCTGCACTTGCTTTTAAAATCGCAACGGATCCATTTGTAGGTACTTTAACTTTTATAAGAGTGTACTCAGGTGTCCTTAAGGTTGGAGATGCTGTCGTAAACTCTACTAAATCTAAAAAAGAAAGAGTTGGCAGAATGGTCCAGATGCACTCGAATAATAGAGAAGAAATTAAAGAAGTAAGAGCTGGTGATATAGCAGCCTGTATTGGCTTAAAAGATATCACTACAGGTGATACATTGTCAGATGCTAACAAGCAGATTGTTTTAGAGAGAATGGATTTCCCTGAACCTGTCATTTCAGTAGCTGTTGAGCCAAAATCGAAGCCAGATCAAGAGAAAATGTCTCTTGCGCTAGGAAAGTTAGCTCAAGAAGACCCTTCATTCAGAGTTGCTAGTGATGAAGAGTCAGGACAAACAATTATCTCTGGCATGGGCGAGCTTCACTTAGATGTTCTTGTTGATAGGATGAGAAGAGAATTCTCAGTTGAAGCAAACATAGGTAAGCCTCAAGTAGCATATAGAGAAACAATTAAAGAAACTGTTGAAGTTGAAGGTAAGTTTGTAAGACAGAGTGGTGGTAAAGGTCAGTATGGTCATGTCTGGTTGAAACTAGAACCGCTTGGATTAGATGATGAATATGAATTCGTAGATAAAATTGTTGGTGGAGCTATACCAAAAGAATACATACCAGCAGTAAATAAAGGCATTCAAGAGCAAATGCAAAATGGTGTTATAGCTGGGTATCCTCTACTAGCTCTCAGAGCAACTTTATATGATGGTTCATTTCATGATGTAGATTCAAATGAAATGGCGTTCAAAATTGCTGGATCTTATGCGCTGAAAGATGGCGCCAATAAAGCTAAACCTGCATTACTAGAGCCTGTTATGAAAGTTGTAGTAGTAACCCCTGAAGAACATATGGGAGACGTAGTTGGTGATTTAAATAGACGAAGAGGCATTATCTTAGGTATGGACGATATTACATCAGGTAAAGAAGTTTCATCAGAAGTGCCATTAGCAGAAATGTTTGGTTATGCAACAGACCTTAGATCAGCTACCCAAGGTAGAGCTACATTTACAATGGAATTTACCAAGTATGGTGAGGTTCCAAACAATATAGCCGAGGGGTTGAAAGCTAATTAATATATAAGCTTATATAACTCACAATTAATGTTGACAGTTAGGCTCTTAGAAGCTTAAAATACGCCACTTTTTGCGATAAGCAAAAGTAGTGAAAATAAATAGATAGAGATAATTAAAGGATAAAAATGGAGAATCAATCAATCAGAATTAGGCTTAAGGCTTTTGATTACAGACTGATAGATGCTTCAGCAAAATTAATAGTTGAAACAGTTAAAAAAACTGGTGCAATTATTAATGGTCCAATTCCTCTACCTGTTAAAAAGGAAAGAACAACTATATTAAAGTCTCCTCATAAAGATAAAGATGCAAGAGACCAATATGAAATTGTTACTTACAAAAGACTTATGGACATAGTCCAACCAACTGATAAAACAGTTGATGCTTTGATGAAGTTAGATCTATCCTCAGGGGTGGATGTTCAGATAAGTTTAGGATAGTTCATTAATTAACGCGAACGCGGCCATAGAGGGTAGCAGCCCCGTATAAAGGAGAATAAATTGAGCATAGGCTTAATAGGAAAAAAATCTGGTATGACTCGTCTTTTCCTAGAAGACGGAGAGTCTATACCTGTTACTGCAGTTTCAGTTTGCGGTAACTTTTTAGCAGACATAAAAACTACTTCTAGAGATGGATACAATGCATTTGTTGTTTCTAAAGTTAACAAGTCAAATAATGTTAATAAATCTAAAAGCGAATTTTATAAAAAAATAAATCTTGAGCCAGGAATTCTTGCAGAATTTAGATCTGCTGATGAAGTTGCTGACGACATGAAAGTTGGCAAACACTTAACCGCAGATATATTTGAAATCGGTCAATATGTTGATGTTACTGGAACCTCAAAAGGTAAAGGTTATGCAGGTGTTATTAAACGTCATAACTTTGCAATGCAAGATGCAACCCACGGTAACTCATTGTCACACAGGGCTCATGGCTCAATTGGTCAATGTCAAACACCAGGAAGAGTTTGGAAAGGGAAAAAAATGTCAGGCCACATGGGTAATGTTCAAAAGACTGTTCAAAGTTTAAAGATCGTTGACCTAGACGTAGAAAATAGTGTTCTTTATATAAAAGGTGCTGTTCCAGGCTTTAATGGATCTGAATTGAAAATTAAACCGGCGTTGAAGAAATCATGAAAATAGAATTACTATCATCCACAAAAAATCAAGATATTAATATATCTGATAGCGCATTCGGCAAAGACTTTAATGAGTCTTTAGTTCATCAAGCTGTAGTTAGCTTTATGGCAGGTGCAAGACAAGGAACATCTAAACAAAAAACTAGATCAGAAGTAAGAGGTGGCGGTAAAAAGCCTTTTAGACAAAAAGGAACAGGTAGAGCGAGAGCTGGAACAATCAGAAGTCCTTTGTGGAGAGGTGGTGGTGTCACTTTTGCTGCAACCCCAAGAGACTACAGCAAAAAGATCAATAAAAAGATGTATAGAGCTGCAATCAGGTCTATATTCTCAGAATTACTAAGACAAGGAAGATTGGTTGCTATTGAGAAACCTGTTTTAGATAAACCAAAGACCAAAGAAGTGGTTTCATTACTTAACGAATTCTCTCTTAGTAAAGTACTAATCATAATTGATGAGCTAGATATGAATTTATATTTATCTACTAGAAACATACCGAATGTTGACGTAATAACAGTAAGGGAAATCAACCCAGTTAACTTATTAAAAGCTAATAAAGTTGCAGTTACTGCTGACGCCTTTAAGCAAATTGAGGAGTGGATTGATGCATAACGAGAAATTATTTACTCTTATTAAATCCCCTATAGTTACTGAAAAGTCAGCCAGAGTTGGCGAGTCTTTGAAGCAAATAGTATTCAAGGTGGATCTAACTGCAAATAAAAGAGAGATTAAAAAAGCTGTTGAAGAATTATTTAAAGTTGAGGTTACAAAAGTAACAACCTCAATAGTTAAAGGCAAAAGAAAAAGAAACAGAAATGGCCTTTACAAAAAATCAGATTATAAAAAAGCATTTGTATCTTTAAGTAAAGATTCAGAAATTCAGTTCGAGGGTCTTAATTAATCATGGCTATTATTAAAGCAAAACCAACTAGTCCAGGAAGACGTGGCGTAATTGCTATCAAGTCTGATTTATACAAAGGTAAGCCACTAAAGTCCTTAACACAAGCTAAGTCT
>CALSQM010000010.1 GCA_943788515.1 uncultured SAR86 cluster bacterium
GATTTCTTTAATTGTTAAAGTCCATAAGGCAGTAGATACACTAAAGTTTTTTTTCATTATTTTTTTACCATTTCAATAAAGAGCTCTTCAAGTCTATTAGACTCATTCCTCATAGACTTAACCTTGATTCCTTGTTCCGTTAGTTTCTCAAATAATGCATTAATAGACCTATCTTTATTTACAGCAGCTACCAAAGTCAAAGGATCTTCCAGCTTTAAAGGAAACCCTTCTATTTCTGGAGCTTTACTTAAAGGAGAATCTAGATCAAAGACAAAGCCTTGCACATTCAAAGATCCCAGAAGATCTTTCATGCCAGTATTAGTCACAATTTTACCACCGTCGATAATTCCAATGTTCCTACAAAGCTGTTCAGCCTCTTCCAAGTAATGAGTAGTAAGGATGATAGTTGTACCGTTTTCATTTATTTCTTTTAGGAAACTCCACATCTCTCTTCTTAATTCAATATCTACCCCAGCCGTAGGTTCATCAAGAATAAGAAGCTTAGGTTCGTGAACAAGCGCTTTGGCTATCATCAATCTTCTTTTGTAACCACCAGAAAGTGTTCTAGCTTGAACATCTTTTTTATCCCACAAGCCTAGTCTTTTTAACATAGATTCAACTCTTGGCATTGCTTCAGATTTTGAGATTCCATAGAAGCCGGCTTGGGTGACCACGATGTCGATAACCTTTTCAAACTGAGAAAAATTAATTTCTTGAGAAACAACTCCGAGCAAGGCCTTTGCTGCTGCAACGTTAATATCAATATCATTATTAAAAATTTTTACTTTACCAGATGTTTTGGTAACTACGGTTCCTATAATTCCTATAGTTGAGGACTTTCCGGCTCCATTAGGGCCTAATAAGGCATAAAAATCTCCCTCTTGAACTTTTAGAGATATTCCTTTGAGTGCTTCAGTACCTCCAGAATATACCTTTTTAAGATTTTCTATTTCTAGTGCAAAACTGGCCAAAATGTTACTCATGTTTCTTATTATCGACTAATACGTAACTTAAAATTAGTCCAGTTAATATTCCGAGCCACATGTACTCGCCTCCAAAAGCAATTAAAACAGCAGTAACAAGAGCAACAGCTTTCTCAGAATTTTTGACAGCTAGTGACATTGCAATATATGAACATGCTAGACCAGTTAAAATAAGAGTTACTCCCAAAGCAACTATCATTAAAGGTTCCATAATATCAATGAACGGAACTACAAAAAATAAAAAAGGAATACCCATCAAATAATAAGAATGAATACCATCAAACAATGATCTCATGGCATGTTTTCCTTGTTTCCATCTTTCAACCACCACAACATGAACACCTGTCCATAAAGCACCTTGCGTGGGAAAAAAGGGATTAATTATGGCTCCAAGCGCATTTCTAATTCCAACACTATTATGAGATCTATTTATATCTATATCTATAATTTCATCAGGTCTTTTTTCCTGACCCTCTTTAATGACTTCTAGAGCTGTAATAAAGTCACCAAATAATAATAAATAACCAATAATTACTAAAGGTAAAACCTCTAGATACATCTCAGCTGGTGGAAAACCAATCGATAGTGGTGAAGTTTGTTTATATACATCAACAACAGCTGGAGCAGCCAAACCCCATTCTATGTTCCAGGTAATTTCACCTGTGATGTAACCAACTATCGCTGCAACTATAAAACCAGGCAATAAACCCAAAGATCCAATAACGGCAAGAATTTTATTTTTTTGAGCTAATCTTTTGAAAGGTTCTGAAAATGTTGTAACAGTACAAATTAGTAAAGCAGATATCATAGATATTGGAGCGTTACCAATATATCGATCAAAATCACTGAAGAAGATTTGATAAAAGGCAGCCAAAGCAGCACCTAAAATGATCCCAGATTTAAGGCCATTTGGAACTTTTTCTACAATTAACTTACCAATACCTGTTAATCCTAAAATCAAAACAAGAAGAGTAAACTCAATTGCCATAGCAGACATATAATGAAATGTCTCAACTCGATAAACTTCATCAAATAGACCTTTTGTCATAAAAAAAACCTATGACTAATGGTAAGGCTGGAGTGATCCATCCAGAAGCCATTGGCTCTCCGAAGATAATTGGACTTGAAGTTATTAAGACACTAGCTATAAAACAGGCTGCAATTGCTTCATCTAATGACAATCCTAAAGCTATACCAACAGGCGCTGCTGCAAGTGCAGTTGCACCTGATATTACCAAACCTTGAAGAAATTCTGCAGTCAATAATTTGGTATGAATGAAAGGTATTCTTAATGTAAAAGGACCCCATTTTATTCCGTTTTTATTCATATTTTCATCCCATAATTATTTTGATAAATCCGCCATTCCGTCTTCTAAACCTTTTAATGTTAAAGGATACATTCTATCCTCAAATAAGTCTTTTATTATACAAATTGATGAAGTGTAATCCCAATGATCATCTGGGACTGGGTTTAGCCATGCTAAATTATCAAAATGATCAGCAAGTCTTTTTATCCAAACATGACCCGGCTCATCATTCCAATGCTCAATGCTACCGCCTGCATTAGTAATTTCATATGGTGCCATCGTTGCATCACCAACAACAATTATTTTATATTCAGATGAAAATTTATTAATTAAATCTTGAACAAGAAACCTCTCTTGTGATCTCCTGTTATTATCTTTCCAAATTGATTCATAAATACAATTATGAAAGTAATAATATTCTAAGTGCTTAAATTCCGTTTTTATTGCTGAAAAAAGCTCTTCACAAAGTTTTATATATGGATCCATTGAGCCACCAACATCAAATAAAACAATAACTTTTACTGTATTTGACCTTTCAGGAACCATGTGAATATCTAAAAAACCAGCATTTTTTGCAGTTGATTTGATGGTGTTATCCATATCCAATTCAAGATCATTTCCCTGTCTTGCAAATTTTCTAAGCCTTCTCAAGGCCATTTTAATATCTCTAGTACCGATGATGACTGAGTCATCAAGATTGCTAAATTGTCTTTGCTCCCATACTTTTACAGCAGTTTTTTGACCACCTTCTCCGCCAACTCTAATACCCTCTGGATTTTGCCCACCATGACCAAATGGAGATGTACCATTCGTACCAACCCATTTATTACCACCTTCGTGCCTCTCTTTTTGTTCTTCTAGTCTTTTTTTAAACTCATCGAGTAATTTATCAAGGCCGCCTAGTGACTTAATTCTCTTTAGCTCCTCAGGGTCTAGCTCTTTTTCAAAAGCCTTTCTTAACCAATCTTCCGGAATTAGAGCTTGAAATATATCCTCTAACTTTTCAATACCTCTAAAATAAATATCAAATGCTTTATCGAATTTATCATAATGCTTTTCATCCTTTACAAGAATTGCTCGTGATAAGTAGTAAAAATCATCAATGTTTGCGTACACCATTTGTTTTTCAAGAGCGCCTAATAAATCAAGAAGCTCCCTTAGGGTGCATGGAACTCCTGATGATCTTACGGTTTGAAAAAGATTGATTAGCATTTATTTACTATTAGCTTCTCTTCTAGACATAAAAGCTAGTCTTTCAAGAAGCTGGACATCTTGTTCGTTCTTTAAAAGAGCGCCATATAATGGAGGTATAGCTTTGGATGAATCTGCATTCTTTAAGATCTCATCTGGCATATCATCTGAAAGTAAAAGCTTTAACCAATCAATTAGCTCTGAGGTGGATGGTTTCTTTTTTAATCCAGGTATTTTTCTTAAATCAAAAAATATTTCTAATGCCTCATTGACCAATTTCTTTTTTATTTTTGGGTAATGAACATCAACAATTTTATTCATTGTGACTCTGTCTGGAAATTGGATGTAATGAAAGAAGCATCTTCTTAAAAATGCATCAGGAAGTTCTTTTTCATTATTTGAAGTTAAAATAATTAAAGGTCTGTGCTTCGCCTTAATTGTCTCACCTGTTTCATAGCAAAAGAATTCCATTCGATCAATTTCTTGGAGCAAGTCATTAGGAAATTCAATATCGGCTTTATCTATTTCATCAATGAGAAGAACAACTTGTTTATCTGCTGTAAAGGCCTCCCAAAGCTTGCCCTTTTTAATGTAGTTAGCTATATCCTTAACCCGCTCATCGCCTAGTTGAGAGTCTCTTAGTCTAGTAACAGCATCATATTCATATAAACCCTGTGATGCTTTTGTTGTAGATTTGATATGCCACTCTATTAAATCCATTTTTAATGCCTTGGCAACTTCTTCAGCAAGAAGAGTCTTACCTGTACCAGGTTCACCCTTAATTAACAGAGGTCTTTCAAGAGCCATAGAGGCATTAACTGCCATGCTGAGATCATCTGTAGAAATATAATTTTTAGTACCTTTGAATTGCATTTGGATTCCTTGTTTTATTTTTTTTATGAAATTTTATCTTCTGATTTTAATATTCTAGTTAGTTGTCGGCCTGAAGCAACTAAATTATTGTTTAAATCCCAAATATTACAATCTTGTTCAAAGTAACCCTTGTTAATATCAGAGGCTTTAAAGTCTGCAAAAAGAATATTTGTTGTTGGAAGTTGTCTGATATGAGTTGTTAATGTGATTGTTGGTATCCAACCCAATGGTCCATATTTATTAGATACAACTGGGGGTAATATATCGGTATAAAAAGATAAGCAGAATTGATCAGGCATGCCTCCATCAAGTTCTAAAAATGCTGAGCATCTAGCCTTCGCATCTAACTCAAGCTTTTCTTTATTCCACCATGCATGGTCTGGATGAACGAGACATTTGAGTTGCTTTATAAAGTTGGGAGTAAAGCCCTTAGAAATTTTGTCATAATTCATTTCAACATAATTAGCTATATTAGATTCATCAAATATTTTTGGTAAAGGAGTGTTGAGTCCAGAGTAACCCTTCATGTGCTCAAAATCTGAACATGTGCCAGTAAAAACAGCGCATACTTTTTTATCTTGAATTGCTCTAACTACCCCTGAAGAGCTACCTCTGCCGATCTTATATATATCGACAGTCAAAGTAAGATCATCATTCTCAATTCTATCTAAAAACTGAACAGAAGAACTTATGGCAGTAGCATGAGGAAGAATGGTTACTAATGCTTTGTGCATTAGTGCCTGTAAATATCCTCCATGGGGTGTATTACCTACAAAGTATCTGCTGTCAGGTTTTACCAAAAAAATGTTGTTTTCTATGTGGGTTAAAGCTAAGGCTTCTTCAAACTGATTGAATTGATTCATGATTCAGCAATTTTAGTTCATAATTCATATTATTAAAAATCAACCAAGTGGAAATGAATAATTTATTTGATATAGCCTGTAACTTTTCAAGCGATCGTTTTGACAAAGATTTAGATGCTGTTATTGAAAGAGCAAAAATTAATAATGTAAATAAATTCTTAATCGTTTCAGCCTCATTGAATGATTTTGAAAAAACTTACAATATCTATAAAAGTAATCTCAAAGAAGCATTCTTTTCAATTGGAACACACCCACATCATGCAAATGAGATTGATAAAGAACAAATTCAAAATATGAGGAAAATGGTTAGTGAATATAATCCTAGTTGTATTGGTGAAACAGGATTGGATTTTTTTAGAAACCTCTCTTCACATGATGAGCAAACATATGCCTTTGAAGAACAAATAAAAATTGCTATTGATTTTAATAAGCCTTTGTATCTTCATCAAAGAGACTCGCATTCTAAATTTATTAAAATAATTAGCGAATATAAAGACTATCTTCCAAAAAGTGTAGTTCATTGCTTTACAGGAACTCAATCTGAGCTTGAGGATTATCTTGATTTAGGTTTTTATATTGGTCTTACGGGATGGGTTTGCGATGAAAGAAGAAATGTAGAACTAAGGCAATCTATTAAAAATATTCCCTTAGACAAGCTAATGCTAGAAACGGATTGTCCATACCTAATTCCAAGAAATCTTGATAGAAAACCAAAAAATAATAGGAATGAGCCTTCATTTCTTCCACATATTGCGAAAGAAATTTCTGGTTTAATGGAAATTACCCCTAGCGAGCTTGCTGATAAAACTTTTGATAATAGTATTAAATTTTTTAGTTGAAGCAATCGGGGTTCAGATTGAACCTGTTACATATATCTAGATTATTTGACCCAATTTTTTTGGCATTGTGTCTTACCTCAACTGAGTCTTCAGAAAATCTTGGCGATGGGGCTGGTTGAACAAACCCATCAATATCAATAAAGGCTCCTCTAGCTACATTGTGATCATTTAACTTTGCCTCAGTCATATCTAGTACTGGCGTAACACAAGAGTCTGTACCCTTAAATATTTCAACCCACTCATCTCTAGTTTTTTGTGAAATATTTAAAGCAATTACTTTCTTAAGTTCAGGCCATTTACTTTTATCCATATGATTATTAAAACAGTCATCATCGATCTTTAATTTATCTAATAAGATTGCATAAAATTGAGGTTCGATTGAACCTATGGCTAAAAACTTACCATCAGAGCACTTGTATGTATCATAAAAATGAGCCGCCCCATCTAGGAGATTAGATTCCCTTTTGTCTTCCCAGTGACCCATTTCTTTAAGAGAATAAAAAAAACTCATTAAAGATAAACTTCCGTCAATCATTGCAGCATCGACAACCTGCCCTTTTCCAGTCTTCATAGAACCAATCAGAGCAGACAAGATCCCAATTGCTAGCTGAGCGCCTCCTCCCCCATAGTCACCAACTAAATTAAGAGGTGCTTGTGGATTTTCCGACGATCTACCCATTGAATGTAAGGCTCCTGATAAACTAATGTAGTTAATGTCATGGCCTGCTTGCTTGGACATAGGGCCATCCTGACCCCAGCCAGTCATTCTTCCGTAAATCAATGACTTATTAACAGATAAGCACTCTTCAGGACCAAGTCCTAGTTTTTCCATAACGCCAGGTCTAAAACCTTCAAAAACAACATCTACATTTTCAACTAATTTTAATATTTCATTAGTAGTATCTGGATTTTTTAAGTCAGCGGTAATAGATAATTTAGATCTGTTATGAATATCAAACTTATTATCAATGCCTGTTTGATCTTTTTTGCTTAGTCTAATAACCTCTGCACCCAGATCAGCCAAAATCATCCCGCAGTATGGACCTGGTCCAATGCCTGAGAATTCTAAAACTTTTATTCCATGTAAGGGTCCCATAATCTAATCTTATTGGAAAACTTTAAATTTAACTAATAAATTTGGAAGTAATGATAAAGATGAAATAAACGCTATTAACATTGCCAAAGCTGTAAAGATACCAAACAACCTAGTTGGGAAAAAGTTCGATAAGGCAAGTATTGAAAAGCCTGCAGCTATTGTAGCTGCTGTATAGAATATTGCCCTTCCAGTAGTTGTATGTGCATTAATAAGAGCTATATTTGGCGACCCAGTAAGCTTGATTTCTTTCTTATATCTATAAATATAATGAATTGTATTATCTACTGCCATACCAACACTTATTGCAGCAACAGTTATCGTCATAATATCCAATGGAATCTTTAAAAGACCCAATAAACCAATAACAGAAAGAGCAACAAATATATTAGGAATTAAACCAATTATCATAATCTTAAAAGATTTAAATATTAAAAGTAGCATCAAGGCAATTACCATAAAGACAAGTGACAAGGATCCTATTTGAGAAGAAAAAAGCGATTGAAGCATATTGTTGTATAAAACAGCAAGACCAGTAAGCTCAAATTGATCTTCTGTTAAATTAAACTTTGTCTGCAGATCTGTATTAATTTTTTCAAGCAAATCTTTTCTGTTTAAATCAGAGGATGACTCATTAACCCTTGTTGAAATTCTTACAATAGAATCATCTTTGTTAATATATGAATAAAGCAAGGTTTCTCTTATGTCTTCAGGTAAAACAGATCGAAGTAAAGCAAGCTCAAGATCATTCAGATCATTTCCATCATTTATAAGTCTGGCTAATTTAATTCCACTCGAGACGCTTAGCACCTTTCCTATTTCAGGCAGGGATTCTAAGTAATCATGTATCTCTTCGAGTTGAGCCAGGGTATATACATTCCACCAATAGCCAGATGCATCACTGCCCTCATCCTCAAATAGATCGTCATCAAAAAGATCATCATTGAAGTCATCATTCAATTCCAATATTATTGGTTGTTTAATAATAATATCTAGGGTTGATGTTCCACCAAGATGTTTGTCAATTTCCAGCATACCTTGATGTATTTCTGTATTTTTACCAAAGTAATCAATAAATCTATTCTCAACTTCAAGCTTTGAAGCTCCAAAAATTAAAGCAACAAATGATAGAGAAAATAAAATATAGATTATCGAAGTTCTAGATTTTGATATTTTAAGAATACTATTAGTTATTTTATGAAGGTTTAATCTATCTTTAGTTGAAGTATTACCAATGACAGATAAGAGACTTGGTAAAAAAGTAAATGTTGATATGAAGGCTATCGTTATTCCAAATGCCATCATCTTTCCAAACTCAATAACAGGCTTCAGATCACCCAATAAAAGAGATAGAAATGCGATTGCAGTTGTTAGAGCTGCAAAAAAACAAGGAAGAAACATCTGATTAATAGAATCGCTTAACGCTTCCTTATAATCATTGTGCTCTTTTGTAAGTTCATTAATCTTAACAAGAACATGAACGGTTAAAGATATAGTTAAAATAAGCAAGAGAGCAATAAAGTTAGATGAGACAACACTGATTTTCCAATCCATGAAACCTAAAAATCCAGCTGTTATAAAGGTTGTTGCAAAGGCATTTAATAGCGGAAGAATAACTAACCAAATGTTACCAAAAAATAAATAAAGCATGAGAGCAAAAATAAGGGCCGCGGCAGTTCCAAAAAGAACAAGATCAGATCTAATGAAATCCATCATATCTGAAGTTATCATTGTTGGCCCTCCTAGATAGAGAGTTGCATCAGAGCGATAATTGCCAAGAATCGATCTAATATCACTAACTAGATTAGCGTTAAAGGAAGATTCATCATCATTTATCTTGCTAATTTTTTGATTGATAATTTTTAAATCATCAGTCAATAGCTGTTTATTTGTAATCGTGTCAGGCTCTTTAGATGACAGTATATCTAAGATCTCATATCTATCATTTATTAGCTGATCATACTCATCATTGCCTCGCAGCACTATCTGCATTGCAGTTAGAGCGCCATCTTTGCCAATAATTAAATCTTTGTAGATTGGATTAGAGACGATTTCTTTTTTTGCTTCTAAGAGATCTATGCCTTCTGTTGTAAGATCTTTTAAATTATCAGCGACTTCAGTTAACCCAACCTTTGGTTGAAAAAATATTGGAGCATCTAGAAGAGATAAAATAGAATCAACTCCATCTATTTTAGATAAATCATTTTCAAGATTTTTTAATTTTTCCAGTGAGTCATTAGAAAACAACTCTGCATCTGGTTCATAAGTGACGATCAAAAAGCTTGAGTCTCCGAATTCTTTTTCATTTTTTCTATAGGTTTTAAATGCCTCATCCCCATCAAGAACTAGAGCATCTGAAGATGCATCTAACTTGAAATTTGATATTCCAAAAGATGCAAGGACAATTATGAGTGACGTCAAAAAAAGGACAGGAAAAGGTTTTGATGTTGCATATACCGCTAAATTTTTTATGGCGTTTTTCATTGGTCTCTGCTGGCACACTGAGGTGAGTCTAAAATCATAGGGTTTTCATTGAATTCTAAATTATCAAATGCATGAATTGATAGAGCATGTATTTCATTCATTGTGCTGCCTAATACAGAATACACAGATCTATGTCTTTCTATAAGAGACATATCAATAAATTTGTCACTTACTATAACTAATTTAAAATGAGATTCTGCGTCTGCTGGGACGTTGTGCATAAAACTTTCATTAATGATCCTTAGTGACGATGGATTGAAAAAAACATTTAATTTTTCAACAATTTTTTTAGAAATAACGTTTTTCACAACATCATTATAGTGAGAAGTTTTGTAGTTAGCAGAAAATATTAAGAATTATGGGTAATTTCTTCCAATAATCCTGTTATAAAACATTGCAAAAATTACTATAAATATTGCACCAATCGCTACAGGCATAACAACAAAAGCAAGACCCTTCCCTCCAAGGATAGCAATTATTGGGTTCGCTCCTGCAGGAGGATGGATGATATTAAATGAAGCCATGACAAAAACAGCCAATCCAACTGCAACACCAAGGGATAAAGGACTAGACCCCATTAGAGCAAAAATAATGACACCACTTAATGCTGATAAAACATGACCAAAAATAATATTCTTGGGTTGAGCTAATGGACTTTCATGAACAGCCATGACCAGAACCATAGTTGCACCAAATGGAGGTATCAGCCAGACTATTGATGGGTCGTGAGAATTAAGATAGGCAAGGCAAAAAATACATACAAAGGCGCCTATTGAAGCCAGTATATTTAATTTAATAACAGGATTTACTTTAAAAATATTCTTCATATTAAATACATTAACGTATTTAAATAAATAGATATATTAAAATTTAACCGTCGAGTGGGCTTTTTTCATCAAAATTTTCAAGAATTTGCACAACCTTTTCCCATTTAATCCATTCTTCTTGATTAAAAGAAGCGGCATATTCTGCTGCTCGAAGCATAGCAATGGTCTGAGCTTCCTCTCCATATTGGGAGACAAGAGTGATAGCTATTTGCTGCAAGTCATCCTTCATATTCAAGAATTACTTAAGAGTTTTATATTTTCTCTAGCTTTTTCAATATCGCCCCTATTAATCAGCTTAAATTCTCCTTTCATGGTCTCAACAAGAGCTGTGGCTGACTCAACCCAATCACCGCAGTTTAGATAATCAATTCCATTAATAACAGATATTTGTGCTTTATGTATATGTCCACAGACAATACCATCTAGGTTTCTAGTCTTACATTCTTTTGATAAGCTTTCTTCGTAGTCGGAAGCTTTGTTAACGGCTTTCTTTGTGAGGTCTTTTAAATATTTAGCCAAAGACCAATATCCAAAACCTAGTCTAGATCTAAAAAAATTAAGAACTTTGTTAAGAGTCAGTAAAAATGTATATACCTTATCACCCAGAACTGAAAGACTTTTTCCATATTTCGTAACAATATCAAACTGATCACCATGAATCACTAAGAAATTCTTACCAGACACTGTTTTATAAACATGTTCTTCCTTTAGCTCTAGATTTCCAAGTTGTAAAGGTTGGTATATCCTTAGAAAGTCATCATGATTACCTGTTATATATGTTACTTTTGTACCATTCTTAGCCATAGACAATATATTACTAATTACATTGCTGTGCTCTTGAGGCCAATAAATCTTTGACTTTAACCTCCAACAGTCAATAATATCTCCAACAAGAAATAAGTTTTCACATGAGTGAGTTTTTAAAAAATTGTATAAATATTTTGACTTACATCCTTTTGAACCAAGGTGAACGTCTGAAATAAATATAGACTTGTATTTTTCCATGACTCATTATGTTTATTAGAGAATAAAAATCAACCTGGACACTGACGATAATATATGAACATCCTTTGGATTAAAGATGGCAAGCTTGGTCATGAGAAACAAGTAAAAGCTATTCTTGATGAGCTTTCAAGAACTATTGATATCAAAGTTTATGAAGAAAAATGTGTTATTGGGCCGCTCGAAAGATTATCTGAAATATTGATGTATGCCATAAGTTCATTTAGTAATGATCTAGAACTAATCTTTTTAAAATATCGTAAAAAAAATATTCATCTAATTATTGGTGCTGGAAGTAATATTCACGCAAGAGTTCTTGGAGTTAAAAAAGGTATGAAATTAAAATTCAACAAAGATATTTTAGCTATGAGTGTTTTAACACCAATCTATTTTAAAAAACATTTTGATCTAATATGCGCACCAAAACATGATCGTCATAAACTATCTGGGCATGAAGTTATTTATTTTGAAGGGTCCTTAGCAAAAGTATCAACTGAAGATGTTGATGAAAATGTTGGCTTAATAGCAATTGGTGGAAAAAACAAACACTATTTATTTAACGTGAATAAAATTATGGAGCAGATTGAATTTGTGACTTTAATATATCCCAATAAGACTTGGCACATTTTTTCATCAAGAAGAACACCTCAAAAGATGATCCAAGCTATAAAAAAACTTGCACAAAGTAATAAAAAAATAATTCTATCTGAAGACGGTTTTGATGAAATGTTACGTAATGCTTCAATAAAAATTATTACTCAGGATAGTATGAATATGGTTTACGAAAGCCTTTCAACAAAGGGTAGTACTATATTATTTGATATGAAGTATCTAAGAAAAAACAAAGTTATTAACCAAATGAATGAGCTTTTGAATAACAAACAGGTTGGTTATATTGAATATAATGAGATGGTTAAGGGGTTAAATAAAATACAGATTCATATGCAGAACCCTCATCATGAGATTTTTGCTGAAGTTGAAAAGCTTGCATATAAGATTAAAAATAAATTAAACCTTTCATGAAAATAGCCCATTACGTTTTAAGCTCAACCTTTGCTGGTATTGAGCAACATGTTCAAGAATTGGCTGATATTCAGAGCAGAGATAATGAAATTGTAGTTATATGCAACCAATCTATATCTCATCACTTTTCAGACACTGAAGTTAAAATAGTAGAGAATATATCTAGGCGGTCTATATTTGGTATTCTTAGTTTAATACTAGTTCTAAGAAATATCCGTCCTGATATTGTTCATTCTCATGGCTCTAAAACAACCTCTATCATCAACTCTGTCAGAAGACTTATAAAGTTAAGACATGTGACGACGGTTCATGGGATCAAGAGCAAAACAAAGGTCTATAACAAGGCCCATAGGGTTATAGCATGCAGCCAAAAAATACAGGACTCACTAGGTACTGAAAGTTCACTTGTCGAGAACTGGTGGCACCCCTCTCTTCCTGAGAATATAAATAATACTGCTGAGTATATTCTTGCAATTGGAAGGCTTGAGCCAGTGAAGGGTTTTGATCTCTTAATAGAATCTTGGGTTAATATTAATAAGAATTTATTAATTATTGGAGATGGTCCTGAACACAGCAAACTAAATTCTTTGATAGATAAATATGGTTTAGATGATTTTATTACCATCACAGCATCGGTCTCAAAAGAAGCTCTTATTGAATACTATCAAAAGGCTTCACTTTTAATAGTATCATCAAGGCGTGAAGGCGGCCCTAGGGTAGCTCTAGAGGCCCTCTATCTTCATATTCCTGTCATATCAACAAATGTTGGGCATATGAGTCAAATACTTCCCCAGGAGCTCTTGGCAGAACCAGACAATCTGGAGTCATTAAAAAGTCTTATTCATAACTGGGTTGATAGGAGTATGAGTCAAGAGTCTATTTTTGAATACATTGCAGAAGAATACTCAATAGATAAAGCATCCAAAAAAGTATTAAGTGTTTATGAGGATTTGTTAAGTAAGTCGTAGTATAGATTTATAGTCGAATCAATCATTCTTTCAGATGTAAAAGTATTCCCTAATGGCTTGTCATTGTTGTTAAGGATGTTTAGCGTCACATCTTTTAACTCACCTGTATTACTTAACTCGGCAAGGCCTTGAGGAAAAAGATCTTCCAATATTTCTTGGGTACCTCCATGCCTCCATCCTGCTACCGGAGTTCCGCAGCTGATAGCCTCGATCGTAGTTCTTCCAAAAGGTTCAGGTTGTATAGAAAGGTTATAAACAATATCAGAAATTTTATAAATGTTTGCTATATCGTTTCTTGATCCGGTAAAAGTAATTTTATCTGATAATGATTTTTTATTAACCTTGTCTAGGATAGTTTGATAGTATCTTTTTTTAGATTCTGAAACTGGCCCTACAACCAAGGCATGCATATCATTACTATCTAAAGCTTCGACTAAATCAATAAAGCTATCAACGCCCTTCCATTTAGTGATTCTAGTTGGCAGCGTTAAAATTTTCTTGCCAATAGTTTGAGGAAACTCTTTATACCAATTCTCTAACCATGACTGATTCAATCTCATCTTGATTAAATTGCAAAGAGTCACAACCTCTTGGAATAATGGTTATCTGATCATCTGTCATTTTATAAGTAGACTTGATATAACTTTTTACTGTTTTAGAAATAGATATAGCATGATCAACTTTTGACATGACTTGGCTGTATATAGGAGTGCTATATAGTCCATGGAAGGTGGAAACTAATAATGGTTTTTGATGAAGCTTTTTAAAAGCTAAAAAATTAATCCAAGCTGGCATTCTAGAGCGCACATGAATAACATCTGGTTTCTCCTTTTCATAAATATCTTTTAATTTTGAGGAAAGCAATAATGAGGATATTCTCTTTTTATGAATTGGTAAATTGATGTGTTTGCCACCATTCTTCTCTATCTCTTCTTGGAGCAATCCACCATTAGAAATTACTATGGATTGATGGCCTTTTTCTACTAAGGCTTTTGAGAAATCTTTAACGCCTCTTTCAACGCCTCCAAAATTAAGTTCAGGTAGTAATTGAATAACTTTTAATTTATTCATACCTTAAAGATGTAGCTGGATCTAATTTAGCTGCTTTTTTTGCAGGCCAAATACCAAAGAATAACCCAACCATTGCAGAGAAAGTTATGGATCCAATCATAGCCCCAATAGGAAGAGCGAATGGCCAATCAAATAACGTTGCACAAATCCACAATATACCAATACCAATAAACAGGCCAATCAAGCCACCTATGATGCAGAGCAGTATTGCTTCAACTACAAACTGAAGCATAATAGCGCTATGCGTTGCACCGAGTGCTTTTCTTAGACCAATCTCTCTTGTTCTTTCTGTTACAGATACAAGCATTATATTCATGACACCAATACCCCCAACCACAAGGCTTATCCCAGCTATTGCGGCAATAAGTAATGTAAATATTCCTGTAGCCTGTCTTCTAAGATCTGCAAACTGGCTATAGTCACTTATTCTAAAATCATTATCTTGACCTGGACCAATATCATGCTTGGCTCTAAGTATCTGCTCAATTGACATCATTATCTCATCAACATTTTGATCATTAGAGATACCAACATTAATTGAGTCAACATTAGGAGTTCCAAATACTCTTTGTGCCCCTGTAAGCAAGGGTATATAGAGTTCCTCATCTGGGTTCTGCCATCCCGTTGAGCCCTCTTCTTTGAGAATACCAATCACCTTATAAGATGTTCCAGCAATTAATATTTCTTTATTAAGTAAATTGCCAGCTATAGTCTTTAACTCACTAGGTATTTTAGATCCCAGAACAACAACCCTTTTTCTTCCTAAATTATCATCCTCGTCAAAAAGCCTTCCAGATTCTAATTCATAACCTCGAACGCCAAAATGAATAGGTAGATATGCTCCTATTCTTTGATTAATATTTGCATTACCATACTTGACCTGTCTATTTCTAGTAATAGTTGGTGATATTTCCCAGTCATGTTCTTTATAATTAGCTAGAGCCTCAGCATCTTTAATATCTAAAGGGATTATGCCCTTGGTAACTGCGCCTCTTCTGTTTTGACCAGGTGCGACATATAGAGTCCTCCCACCCAAATCGTCAATACTTGCCTCAAGAGCTTTTTCTGCACTTGAACCAATGCCTATTACTGCAATAACTGCAGCAGTACCAATAATTATTGCTAATGAAGTAAGAAAAGATCTAACAGAATTTGATCTTATCGAGGATATAGCCGATATTAATGATTCTTTAAAAAGCATTATCCGAAACTAAATGATGCGTTCACACGCTGTTTAAATCTTTGTTGATAGTCATAAAGACTTTTGCTTGGCAGAATAAACACTGTATCACCCTGTGATAGACCGCTAATTATCTCAACATTAGATAAATCTGAAACACCTATTTCAACCCAAGAGAGTTGAGGCCCTTTTTTGGATTCTTTTATAACAATAAATTTATTAAAATTCTCACCTTTAACTTTTTCTAATAAGAATGAATCAACGGTTTCTTTGGGAATATTGAGTATTGTTGCTGCTGAATATATATCCTTTCTTGTTCTAAGTGACATAGAGGGCGCCGTCATTGAAACATCTTTATTTAAAATTTCAATAACAACATCGGTATTCATCCCTAATAAGAGAAGATTTTCATCATTATCGATATCAATAAGAACTGGGAAAGTAGTAACATTTTGCTCAACCTTTGCCAATGGCTCGATTTTAGCAACTGTTCCAAAAAATTCTTTATCTCTGTATGCTGCTACCTTTATCGAGACAACTTGACCTATAGACACTTTGCCAACATCTATCTCATCAACCAAAGCTCTAACCCTAACTTTTGATAGATCCGCCAGTGTCATAAGTATCGTCCCTCCACCTACCGCCATAGTTGGTGAAGATATAACCTGTCCTACCTCAACAGGCCTTGAGATAACTGTGCCAGCAACTGGTGATCTGACGATAGTATCATCTAGAGCTATTTTGGCGTTTTCATAAGAAACCTCAGTTCTTACAACACTTGATTTAGCTTGGGCTAGGTTCTCTTGAATGTCCTCATAGTCTTTATCAGAGATACTTCCTTTAGAATGAAGTTCGGATCCTCTTTCAAACTGAGATTTTGCATTATCAAGCCTAACCTTTGATGCCTCTAGGTCTGATTCAGACTGATCAAGTATATTTTTTGGCGTCCTTTGATCAATTTGTCCAAGCATTGATCCCTTCTCTACAGTGTCACCAACTTCAGCACCAAGAAATAAAATTTCACCAGAGGCCTTCGACTTAATCTCAACAGATGATATCGCCTCAATGATTCCAGAAGCTTCAATACTAACTTCGAGTTTTTTTTCAGAAACACTATCTTTTTTATAAAAAGTTGTAGCTTCAGCTGATTGATCTGGTTTGCCACAGGCAACTATTAATAAAGCGGTAGAGATTGTTAGTAAGTTTTTAATTTTCATATTTTTTATTGTATTCATATTCTTGTATCGGATTCAATTAATCCATCCTTAATGTTAATAATTCTTTTTGATTGATTGGCAATATTTTTTTCATGGGTTATTACTATAATTGTTTGCCCATCTTCGTTTAGCTCTTTAAATAGGCCCATAACCTCGCCTTCTGTTTTAGAGTCCAAATTACCAGTTGGCTCATCTGCAAATAAAATACTTGGTTTATTTACCATTGCCCTTGCTATTGCAACTCTTTGTTGCTGACCGCCTGAAAGCTCAGTTGGGCCATGATTCATCCTGTCCGATAGACCAACTTGATCTAGGACATGTTTTGCTCTAACAGTTGCTTCATCAATATTTGTACCAGCATACTTCATAGGAAGTAAAACATTATCTAAGGCAGAATTTTTGGCAAGCAAATGAAATGATTGAAAAACAAAACCAATCTCTTTATTTCTAATGCCGGCTAACTCGTTTTCATTAAGTTCATTAACTAGCTTATTATTTAAAAAATACTCACCGCTTGTTGGAGTATCTAAACAGCCAATGATATTCATTAGAGTTGTTTTACCTGATCCAGATGGTCCAGTGATTGCAAGAAATTCGCCAGCTTGAACCTCTAAATTAATGCCTTTAATTGCCTCAACAGTTTCTGAGCCAACCTCAAACGAACGTTTTAGTTCTGTGGTTTTAATGATCATATTATTAAGACAGTATTTATGTGAATTAGTTCGCTGCAGCTGCAGCTCTTAAGCTATCTGTAGAGTCCATATAGCTGATCCATGACTCTGCTTCATCTTCCTTGCCTAAGGCAATCGCTTTAGCAAGCTCTATTCTAGCATTTTTAAAGTCATCTAACTCTATATAACTTATGCCAATAAGCATTTCTAAAGATCCTGCTTTACCATCCCAGTTTTTTGAGCGAGCTATCTTGAGGAATTTTATTGCATTTTTATAATCAGAATTTTGAAGATAAATTTGACCGATTCTATAGTCATACTTAGCATCATCTGAAAGTTTTGTTACATTAATTAATGAATTAACAGCATTATCGAAATCCTTAGCAATAATATAAGCATTACTAAGCAGCTCATTATGTTTAATATTGTTATCAAGCACGCCAAGAGCCAGGCCTTTCTTTATGACCTTAGAAGAATCTATTGGAAGTCCTTTAAAGAGGTAAAAATTAGCTAGATTGACATATTCCGATGATTTTTTAAGCAGATCTTGTTGCAGCTTAAATTCTAAAGAAGCTAAAGATTCTTCTTCAAATTTAATAATATTATAAACTCCAGCCATTTGCTCTATATAAGCTTTATTTTTTGGCTTGACTCTTACCAAGTCCTGAGCGACCTCTAATGCGATCATATATTGTTTCTTTTGGATATGAATTGCAAATTTTAATTGAGCCCAATTTTCAACAAACACCGCCGTATTATCAATTGCTAATGTTATATAGATGAGAGCATTATCCCAGTCAGCATCTTGAGCATAAATTGTGGCTAATGTTGCATAACCTTCAGGACGAAGATCGAACTCATTATCTTCGCCTATTTGAATCCACTCTAGAAAAGATTTTTTTGCCTCTTCTTTTTGACCCTCAACATAATAAATCTGACCTAAAATAAATTTTAAATTAAAGACATCCATAGGTGGCATCTTACGCTTCTGGTCTGCAAGCTTAAGATACTTAAGAGCCTCTTCGTTTCTGTCTTGTTGAAGTAAGAAATATCCATAAGTTCTTAAAATAACAAAATGATCATACGACTTACTGGAGTAAGTCGATGTTGCATAATCATAGTAAATCTTTTCAGCAGCTTCCAAATTGCCTTTATCTACGTTTAGCTGAGCTCTTTCAAGAGTGTTATAGACCCACTGCTGAATAGCTTCTTGTGAATGCAAAGTCACAGAAAGAATAAGTGTAAAAAATATTATTGATCTTTTAATCATAAGTTAAATTCTATAGTTGTAGTGCCTACTTGCTGAACAGGAACTCCATTTACAACACGTGGTTTAAATTTCCATCGAAGCACAGCTTGGAGAGCAGCTCTATCAAAAACTCTTGGAGGTCTTGAATTAGTAATAACAGCATCTATTACCTTTCCGTCTTCGTCAACAGTTAGCTTTATTGTAACAAAACCAGTCTTTCCTGAAACTAATGCATCTCTTGGGTATCTGGGTGCAATTCGAACAAGAGGAATCAAGGCACTATTTGATGCTAAAGAATTTGATCCTTGTAGCATAGCTCCTTTTAAATCAACAGGTGTTTTAATATCAGGGAATTTAATATCAAGATTAGGAGTTACTGGCTCAACAATATCAGGCATCTCTAATTTTGGAGGTGGTGGTTTCTTTGGTGGAGGTGGTTTATCTGGAAGTGCTCTTTGTCTTTCGTTGAGATAATCATTTTTTCTTAACCTAACAAAATCTACAACACTTGAATCTTTTATGGATTCAAAAGCCTTTCCACCCGGAAGGATGATGATATAAATTATAAGAAATATTATAAAAGATGATAAGAAGCCGCCAAGAAGTGAGGCAATCTTTTTGTTCTTTAAATCAATCTTGCTCAGCAGCGATTGATACATTTTGAACTCCTGCAAGCCTTACCTGATCCATTGTTTCTACAAGGAAACCTGTTTTAGATGATTTATCTGCTTGAATAATTACAGAACCTTCTGGATTTTCAGCTTTAAGTCTTTCTACATTAGCTCTAACTGATCTTAAATCAACTCTTCGCTTATCGATCCAAATTTCGTCATTAGCAGTAATGGCTATGAGTATATTACCTCTCTCATCTCTAACAGCTGTAGAAGCATTAGGACGATTGACTTCAACCCCTGTCTCTTTTACAAAAGAAGTTGTAACAATAAAAAATATTAGCATTATAAAAACAATGTCTAACATTGGTGTTATATCTATAGTTGAATCATCTCTTTCTTTATTTCTTCTTCTGATCATATTTATATTTGCTCAATTCCGTATTTAATATCAAGAGTTGCTTTGTCGATTGTTGATTTTATAGCCGTAAGCAAGAATAAACCTACAATTGAAATAAATAGGCCTGTCATTGTTGGTAACGTAGCTTTTGCAATGCCTGAAGCCATAGCTCGTGCATTTCCTGTACCTGTTATAGCCATTATATCAAAGACCTCAATCATTCCTGTAACAGTGCCAAGAAGCCCAAGAAGCGGACATAAAGCAATTAAACCCTGAATTAATAGAAGATTTCTATTAGCTGCTACATTAATAACAGAGATATTTTTTGATTTAATTTTATTTAGAATCCAGGCATTAACATCTTTGTATGAGGAAACTTCCTTATAGGAAATATCTGATAAGTCTTTTAATTCAGAAATATAGAAAAAAAGCCTTTCTATTAAAAGAGTAGTCATTACTATTGCCAATACAAACAAAACAATAATTACTGGCCCGCCCCTATCAAAAAAATCAAATAGAGATGTGAAAGGTAGGGCGAGGTAATAAAACATTACTTTTTAATAGAAACTAATGCCAAAAGACCAATTGCTTGCTCTTCATAAATTTGTGAAATAGCTCTACTTCTTGAATCAAGAATATTATGAACAAAAAGTAATGGTACTGCTGCAATTAAACCAAGCATAGTAGTTACTAGTGCTTGTGAAATTCCACCAGCCATAAGCTTAGGATCTCCTGTTCCAAATAGTGTAATGGCTTGGAAGGTTTCAATCATTCCTATAACTGTACCTAAAAGGCCCAATAAAGGAGCAACTGCTGCTAAAAGCTTAATAACACTTAAGTTCTTCTCAAGCGGAGGTGTCGCCTTGGCCAATATATCTTCAAGTTGAGATTCTAAATCCTCAGGATTATTTCCAGAATATTTAGAGTAGATACTATTTAATTTTCCTAAGATGGAGTCTTCTGAAAAATTATTAGTTTCAAGTTCTTTGTTTATTGATTTAGATTCTTCGTCCAAGAATTTGAATCTTAGAACTCCCATAGTTAAACCTAAAATAAGAATTATTATAATAACGTAACCTACAAAGCCACCCGCATTAATTCTTTCAAGCCATGTATCTCTGTCTATTAGTTTTGTTAATAAAGAGCCTCTTGTTGGATCAATAAAAACTTCTCTATAATCATCAGAGTTTTGTAATTTCTTAACTGATCTTCTGATGGATCTTTCTGGTTGTTTTGCTAAGTATTCTAAAAGGTTTTGTTCAGCAACAAGATTTAAATAATCCCCATTAGATACAGAGTTAAAAACACCTATTCGCATTACATCCTGATTAACTAGTTCACCAGATTTAGTAAGAATGTCAGCATTATAAGATTTAACTTTACCACTTTGGTTAAGCTCATTAAGAATCTCATACCATAGCCTTTCAAGCTCTTCAGTAGTTGGTAAGTCTAGACTCTTTCTTTCTGCAAGGTCTCCTAAGAATTCTATACGGTCTGGAAATTCAATATTTGTTAAGGACAACATAAACTGACCCTTTGACTCACCAGCAGTCTGTCTAACAATACCAAAAAGCTCACCAAAAGACCCAAGTTTTAATGTTAATTGCTCCTCAAGATCAGATAGTTCAGCATCATTATCCTCATATTCCTTAGTTAGCCTTTCGCTTCTTCTTTCTTCAAGAGTAAGCTTGTACTTCATATTGTCTAATAAGGATTGCTGTTTATTTTTATCAGAAAGAAATTTATTAAGTCTTGCCCTATCCTCTTTAGCTCTAATAGAGGCTGTTGTTTTAACAGATTCAACAAGAAGATCTAAGTCTGTTATAACTGGCTCCGTAATGGGAGCAGGATCAGCATCCTGGGCATTCAGTGCAAAAATTAAAAAAGGTAATAAATATAATTTTTTATTCATTTGAATCTCTGTATAAAGGTATTTTAATTAACGCTGGTGGCGCCTGTTTAGATGCAATTTTTAAGGCATCTCCTGTTGCTCTTCTAATTGAAGAAGAGGCTTTCATATACGATGATGCTTGAGTATCCCAGTAACCGCCTTTGTTTCCATCAACAGTTAGATAGGTTAAGGCTATTCTGCCCACTCTTAAGAAATCAGCACTAGTTTCAACGCCATCAATAAGAATGTTATCTCTATAGGTCTCAATTGTTCTTCCATACTCAAGCTCAGTTTTGTAAGCCTCAGTAATAAGCCTAAATTTTTCAGAGGTAGAAATATCCCCTCTATCCATTGTATTTTTTAAGTTTTGAACTCTTGTTGATCTTTCTGTCATTAAAAAAGGTAGGTCTAATAAAATAAAATTTTCTAAACCTTCAATCATTTTGAGCATGAGAGGAACTATTCTTTGGTTAGTTTTATCAAGTTCATCTATTTTTAAAATAATATTTTCAATCTCTTCGATCTGAGAATTTATTATTTTTTGAACTTGATCATTATAAAGCTTCAGCGACTCAAATTCTTTAGTAGTCGACTGGTAATCAGCTAATAAAATTCTGGTAGTCTCATCTAGTTTTACGATTTGCTCTTGAGTCAATCCTGATTTTTCAATACTCTTTGTAGAAACTGCAACTGACTCAGTAACAGGATTTATATCTTCAACTGCTTGGTCTTGTCCGATAGCAAATAAAGAGAAAAACAGGGGCGTGATTAATATTAATTTTATTCATAATTGTGCATGATTTTAATATAAAAGGGAGACCAATGTCTCCCTTTTATAAGTTAATTTAACTAAGTTCTTAGAACTTCATTTGATATGCTATATATGCACTTGGTCCAAATCTAGGATATCTAAATGAGTTGAAGCCATATGGATAGAAAGAACTACCATTATCATATGCTAAGTCACTATCTGGTATAGCATCAAACAAGTTATTAATTGTAAATGATACAAATGAATCTTGAGTAATGTCATAACCTACAGCAACGTTGGTATCAAAGTAAGGACTACCAACTGTTCCATCTGAGAAGTTCATGTGACCAATTCTAAGAACAGATGCGCTTGCACTCCAGTCACCTCTTGACCAACCCATTCTCATGGACTGTCTAGATCTTGGTGTATATGAATTGTTCATATAGCTTACTAAGTGGATCACCAACATCTTCAGCATACTTCATATCTATTTGGTTTGTATTATGTAATACTAAATGAGAAATCTCCAGCTGCATCTGTAACCCATCTGTAGCTTATTGAAGTATCAACACCTATGAATTCTTGACCAGCAATATTTACTGGTGTTTCATAAAGCGCTGATATACTACCTTCAGCAAGAACATTCGCAGTTCCATTTCCATTAGCATCCACAGGAGTAAAGTCTCTTCCACCCCTTACAATGCTGTCATAAACTTGCTGACAGTATGAATCAGGGTAGTTTAGCAAAAGCGTTTAATGTATCGCCATTTTCTCTTGCTCTACAAACAGCCTCATCTCTAACAATTGTAGTTAGGTCTTTAGTTGAAACAATATCATTTAACTGAATATGGAAAGCATCGAAATGTTATAGCTAACCTATCTACTGGCTCCCATACAAAACCTATAGAGTATGAGTCACCTTCTTCTTCTTTAAGATTTAAGTTACCTGTTGTAACACCATCGATATTGTTTATGCCGTATTGAGCTCCACAAGCAGCACCAGTTTGACCAAAGTCACCAGATGCATAACATTGATAATAATCAATTTCACTAGCAAAGAATCTTCTTTCTCCAACAAATGAATATGGTAAATCTGGAGCTTTGAATGACTCAGACCATGAACCTCTTAGCAAGAAGTTGTCTGCAGGTCTCCATTCAAATGAAGCACCCATAGTTTTTCTGTCAACGTTAACTTTATCAGCATCATATTCATCAAGACGAGATGATACGTTTATTTGGAAAGTTTCAGTAAGTGGAATGTTGAATTCAACACCAAAAGCAGTTCTGTCTCTTTCACCACCACCGTCAACACCACCAATACCCCATAATAGGCCATCTTTGTTAGCTTGACTTAATTGAACGTCATAACCTTTAGTTTGATGCTCAACAACAGCAGCAAAAGATAAAGGACCATAAGGTAATTGCATTAGTTCACCAGTAATACTAGCTTGTAATAATTCTGAGAATGCATTTGCAGGCTCAACATTATCAACTCTTAAAGCTTCTAAATCTGCAGAACTTTGTGTGTTTAGATAAAAATCCCAGTTGTAGCAGTTTGGTTGGTCGAAAATATGCTGAGTAACCATACCAGCCGTAAGTATCAACCGCTTCTCCATTTGAAGGATCTCCATCTATTAAATCATTAGAGTTTAGAACACACTGATTGCCCCATCCGTCAACTCCACCAATATTATGGATTTTGTCGTACATAGCTGAAGCTAAGAAGTTTCTACCAGTTGAAACTACATCATATGTATTATCTGTATAAGAGATATCCCACTCGTAACCATTAGATAGAACGCCTCTAAAACCAATATCCATAGTAGTTGTATCTTCTTCATAAGATGTTCCTCTTACAGCATTGGTGAAGATTTTTTGTATTCTAAAGTCCATCATTGCAGCTGCACCGCCAGCATTTGGCTGACCAGCTGGAACACCATAGTTTTGCGTGTATTGAGTACCGTACTGCTGAGGACCAGCTACCCACACAAATGGTGTGAATAAGTTATCCAAAACACCGTCAGTATTAGTCTCTAGATGCACAATTTTTGCATACATTTCAACTTTATCATTGATTTCATATGTTCCTGAAAGATATACAGAAGCTCTGTCTCTGTAGTTTGTTAGAGAACCGTTAGAACTTGTGTCTTGACCACAATATGAACCAAAGAATGAAGTGCCAGCATAGGTAGCATGCTCTTCAGGTGTTGCTAATGTGTATCCAGGATCTGCTTGTTCACAAGTTGCGCCTAATGATTGCCCTGTGTTTAGATCAATTAATTGCTGAGGATGAATATGTAATGCGTAGTAATACTGATCTCTAATTAGCAATCCTCTTGAAGGAATTTGTCTTCCAGGTCTAGCATCTAAATAGCTATCATGCTCACTTCTACTTGCAACAGGAACTTCTTCGTCTTGTCTGTACTCAAGTGCATATGTGTATGCAAATCTATCACCGAATCCACCACCAGCGAATTCAACATTAATTGATTCACCACCAGTACCTGATCCAATTCCGCTACCAGCAACAACTCTTAGAGTTCTATCTTCTAAGCCATCTACTAATATGATGTTCACAACACCAGCAACAGCATCAGAACCGTAGATAGATGATGCGCCAGATGTTAAGACTTCAATTCTTTCTACAGCAGCTAAAGGAATAGATGCGTAGTTAAAAGATGCAGACTCTCCATTATATGGGAATGGGTAGTCAGCTGTTCTTTTACCATTAACAAGCACAAGAGTCCTACCAGGACCAAAGTCTCTTAAGTTAATTGGCTGAAGTGATCCGTTAAAACCAGCTTGGAAGTTTTCACCATTTACTGAACCAGTATTTTGAGTAAGGTTGCTAACTGCATCAAATACAGTTTGGAAGCCTTGGGCTCTAATATCGTCTTTAGTAATAGTTATTAAAGGAGTAGCTCCTTCAATGTCTGTTCTTTTAATTCTTGAACCAGTAACACTTACTCGTCCTAGATCTTGTGAATCACCTGAAGCTTCGGTAGCTTCGCTGTCATCACTAGTATCAACAGTTGTTTCTGCTACAGTTGTTTCAACAACAGCTTCTTGAGCTGGCGCTGCAACAGGCGCAGATGTCATATCTTCTCCTGGATTGTCAGCAAAAACTAAGCCAACAGTTAAGAAAGAAAATATAGTTAAATATTTAAAATTATTCATAGCATATCCCCATATGATTATGTTAAACACACAGCTTTATGCCGTGTAGTAGATGAAATATACATAAATAGTAGATATTTGTATACATTTTTAGTTATTTAATTATTTTTGATTAAAACGTATATTTTTTAGCACAAAATATGGAATTTTTGTTCATGTAAAGGTAACTTTACATAAATTTAATGATACTATTATTGTAAAACCATAAATGTATATATTCTTAAAGGTACTAAATTATGTATAAACTATTTAAATTAAACTTAAACCAAATGATAAAAGGCTTCTCATTTGCAGTATTTGCGCTTGCTATTTCAACATTCTCAATGGATGCATCAGCTAAAGATGGGATGATACCTATAGAAAAACTTGTCTGTTACGGACAAGGATCCAGTTATCAACTATCTCCATCGGGCAACTTTATAGCAACTATGGTTTCAACAAAGGAAAATGTTTGCGAAATTAAAGATGATACTATGCAAGAGGAAATGTCTTCTGGAAGAGTTCTGGTTGTAACAGATTTAAGAACTATGGAACCTAAAGTATTATCAGGAACCACCGCAGGCTCTGCTGTTGCATCATTTTCTTGGTTAAATGATGACCAGCTATTAGTTACGACTGACGCAAGAAGAGGATATGATGGCTATAGCTTGTATACTATAAATAAAGATGGAAGTAATACCAAAAGATTAATAGAAGCTAAAGATTTTAAATCTAAAGCAGGTATCCAGGTCCCTTTTCTTGAGGGTATTTACCAAAAATTCCCTAACAAAATATTAATTAGTATTAACAGGCAAAGTGTTGTTTATAAAAATAGAGATTTATATTGGTTAGATTTAACTACTAAAAAAACCTCTTTAGTTGCAAGAGTACCCTCACTTCCTGCTAACGAAACATTTGCTGGCTGGGAGCTCGATTGGAATGGGGTTCCAAAAGGTTTTTCAACTTATGATTCAGAAGGCCCTGATATGGGCTTGGTAAACTCTTTTTATCTATTTGATTCAAAAAATAATTCATATGAAAAAATTGCCTCATGTCGACATCAGGAAGCTTGTTTTATGCCTCTTGGTTTTGATATTGATAACAAAACAATTTTAGGAGTTGGTCAAGCTGTTCTTCCGGATGGCTCTATTTTAGACGAAACAGATACCAATGCTATGTGGGCATGGGATTCTGAAAGTAGAGAATATACTGAGATGATATATCATGATCCAGACTTTGATATCTCAAGTCCAATGCACGGTGATAACACTGTCAGCCTATGGTTTGAATCAGATGGTTCAGATTTATATGGTTTCTCTTATGAGGCTGCTAAGACTGAAAAAGTATACTTTAATAACTATTTTGCATCTGTTGAAAAATCACTTGCAGGTGCCTTTCCTGGCTACGAAATTTCAATTGCAGATTGGAGTAAGGATTTAACAAAATTTGTTGTTTATGCTGGGAATGAAAAAGATCCAGGTGGGGTCTATTTCTTTGATGTCTCAAAAGGATCATTATCAGAAATCACTCAATATGCTCCATGGCTAAAAGATTACAATTTAGCTTCAACAGAACCATTTACCTATACGGCAAGAGATGGGCTTAAATTACATGGATATTTAACGCTTCCAGTAGACTATAAAAAAGGAGATAAAATCCCATTTATTCTTCACCCTCATGGTGGACCTAATGCTAGAGATAAATTTGGTTACAATCCAGAGGTTCAGTTTTATGCATCAAGAGGATATGGAGTTATCCAACCTAATTATAGAGGATCAACCGGCTTTGGAAGATCAGAAATGATTCTCGCTAATCATGAAATGGGTAAAACCATGCAAACTGATAAATATGATGCATTGTTCTGGGCAAGAGATAAAGGCTATGTTGATATGGATAAGGTCTGTCTATCTGGTGCGAGTTATGGCGGCTATGCTGCAATGCACGCAGCCACAAAAATGCCAGGTATGTTTAATTGTATAGTCACATATGTTGGGACTTTCGACTTGGTTAGTAAAGATTTACGTGGCCTAAGATGGAGTGAAGTTGGTATGCCTATGGAGTACATAGAAAAAGGAAATCCTGATATTGAAGAAGATTATGCAAACCTCTATGACAATAGCCCAATATTTTTTGTAGAGAATGTTACAGAACCTGTCTTAATTATCACTGGCAGAAGAGATAATCAAGTAAGGTTTCAAGAAACTGTAGACATGGTAAATGAGTTTCAAAAGCATGGTGTTGATTATGAGTACATAATTAAGGGAGACGAAGGTCATGGCTTCAGAAGCGAAACTGCAAGACTTGAACTATTTAAGGACTATGAGAAATTCTTAAGCAAGCATCTTAACTAAAAACTAGCTATATCTGTTTGTTTTTGACCAAGTATTAAGGAATGCACATCGTGCGTTCCTTCATACGTATTCACCGCTTCTAAATTCATGCAGTGACGTATTACATGATATTCATCACTAATTCCATTACCGCCATGAATGTCTCTAGCCTCTCTTGCTATATCAAGTCCTTTTTGGCAATTGTTTCTTTTAACAAGTGAAATCATTTCTGGCTTCATTTTATTATCATCAATAAGCCTGCCCACCCGAAGAGCACCTTGAAGGCCTAAAGCTATATCTGTTTGCATATTAGCAAGTTTCATTTGAACGAGTTGTTTTGAGGCAAGTGGTTTTCCAAATTGAACTCTGTCTAAGGTATATTCTAATGAAGCATTCCAGCAAAACTCTGCAGCGCCCATCGCACCCCATGCTATTCCATATCGAGCCATATTAAGGCAAGAAAACGGACCTTTAAAACTTTGAACCTCTGGTAAAACTTTATGATCAGAAACAAAAACGTCATCAAGAAAAATCTGCCCTGTAACAGAAGCCCTTAATGAAAACTTTCCTTCAAGCTTTGGGGTATTTAAACCATCAACTCCCCTATCAACTATGAAGCCTCTTAGAATGCCCTGCTCGTCCTTTGCCCAAATAATAAGAACATCAGCAATCGGTGAATTGGTTATCCAGGTTTTAGAGCCATTCAAGTTATAACCACCATCTACTTTTTTGGCATTAGTCTTCATTGCACCAGGATCTGAACCTGCATCAGGCTCTGTTAGACCAAAGCACCCTATTAATTCACCCTTTGCCATTTGCGGTAGGTAAAATTCTTTCTGTTCTTCTGAGCCGAATTTATGAATAGCATGCATTGCTAATGATGTTTGAACACTAAAAGCAGATCTATAACTCGAGTCTACTCTTTCAATCTCTCTAGCAATAAGTCCATAAGAAACATAATTAGTTCCAGCACATCCGTAACCATCTATAGGAGCTCCTAAAAAACCAAGCTGACCCATTTCTTTATAAATAGATTTATTAAATATTTCATTCCTATTGGCATCTAATATTCCTGGCATTAATTCTTTTTGACAATAGTCTCTCGCAGATTTTTGAATGCTAAGTTCTTCGTCAGTTAACTGGTCATCTAATAATAAAATATCTTGAATGGTCATAATTTATATCCTCTCAATTCTTATAATACCAAATCTTGGTGAAGAATAAGTAATCGAATCTTTATCTAATTCGCTTTTAACAATTCTTATCATTTCAACACTGTTGCCACAAATAATAATCAGCGGAATCTCGCTTTGATATTGATATACAAAATTAAGAATAATTCCTTCAACATCGAAATGTCTTTCCCCATGAAGATCTAGATGTGTAATACCCCTTTCTTGAAAAACGTTCATGAACTATTATTACATTCCTAATTAATAAAATAAAAATAATGGCTAAACTTCATTTTTTCTACTCAACAATGAATGCTGGAAAGTCTACATCACTCCTTCAATCTAATCATAACTATTTAGAAAGTAACTTAGATACAATAATTTTTCTTCCTGATGAAACTAATAAGTCATCGAAAGGCCAGATAGTCTCAAGAATTGGATTAAAGGCCAAGGCCGTAATAGCTGATAAAGATTTTAATTTTATTGTGTACATTAAAAAAAATAAAACCTCAAAATTAAGTTGCATTCTTATCGATGAAGCTCAGTTTCTATCTAAAATTCAAATTAGGCAGCTTGGTGAAGTAGCGGATAAATTAAATATCCCAGTTATGTGCTATGGAATTAGAACTGACTTTAGAGGTGAGCTTTTTGAGGGCAGCTCTGAGCTTCTTGCTCTTGCAGATAACCTCATTGAATTAAAAACTATCTGTTATGACTGTGGAAGGAAAGCTACTATGGTTGTTAGAATAGATAAAGATGGAGGAGTTGTTACTGAAGGTTCAAAAATACAGATTGGTGGAAATGATCAGTACACCCCAGTATGCAGAAAGCATTTTAGAAAAAGAACCAAACTAATATAAAAGGAACACAATGAACTACTTAAATACTCAATACCTTCTAGATAAGAGACCATCAGGAATGCCTGAAGATGACTGCTGGAAGCTTCACCAAGAATCTATTACCTCCTTAGAAAAAAATGAAATTCTTATTGAGGTCAAGTATCTTTCAATTGATCCTTATATGAGAGGAAGAATGAATGAAGGAGCATCATATGCGGCTCCAACAAAAATTGGTGAACCAATGGCAGGTGAGACTGTTGGTGTTGTGGTTGAGAGTAATTCAAATATATTTAAAGTAGGTGATAAAGTTTGCGCGCACATGGGGTGGCAAACATATATAAAAACGAAAGATACAAATCCAGTATTATTAAAAGTTCCGGAATCCTCAATACCCCTGTCTACGTATTTAGGAACTGTTGGTATGCCTGGCAGGACAGCTTACTTTGGACTTAATAGAGTAGGCAAACCAAAAGCTGGAGAAACATTAGTTGTTTCTGCAGCCTCAGGTGCAGTTGGAACTGTCGTGGGGCAGTTGGCAAAATCATATGGATTAAAAGTTATTGGTATCGCCGGTGGACCGGAAAAATGTTCCTTTGTTAAAGATGAGTTAGGTTTCGATGCGTGCGTTGATTACAAAGCTGGTAACTTAGTAGCTGATCTTGCAGACGCCTGCCCAAATGGTGTTGATATATATTTTGAAAATGTAGGTGGAGAAGTTACAAGAGCTATAGCTCCCCTTCTTAATAAAGGTTCAAGGGTTCCTGTTTGTGGTTTTATATCTCAATATAATGCAAAAGATATATTTGAAACTGAGACTCCTTTTCACGTACTAGGAAAGCTTAACCCAAAACCAGTTCATAGATTTTTTGTTGTGACCGAATGGGCTGATGAATGGGATAAGGCAACAGATGAAATATCAAAGCTTATTGAAAGCAATGATTTAATTTATCGAGAAACTATAACCAAAGGATTTGAGAATGCACCCCAGGCACTTAGAGATGTTTTGACTGGTAAAAACTTTGGCAAACAAATTATAGAAATCTAATTTACCAAACTCCAGACGAAAAAAAACAGAGGCTAGCTCTGTCTTTTTAATTCGAGATCCTTAGGGGTCTAAAGTGAGATTATCCTTAGCTCCTTGATTTCTTTCTCTTGAAATCTTGGTGGGTTTATAAGCTCTTTTTTATCGTCGACTCTTACAAACGCTTTCACCCTATGGGCTCTACCTCTTTGATTCTCTCTACGTCCCGTCTGCAGTTGATCTTTAGTCGGAATCAAGTAGGTCTATTAAATATACGCCTATGAATTTTATTGTCAACACCTAATATGCAAAAAGATTAAATAATTTCAAGATTATTATCTATATAAACTATTTGTATATATAAAATATGTGTTTACTATATTAATGATGAAAACATTCCTTCCAAAAAAAGACCCATTAAAGAAATATAAGACTTCTGCAAAGTCTCTTGAAAAGCTAGCTCATATTGCTGAACAGCTTCCCAAACTCCTTCTTACTGGGACTGTTCAAAAAACAATAATTTCTTTATCAGTTAATGCTCTCTCAGTAGATAAGGTAATTAAGAATAATGACCGACGTGAGCTTAAGTTAGCCATGGCGCATCTAAGTTTTATTGCTCATGCTTATATTTGGGGCGGAACCAATCCAGAAAAACTATTACCCGAAGTAATTGCTAAACCATGGGTAAAAATTTCTAAAATATTAGGAAGGCCTCCTATCCTAAGTTATGGAAGTTATTGTTTGGATAACTGGTATAGGCCAAACCCTAAAGAAGACATATCTTTAGAGAATGTTGCTCTTTTAACAAATTTTTTAGGTGGAGTTGACGAAGATTGGTTTGTAACTATTCATGTCTGCATAGAGAATGCTGCTAGTAACGCAGTAGATGCCGCAACAAAATTATCTTACTTAAAAGAAAGTGATTCAATAGAAGCCTATTCTGTTCATTTAAAAGAAATCATTTCGTCCTTAAGAGAAGTAAACAAGATTTTTGCTAGGATGCCGGAGAAGTGCGACCCCTACGTTTATTACCACAGAGTGAGGCCTTTTATTTTTGGGACTAAAGATAATCCTGATCTCAAGAAGGGACTTGTTTATGAAAACCAGTTTGATAATAAACCCCAATTTTATAGAGGTGAGACTGGTGCGCAAAGTAGCATTATGCCCTTCTTGGATGGCGCCCTTGGTATCTACCATACAGAAGATCATCTAAGGCACTACCTTAATGAAATGAGAGACTATATGCCTCCAGAACATAAGTTAATGATAGAAAAAGTTGAAGCAAGATCTAATGCAAAAGAATTTATTCATAAATCTAAGAAACTCAAAAATGAATACAACAAATGCCTTGAAGAGATAAGACAGTTTAGAGCCATGCACCTTGAATTTGCTGCAACCTATATTCATAAACAATCCCAAATAAAAAACCCATTTGGCAGAGGAGGATCAACCATTACAGGGACTGGTGGAACCCCTTTCATGAAGTACTTGAAGAAGCACAGGGATGAAACTCAGAAGCAAAAAATAAAGAGCTAGGCAACGCCCTCAACAATGACAACCAACCTCTCTGCTGATTTCTTAATAAATTCTAGAGCTTTTTTGTAGTCATCAGATTCATAGCAAGACTTTGCCTCATCCATAGAACTAAATTCAATCAAGACGGTTCTTTCATAACCCTCTCCTTCCAGCTCAATCTGCTTGCCGCCTCTGGTTAAAAATGTACCATTAAATTTAGTAATTATCGGACCGGCTAATTCAACGTAATTTGCAAACTCTTCAGGCTCAAAAACATGACACCTGACTATCCAATATGCTTTCATTTATGCCTTAAATTTAAGTCGCATTTCATGCAGGATTGGCTCTGTATATCCACTAGGCTGAACTCTTCCTTTGATAGCAAGGTCGCATGCAGCCTGAAAAGCTATTCCATCATAAGATGGGGCCATATTTATATATTCAGAGTCAGAAGCATTTTGACCATCGACAATCAGTGCCATTTTTTTCATTGACTGCATAACCTGCTCTTCAGAGCAAATGCCATGATGTAGCCAGTTCGCTATATGTTGACTAGATATCCTGCATGTTGCTCTATCTTCCATCAGGCCAACGTTATTAATATCTGGAACTTTTGAACATCCAACACCCTGATCTACCCATCGAACTACATACCCTAGAATCCCTTGAGAGTTATTATCTAATTCAGCTGTTATCTGATCTTCTGTTAGTGAGTCTGGATTGGGATGTAATGGAATTGTTAGAATGTCATCGATACTTGCCTTTGATCGAGTTTGTATTTTTTCTTGTTCAGCATCTACCAATATTTGATGATAGTGAATAGCATGCAGTGATGCTGCTGTTGGTGATGGAACCCAAGCACAGTTAGCGCCTGCTTTTGGGTGCATTGTTTTAGTATTGTACATACCCAGCATTTCATCTGGCATTGGCCACATACCTTTACCAATTTGGGCATTACCCCTAAATCCAGTCTCAAGACCTGTATCAACATTCCAGTCTTCATATGCTGCAATCCATGGTTGCTGTTTCATATCTGCTTTAGCAATCATTGGACCTGCCTCCATGCTTGTATGGATTTCATCGCCAGTTCTATCTAAGAATCCTGTATTAATAAAAATAACTCTATCTTGTGCTGTCTTAATACATTCTTTTAGATTAACTGTAGTTCTTCTCTCCTCATCCATAATTCCAATCTTTACAGTCAAGGGCTTAATGTTTAGTGCTTTCTCAACAGCTGCAAATAAATCACAAGTAAAATTAACCTCTTCAGGTCCATGCATTTTTGGTTTCACAATATACACACTCCCAGTTTGAGAGTTTTTATAATTACTATTCCCATTCAAGTCATGCATCGCTATACAAATAGTAAACATTGCATCAAGAATTCCTTCTGGTATCTCTTCTCCGTTTGCATCTATTACTGCAGGGTTGGTCATTAAGTGCCCTACATTTCTAACCAACATGAGACTTCTACCCGGTAAAGTAAATTCTTGCCCTTGCGGTGATTTATAGGATCTATCTTGACTGAGCTCTCTAGTCATCTCTTGTCCATTTTTAGAGAATGTTTCTTTTAAGTCTCCCTTCATTAGGCCTAGCCAGTTCCTATAAACCAGAGTCTTATCAGCTCCGTCCACTGCAGCTACAGAGTCTTCAGCATCCTGAATGGTAGTGATGGCAGATTCAATTAAAATATCCTTAATTCCGGCTGCATCTGACTTTCCTATTGGGTGCCCCTTATCCACTTGTATTTCAAAATGCAGATTATTATTTTTAAATAGCAATCCAAATGAATCATTTCCACTATCAACATACCCCATATAAGACTCTTGATTAAGAAGGCTTACAGTCGACCCATCTTTCAATGACATTGAAAGAGTCCCATCACTAAAATCAAACCCATTAACATCTGCAAATGAGCCATTGTCTAAAGGAATTGTTGAGTTAAGAAAATCTTTTGCGAATGCAATAACCTTATCGCCCCTTACCGGATTATAAGCTCCAGCTTTCGTTGCACCATCATCTTCAGATATCACATCTGTTCCATATAAAACATCATACAAACTCCCCCAGCGTGCATTAGCTGCATTCAAGGCAAATCTCGCATTCATAACAGGCACTACTAGCTGAGGCCCTGCAATTGTCTTAATCTCATTATCAACATCTGAGGTAGATATTTTGAAGTCCCCAGTATCAGAAACTATATAACCAATCTCTTTAAGAAAATCTTTATATTCTTCATGGTCATGATCAGTATTTTTTCTTGCAAGGTGCCATTGATCAATTTGTGATTGAATAACTTCCCTTTTATCCAAGAGAGCTTTATTTCTAGGACCAAATTCTGCAAGAATTGATTCAAGAGAACTCCAAAAATGCTCAGGGCTAATATCTAAACCATCTACAACTTCATTTTCTAGAAAGCTTTTTAATTCTCCTGAAACTCTCATAGATTGTGGTTCTTGGCTTTCAGGTGTGACTGGACTAGTGTCTGTTTGGGTTTTAAAAAAAGAAGCTATTTTGTTTAAGATATTCATGTTCAAAATTATAGCAACTTTATATGATTATCCAACACGCAAAAATATTAACTAATTTTTTTTATTTCAACATCTGGATCATAGCCCCATATTGAATTCGGTTTTAATGCAGCAACTGGTGTGTACTTCATTAATTGATTTCTGCAAAAGGCAATAAGAGGGTTTGAAATATGATTCAATTTACCTTGCAATGCTGAATCCTTATATATTTTATTTACTCTGTTATATCTAAGTTTTTGATACATTTTTTGGGATTTTTGCATATCACCATTTAACTTAATTAGCTTTCCAAATATATATGCATCCTCCAATGCCATGCAGCCCCCTTGCCCAAGAAACGGAACCATTGGGTGTGCAGCATCTCCTAGAAAAGTAATATTATTATCGAATAAATGATCAGGTATTTTTTTTGTATATACGCCCCATTTATATATTTCATTACTGTCTTGAAGTGACTCATAGATATGTCTTGTTGACTCTGGAAGGTCATGACACAGATCCTCATATGTACCTTTAGTTTTCCATGACTCCTCTGTCTCTTTTGGAGTTCTTTACAGCAGCTACAAAACTAGTTCTAGTATTGTCAATTGGGTAAGTGACTATATGAAAGTTAGGGCCAAGATGAATGTGATTTTCGGTTTGGTTCTTTTCAAGAATTCCTCTCCATACCGAATATCCACTATAAGCTGGTTGCTCAGCATCCTTATATATTAAGGATCTACATTTCGATTTAATCCCATCACAGGCAGCAATATGATTTACATTGAAGGAACTACCATTTGAAAAAGATATGCTCGGATCAGTTAAGTTAATACTTGAAACCTCGTGATCAAATAAAATCTCACCACCTAAGGAAAGATACTTATTGAGTAAATTTTTATAAAGACATTGGCGTGATGTGGTCACAATATCAACTGGAAAAGAGGTTAATTTATTTTGGTTATAAAAGAATTGAACTTCCTTGGGGTTGCCTGATTCACTGCGCAGCTCATTCTCTATGCCAATATTTTTAATAACTCTTAGCCCATTTGGAGAAATTGAGATCCCAGCACCTTGCTCACTGGCCGTTGATGATTTTTCAAAAATGATCACTGGCATACCTGATTGCTTTAATACGCACCCAAGAGTTAGACCGGAAATGCCTGCTCCAATAATAGCAATATGAGATGAGTAATCTTTCATGGAAATATTATGCACCTTTTATAAAGTTAAAACAAAAAAATGGGAGCAGTTGCTCCCATTAAAAATAAAAAGTTTATTTATCCCGCAGCTTTCATAGAAAGACCGAAGTATGATCTTGCATTATTACAAGAGAATCCCTTCAGATTTTTTGAAGCTTGAGAGTCTCCAATTTTTGAGAAATACAGATCTGCATTTGAGCCTCTCTCCGAAATAGAAGATGTATACATTAATCTAATAAAATCAACTCCATCATCAAACTTTAAGCCTGCATCAGGAACAATTAATTTTCTTCCAACAGTGTCACCTTGGGATTGAGCATAAATTGCAAAGTCCTTATAGAGATCATAAACTTTTCTCATATCGTAACCTTCCTCAAGACTACAGTCAGCATATGTCGCATACATCATATCTCCAACTGAAGATGGGCTTGGCTTAGAAACCAACCACTGCCATGTATCAACCTGTCTAGAATTAGTAACCGGAAGCGATTCAAGAAGCTTACCGCCACCACCAGTAATCCATCCTTCCAATCCAGCAAATTGCTCTGAAGGGTTTGGCCATGTATTAACCCATACCAACGTCTTGCGCAGACATATCTGAGTGAAAGTATGGCTGAAGTATCGCAGTCGTCATGTTCTTGTATGTATCGCCTTTATCACTCATCCAGTCGACTGTTTTGTCATGCCATTTAACTAAGATCTTCCATATCCTTTCCTTTATTGAAAGTACCGATATAGTATTCAGCTTTGTTGGCTTCTGGTTCGTATTTATATTTAGCTTCTTCATGATGGTCAGCGATAAGACCCATGGTGAAAACCAATGATAATGTTAAAAATATTCTCATTATTTATTTCTCCCTATTAAATATATGAATTTTAATACTACATTATTTCAAGTATTTTAAAAGGCTGAAGTGAATTTAAACTAAATGTAATATTTTTAATCTATTTTTCCTTGCTAGATCGAATTGATTGATAAAGGACCATATTTCTCTGGTAGCTTCTATGCCATAAAGAGACTCTATAGGCCATGTATGTGCCATACCACTACTCTTAAATAACTCTACGCGAACATCGTTTTGACAATCTTTGTATGTTTGATGATCTACAGAAATACCAAGATCAAAAAAATCTATAATCTGAAGATCTGGAACTGGATTGCATAAGTTGTAATCGGACCAAAACTCCAAAGTGGTTTCTATTGGAACCATTCCGAGAGCTGAATTACCATCAAATGGGACTGTTGGATCAAGGGCCCCATGAATTTGCATAACTGGTGTTGGGTGCTCTGGATTACAGTCCGCCAACATCTTCTGTGCTAAATGAGCCAGTTACAGATACTATCGCAGCAATTCTTGAGCTTAAGTTACATGCAAGGTTGTAGCTCATAAAGCCGCCATTAGACATGCCAGAAGAATAGATTCTATTCTTATTAATTACTGCTTTGTCATCAATAAGATTGATAACAGTATCGATAAAATCAATATCATCAACAGTACTGCCAATAGTCCAGGCACCGACATTCCAATGCGATGAGCTAGATGTTAAAGCAGTTTCTAATTTGTAACCTTGTGCATATACAACAATAGCCTTATTAGTGTTCGCAAAAGGCTCATGCATTGTATAGGCCTTGTGCGTTTCGGCAGATGACCCATAGCCATGCAATGCAAATAAAACTGGAGCTGCATCATTATTAGTTATGGTTGTTGGTGTATATATTAAATAATATCTATCAAGGCCCTTATGAGTAAGTGAACATCTTTCTGTGTTTGTGGAATAGGAAACACATGTTTCAGCTGGCTCTGATACAGGGGGTGCTGGTGCTGGCTCAACATCATTAATCGATGAGCCTCCACCTCCACCGCACGAGACAACAATACACTGATAATAGGAGTAAATATAAATAATTTTCTAGTAGTCATAAAGATAATTTAACTTATTCAAGAAAAAGAATCAAGGAGGAAATTGGTGCGGTACGCCGGTCTCGAACCGGCGGCCTTCTGCTTGGCAAGCAGACGCTCTACCAACTGAGCTAGTACCGCAATTTGAGGAGTAATATAACCTTTAAGGCATATCCTTTCAAGCATCAATTAAAAGGTATTCAGTTAAAATATGAGACTTTTAAAAAGATATTATTTAACTTTTATTTTTTTGATTTCCTTAAAGCCAAACTCATCCTGAGAGAGCAATACAAAATATGCAGCATTAGACGTAACAGGCATAGCTATATCGAAGTTCTGAGGAATGTCTGCCTGAAAAACTGTTTCGTTCTCATGACCTATATGGTCTATATGAACTGTAAAAGGATCGCCAAGACCGACGAACATAATTTGATTTCCTTTTTCATTTAGAACTTTTATTGCATATTTATCTTTTCGAGAGATGAGTCCATATTGCTTTAAAGAATGAGCATCCGGTTTCGCAACTTTTACACCCGATAGGGAAATATTGTTTACACTGCCAGTGATACTAAATATTTTTGCATCTTTATAAATACTGACCTTTTGATCTAATCTGTCAAATTGCTTAAGGGGTGCATTTTCTTCGGCCCCCAAAGTGAGTGTGAATAGAATAATCGGTATTGAATATAACTTATTTACCATTTTTCCCAATTTATCCCCCATGTGAAACCCAAAGGACCATTCATATAGCCGTAATAAAAGCCACTATATTCACTAGAATCCGGCTCGGTTCTAAAATCATTACATCCGCCATCTGAATAATCAGCACACCAAACAAAATACGATTGAAACACCCCTTCATAAAAATCAGTATTATCTAGAACGTCATCTGTTGCAATAATTGTGCCAGTGAGGTCAAAGGCTTTTGCTGTATATATATCAACGCCAGCAGTTCTATTAAATGATACGGTTTTTTGATTCTGCAGCGCAACCTGTTCAACACCATTAACGTACCATTTTAAAGTGATTTTAGTTGTGTCATATTCTACATTAACAGTCATATCCCAAGAGGAGTTACCTTCACCAAAACCAAAGTCAACATCATCGAATGCACCATAAAATCCTTGATTTTGAATGGACCCAACTGCAAAACCTTCAACATTCACTTCGCCATAACCACCACTTGAGCATGTATCCATTATTGAACAAAATGTTGGCCTATAATTATCAAACTCACCATAATAATTACCCTCAAAAAGTCCAACGCCTGCACAGTCAGGGTTTTTTCCAATAAATGGATAATATGGATCTCCGCCATCAGGGTCATCTGTTAATGATCCCCATATATTTGCAAGACAGCCACAGTCTGTTCCAGGAACATACTCATCCGAATCTAGATCATAAATTCTTCCATCACCAACGTTATAACAAACCTCAATATCTCTTCCAAGAACATTGAGCTGATCAGTAATATGATGGTTCCATTTTAAAAGCGAGACATCACTTTGAGTCGAGGTATTAGGATTAGCATCAGCATACTGACTAACATCCCTATCATCATCTGACCTATACTCGTCTCCCATATAGCCATGTGCATGACCAAGCTCATGCATTAAAGTCGTGCTTGTTCTTTCAGGGTCAGTATCTCTGATCTTTTGAATATTTCTATTGCCTATATTTACTCCCCTACCCTGAACTCTTGTTAGTGTTGAAACCAAGACATAATCTGAAAGCAGGTCTGCAAAAATACCTGTATCCATATCTCCGATACAATAAACATCTTCATCAAAGTCATAGCAGCCAGTTCTAATTCCAACTGGAGAGGATCCGTCTGGATCAACTGGCTCAGCAGAAATGATTGTAAAGTAATCCTCACTAAAAAAGTCTGCAGCATCTGAATCATTTAATTTGTTAATAGAGGCTATTAATGCACGTCTATAAAGATCAATATCTGATATTCCATCCAATGAATCAGCTATAAATAAATATTTGGTTTTTCCAAGCGAGCTTGGGTTCCCAGACAAATAATAAACAATATAATCTTTTGGAGTTTTTGCTCCTTCCGCACCAAAGCCATCCTCTGGGTCATCATCCTGTTGAATAGTTATGGTTGTCTTGTTGGATACAAACCAAGCCTCAAAGCTTACTATTCCGCTGGTTGCACTATCAGAGGCTCTTAACTGTGCGGTATAAAGTCCAGCTTTTTGAAGGCTAGAAAGATCTAAAGAAAGAGTCCCTGAACCATTCGTATTATCATCAGTATCTAAAGTAAAAACTGCATCTATAGATTGGTTGCCGATAAGCGCATCAAAAGTAAGGGTATCTAAGCTAGAATCAACATCACTCACTGTTAATCTAAAAGACTGGTTATCCTCAAATAACATCTTGCTTTTAGAAAAATCATTTGCAGTTTCAAAAGCCAATACCGGAGCATCATCTACTGAGTTAACCGTAATGGTAGCGGTTCCTGTTCTGGTTATATTTTTTTCAGATACATTAACAGAATATTGGAACTCGTCTGTTCCAAAAAAATTACTATTAGGAACATATGTAATTGAGCCATTCGCACTCAGAGTTAAAACCCCAGAGGATACGTTTGATGTTATTGCATAGGTTAATGTCACTGCTTCGTTAGCAGTTGCTGCAATGGAGCCACTTAAATCTGTATCTTCATTAGTTGAAAAAATTCCTGATGCTAGTGTTAGGGCAAAAGCTACTGGTGGAGCACTTCCACCTCCGCCACCTCCGCCACCGCAGGATACTAATAAAAATATAAGAAATAGATAAAAATTTTTCATGAAAAAAAATTATAACTTAACCAAAAAAAAAGGGGACTATTTAGTCCCCTTTTTAAATCATTCGTATTCTTAGAAGTTTACTCTGAAACCAACTTTATAGATTGGTCCATGCTCTTGATATAAGAAAGTCATTTCTTCATATCTTGAGTACAGTAGAACATCTTCATCAGTTACGTTAATACCCTCAACAAATACTGCTGCTTTATCAGTTATGTTGTAAGTAGCGTTGAAATCAACAGTACTTCTTTCAGTAACAAATAGTGGGTTATATTGATCGTAACCAGTGAAATATTCACCTGTCATGTTGTATGCAACTCTAGCTGATACTTTTTCGTTTTCATAGAAAACAGAGAAGTTAGCTGCATCACCAAATCCTGGTAAAGCAAATTGCTCAGCTGATTCGATTGCGTATACATCAGCATTAGTGTCTCCACCAATTTTAGTAATGTTAGCCATTACACCGAAGTCATTATCAAATAAATGCTGAACAGCAATTTCCATACCATCGAGTGTTCCCTCGTATTGGTTGATAGGTTTAGCTAAATTGAATATGTACAAAGGATCATCAGAATTACTCTGGAATACTGCATTTCCATTACCTGGATCTGCAAAACAGTCAGCAGCACCGTTACAACCAAATGTAAAGCCAGTGTTGTTTAACCATGTCCAATCAAGAGCATTAGACCATCCACATGCCCAGTAGCCTTGTGGTGCAGTCCATTGACATAATGCATCATCGTTCTCAGGAACATTTAATGTAGCTCTAGGTCCCGCAGTGATGTCAGTAACACCGTTGAATGAACCTTGTTCAAAACCAGCTCCATGGTAGCCTGAAATTTCTTTAACAAAGAAGTTAACAGATACATAACTGCCTTCTTTATAGTAGTACTCATAAGCTAAGTCATAGTTGATTGATTCATATGGCTCTAAAGCTGGGTTACCAGTAGATAGAGTTGTAGGCATTCTCCAATCAAATGGACTTGATGTAACTGCTGTATCCATCTGCTCTAAAGCAGGTCTTGCAATAGTTTTACTTGCTGCAAATTTAATAACTCTGTTTTCAGCATGCTCAAATGAAACATTTAAACTTGGAAGTACATAGTCATTTGAACCATAGCCTGTGTATGAAGCTGGTCCAGTAAGAAGGCCAACTTTATCACCATAAGTGAAAGCACCTAAACTGTGAACAGTATTAGTTGGAACAGTTGTGTCAGAAGTTGAAGATCTATCTTCTTCTTCATATCTTAGACCAAACTGAGCTCTAAGCTCTTGTCCTTTTTCAGTAACAGTTTCAAAGTTAAAGTTTACAAAAAGTGCATCAAGTGATTCAGTAATAACTGATCTTGAGTCTCTATCACCATAACAACCTTCTAACTGTCCCCAGTTTGAAGTTTTAGCATCATACACACTAGTTGCAACTAATCCATTAGGGTTGCCATTAGCATCAAATGCATCGTTTCTGTAACAAGAAGCAGGCCAATCTGAAGCAGGACCAAAAGCATTCCACCAAGTACCGTCACCAGTATTTAAGTCGCCCATGAATCCAGCTCTACCAAACCAGTAGAACATATCTTCTTTACTCATGTCGAAGTAATAGAAATTATTACCTGAACCTAAGAAATTGTTAATTGAAACTTTATTTAAAACATCATCAGGTAAAAATGCATACGTCATGTTAACTGGATTTCCATTTTCAATATGACCAGTTCTTACATAGTTAAACCATTTCTGACTGTTAAAAGTTGTTTCTTGTTCAGATACACCAAAGTCTACAGAAACCAATGATTCCATAAATAAGCCTTGGTTGTTGTCCCATTTACCAATGATTTGAAGCTGATCTAAGTCACTTTTTCTTTCTTGGTAGTTAATGTATGCCTCTCTAGGACCTATATCGCTAGAATCAAATTCTGTAGCACCTGTGTTAACGCCTCTTAGGTTTTTGTCAACACCCCAAGACAAACCACCAGCTGAATTCTGAGTGAAATCAAAAGATCTATCTCTGAAACATGCTGAAGCTTCTCCAACTGGGTAGTAGTCCCAACCAGCCCAACATCCGTTACCAAATGTTACTGAACTTGTTGCGCTTCCACCAGGATTGCCTTTGTAAGCTGCTGATGAGTCGTGATAGTCAACTGATAATGTGAAATCATCAGTTACTCTGAATTCTAAATTTAAACCAACAGATTTATTATTAGTATTGTCTTCTGCAAAACGGAAGTTGTTATTAAAAACACCTCCATCAAAATAAGTACCATTAACTTCACCTGCAGTAACTGCTCCATTAGGGTTAATAGTTAATGCAGTTGTATCCCAACCAGACAGCCATGAGCCAGCTTGAACGCCAAACTGCTCAGAGAATACTGATGAAACAGTATAGTCTAAAGTTGCAGTAACTCTTCCCAGTTCATATTGAAATGTGGTTTGAAGATTTTGTCTTTCTCTTTCGTTATCCATATTTTGATAAAGAAGACCGCTTGGGTAGAAGAAAGCTCCGTCTGCTCTTGCATTAGAAGAATTAAAAGCTGCATTAGCAGGTACGTTATTAATTATAGGGCTTGGTAACCATGTTATTTCATTAGTACCTGACTCTCTGTTATGCATTACGTGATGAGAACCAGAAACTGAGAAACCCCATTTACCTTCGTTATACTCACCATTTCTGATGAAGACTACATCAACTTCAGGAGTTGATGAATCACCAGTAACTACGTTGTCATGTTTCATTAATCTAGCTGAAATACCAAAAGTATTTTTTGCATTTAAAGGCTTGGTTGTAACCATGTTAATAGTTGCGCCTAATCCACCTGTTGGTAGGATTGCATTTGCTGATTTATAAACCTCAACAGCAGCAACACCAGAAGATGAAATATCACCAAAGTCAAATGATCTACCGCCAACCCATAATGGGGGAACAGTAGGCATTGATCTTCCATTAAGAGTAACTAGGTTAAATTCTGGTCCTAGACCCCTAACAGTAACAGATGTACTTTCACCATTATCTCTGTTAGTTGTAACACCAACTAATCTAGATAAAGCTTCAGCAATATTTCTATCGGCAAACTTACCAATATCTTCAGCTGTTATAGCATCAACAACACCAACGTTGTCTCTTTTAATAGAAATAGCATCGATCAAACTTGATCTAATACCGGTAGTAACAACTTCTTCAACTACTGAATCTTCAGACTCTTCTTCTTGTTGAGCAGAAATCGATGTTGTCATGGATAATGGTAGTAATACCATTAAAGATAATAAGTATTTATTCACGGATTATTCCCCTGTTATATATAAAACTGGGTGCATTAAACAACATTGTTGTTTATACGTCAAGAATATGAGAAAAGATAAAAAAAATGTAAATATTTTACATTTATGTGAAGAAAAAAATAAGAAAAGTAAGTGTTTGTAAAAAACAAAACCCAGCCTGTTTAGACTGGGCTTGTGTTTAAATGAATTTATTTAAGATTAAGTAATTACTTATCTTGTTTCACGAGGTCTTGATTCATTCACAACTAATTTTCTGCCCTCTATTTCACTGTCATTTAGAGCTGCAATTGCTGCTTCAGCACCATCACTCATTTCAACAAAACCAAAACCTCTAGAACGATTAGTCATTCTGTCAGTAATAATTTTTGCTGATGTTACAGAACCATGTTCTGCAAAAAGATTTTCAAGGTCTTGGTCGCTCATTCCCCAAGAAAGATTTCCAACGTATATATTCATAGTATCCAATAATTAAAAAAATGTATCTTACAATAAAAATTGTACTATTTGTTAAATTATTTAATCTTTTAAAAACTCTAAGGCTTGCTCTCCGAACTCTGACCACCAATGCATACCCATCAAATGTATTTTTTCCAGATTTAAATCAGAGCTGTCATCAAGTATTTTATTGATATTGCCTAGCGATGAATTAATTCTAAGATATGAGTCGCCTATAATATCTTCAGCGATATCATGGTGAATTTCTGAATCAAGCATCATTCCCATTATATCATTTCGAAGCCACCCAACTCCTCCCCAAATAGATGATGATTTACCATTTATTTTTTTCTTATTTAGACCTGCACCAATACTAAGAATTTTAATCCTATCGGTTTGAAAATATTCCTTAGCCTGAGCAAAGCCAATCATTGAGGGGTTATTTGTTACAACACCTCCGTCTATCATCCACTTACCATTTTGCATTTGGTATGTTGGAAAGTACATTGGCGCTGCGCTTGAGGCACACACTGCATCAGTTATGCTTATTTCAGGTGTAGAAAAATTACTATGAATAGCGTGAACTCTATTCTCGACATCATAAGCTAATGTAACTAGGGGTTTTTTTACTTCTCTAAGCAAGTCCGTGGAGAAGATTTCATTAAGCACTCCAACCCTGCCCTCTGATTCGTACCTTGGCCTGGCCTGAATAAGAGATGCTTTATCCCAGAAGAATGAGGTTTTCATAATTCTTTCAAGATACTCCCTAGACCAATATTTTTTTAATTCTGATGCTTGCATTCCATTATGAGCAAGACAAGCAGCATTAAATGCACCTGCGCTAGTGCCAACAAACATGTCAAAGGAATCAAAAATTTTTTTTCCAGACTCTGCTTCAAGTTTTTTTAAAAATACAATACCAGCGATAGCTCTAACTCCCCCGCCGTCAAGTGAAAGAACTTTTTTAAACTTTGACTTCTGCTGGGGTTTTTTAAAAACATTAAAAAAACTATTCATCATTTTATTGTAAACAGATAAAAAATTTTAGATATAAAAAAGGGCCTACAAAGACCCTTTTTTATTTAATGCTGGTAACTAATTCTTAAGGCCTGATACTGCATCTGTGTTTTCGGTTTCTTTAGTAACTGTTTTTAGAATTGTACAGCTGCCTTTTGATGCATCAAGTGTAAAAGCCACACATGATGATCTGCTAGTGCAAAGTGCCTGACAACTTTCTACTGTTCTAAATTTCTTTGAAGTTTTCACGGTTGCTATTTTTCCAGATAGTGAAATATCAGCTTTAGGTGTGAAGTTCATGTCTGCAGCAAAAGCAGGAAGTGCAAACATAGCTGTGAATACAATAATTGAAGTTAGTTTTTTCATATTTATACCTTTAGGGGGGTTAAAAATTATTATTTGCACTTACTTATGTAAGCACTGAACACATCTTAAATAAAAATGTATGCACTGTATACATTAAAAGTATATAAATATTGAATCTATTATTTGACTATATTTAAATTCAAGAGATCGCTGGCCTGTTTAAGACTTCCAGCATTAGTAACGTTTGAATATCCAGCATCAATTAATATTTGAGTAGCTCTTCCTGATCTATTTCCACTTCTGCAATACAAATAGATTTTTTCATCTTTATTTACTGAGTTTGTGATATTTTGAATATCTTGCCACTCGATATTCATTGCATTTTCTAAGTGGCCACTGGACCATTCGTCTGGAGTTCTGACATCAATTACTACATCTGCATATATTATAGGCAGAAACAATATGCCCATAAGAATCTTCTTCAAAACCATTAAGCCCAGTCCTCTAAAATCATATCTGATGCTTTTTCACCTATCATGATTGTTGGAGCATTTGTATTGCCCCCAACTAAGGTAGGCATAATAGATGCGTCTATTACCCTTAACCCAGATACTTTATGCACTTTTAATCTTTCATTTACAACTGACATCTCATCACTACCCATTTTACATGTTCCAACCGGATGATAGACAGTGTCTGCGTCCTCTCTAATAGCCTGCTCAATGTCTTCATCATTATCTAAGTCGACAGGTCTTTGAACATGACCGCTTGTGTATTTAGATAAAGGTTCTTTATTCATAACTTTCATCATTTTTTTATACCCAGCAACCATATCTCTCATATCATCTGGATGAGATAAGAATTTCGGATCTATTTTTGGATCATCTGTTGGATCTGCGGATTGAAGCGTAACCTCCCCTCTAGATTTGGGTCTAAGTAAGCAAGTATGACAACTTAATCCAGTGCCCCAAACACTTTCTCTTCCATGATCGACAACCATCCCTGGTGCAAAATGGAGTTGAATATCAGGAACTGTAATATCATTTCTTGATCTAATAAAACCACCAGCCTCAGCGACGGTTGAGGTAAACATTCCAGTCTTTATAAGAAGGTATTTAACAAGCTCGTAGGGATACTTTAAGAAAATTGTTCCTAAAGAAAAACCAAATAAATTAAGAGACTTATATTTATGAACAGATAAATAATCTATGTGATCTTGAAGATTCTTCCCAACACCAGGTAAATCAACTTTGTGTTCAATACCGTGCTTTGTAATCTCTTGCTCTGGCCCAATTCCAGATCTAAGTAATACCTGAGGAGAACCAAAAGCGCCCGATGATAATAAAACTTCTTTAGTAGCATTAAGTGTGAATTCATTGCCATCCTCTCCAATACATGACACACCGGTGGCCCTACTATCATTTACCAAAATTTTATTTACATTAGTATCAGTTAAAACTGTCAAGTTTTCTCTCTCCAATGCGGGGACTAAATATGCCTTAGCAGCACTACATCTCTTACCGTTTTTTTGAGTAGTTTGATAATACCCAATGCCCTCTTGGCTTTCGCCATTAAAATCTTCATTAAAACCAAAAACCGATGACCCTGTTTCAACAAAATCGTCTACAGGTTTATTTTTGTGACGAATATTAGCTACATTTAAGGGACCATCCTGGCCATGGAAATCATTTTGATGAATTTCGTTATGCTCAGCTTTCTTAAAGTAAGGCAGGATCTCATCATATGACCAACCATTATTTCCAAGCTCAGACCAATGATCATAATCCCACTTGTGACCTCTAACATATAACATTGCATTGATTGAACTAGAGCCGCCCAGTGTTTTGCCTCTTGGCTGATACCCTCTTCTATATTCCTCACTTTCAGATTCAACCTCATGGACGCCGCCTGATGAATCTACCATAGCCTTGGCAGGCTCGGTTACTTTTACTTTTGCGAACTCTTTTTGAGGTTCTGTATTGTAATTCCAGCTGTATTTACTTCCCGCTCCAAGGAATGCAAAGCCCAGGGGAACATGAAGTCTTACATCGGTATCTCTTGATCCTGCTTCAATTAAACATACATTAAAGTGAGGGTTTGAACTTAGCCTGTTGGCTAGAACACAACCTGCGGAGCCGGCACCTAAAATTATAAAATCATATTCTTTCATGAAATTCTCCCCAAAATCAATATCTACAGTTTATGTTTAACTTCTATATCTGTAAACTTATTAATATTTATAAAGTTTATGTGCTCCTATGAGTTTATTTAATATATTTATTATTTTTTGGGTCCTTGTGGCTATCGCTACATTTATTTACCTTTTTTTTAATAATGCACCTTATGGCAGGCACATAGAGGAAGGCTGGGGAACAAATATTTCAGCAAGAGCTGGTTGGGTTATTATGGAATCGCCTTGCGTTATATTGATGATCATATTTGGTTTAATAGTTAGGAATGACCTAGATTTAGTCCATGAAGTATTCTTGATGATTTGGTTAACGCATTACACTCATAGAACATTTATTTATCCATTTGTGATTGATATGACGAACCCAAAAATGCCAATAAGCATAGCTGTATCGGCATTCTGTTTTAATCTAGTGAATGTTAGTATCCAGGCCTTTGGTATATTTTATTTTACGAGTTACTCTTCTGATTGGCTTTCATCTGATACCTTTATTGTAGGCTTGTCTTTATTTTTTATTGGTATGTTTATTAATATCAGATCAGATTATTTAATTGTAGGCCTAAGAAAGAAAATGGGACCAGGCTATCATTTGCCTAATAAATTCCTTCATAAGTATGTATCTTCCCCTAACTATTTTGGAGAAATCATAGAGTGGATTGGTTGGGCAATATTAACCTGGAGTATTTCTGGATTAGTTTTTTTACTTTGGACAATAGCTAACCTTTTCCCAAGGGCTATAGCACACCATAAATGGTACCAAGAAAAATTTGGAAACTATCCTAAAAATAGAAAGGCTATTATTCCAGGAATAATTTAAATCAAATCGTAATCAACAATTTGTTTTGCAGCGGCTAAGATAGATTCTTCTGCAGCAATAGGGTTCCATCCAAGCACATCTTTTGCCTTAGTTGTATTGCAGTCCCTTTGCTTCCCAGCCATTTTAGAAATAGTTTTTAAGTCACTTTTAAACAAAGCCATTACTTTTAATAAAAGGTTTGGCATATTTTTTTCAGGAGCTTTGTATCCATTAGCATTCAGGACATTGGCGATATCACTCATCCACATCTCTTTTTCAGAAACAATAAACCTTTCGCCATCCGACTCTGTATTTTTCATAGCTAATATGTGAGCCTTAGCAACATCCCTTACATCCACAATACCTATATGAATTTTTGCAAGAGCTGGCATGGAGCCGTTAAGCATTCTTAGGACCATTGAATTAGAAATGCCAACATCATCTGACAATGATGGCCCTAGAACTCCAACAGGATTAATTACAGTTAATTTATAACTTACATCATTGTCCTTTACATAATCCCATGCAGCTCTTTCGGCTAAAGTCTTGCTCTTGGAATAGAAAGTCATTTTGTCATTAGAAGTATCTGACCAATGGGTTTCATTAAAACTTGTAGTGCCATCAAAAGTATCACCGACAGCAGCAAAGGATGAAGTTAACACCACTTTTTTAATATCGTGCTTGTCAGCAAATTTTAAAGCCCTTAATGCGCCTTCTACAGCAGGCTTAACAAAAAACTCTTCGGTTTCATTTGAAAGTACAAATGGTGACGCGACATGCAGAAGGTAATCACAGCCGGACATAGCCTCATCCCAACCCTCATCGCTCATTAAATCAACAGGAAATAGAGTAAGGTTTTCACAAGAAGTATTATGCTTTTCAAGTGACTGTCTTACTTCAGACTCTCTTTGCATTGAACGCAGACTTCCATTAACTGCATAGCCTTGCTCAAGAAGCTGTTGTATACAATGAAGACCGATAAACCCAGTCGCACCAGTTACTAATACTTTTTCCATACTTCACCTTTTTAAAAATTAGATTAATCATCATACATTAATTTATTTTTATATTAAGATTGCCTAATGAATAAATATATCAAAGCATTAGCAATCGTATCCATTGCGCTCAATTCGCAGGCAGATACCTCAAAAGAACAATCTGCATGTATCAATGATGCCTTAATACAAATATTAAAAACTGACGAATCTAAAAGAGAAAGGCTGGTTATATTTAATGAAAGTAGTGATGATCTAGAATTAAAAGAGCTATTACATCAATTGAAAACAAGCTCAGAAAATAATACCTTCTACTTAATCGATCTGGATACTTTATGGAATTGGGATAGGAAAAATGAAATGAAGTTTATTTATAAAATTCTTGATTTAATGAACAGAAACTATCAATTGGAATCTGTAAGCCCTAACTTAAAAAATAAATACCTTTTAGAAGCTAGGCATATGTGTGAAGGCCTAAGTAAATAGGCCCTCATCGATTTAACAATCTTACCTTTTAAAACCGTTTATTAAGGTCCTGTGGTCCTGGGTGAAAGCCGACATGGCCTCCTTGAGCTCATCGCTGGTATCTCCCATCACTTGAAAATTAGTGATGACAAATGTGTCAATGAACTTTTGTTTATGCGAGGCTTTGTCGAATGCATCCATATGAAATAAAGCATCCTCATTGCTATGATAGACCTCCATTAAAGATACTTTTGTTTTGTCCTCTGAGATCCAGTACTTATAATACATAGTCTTAGGTTCCGTTTTTTTTACTGTTTTTACTAGATAGTCTACGAAGCCTTGAACGCTATCAGATTTACCCTCAGCAATATCCATATCTAGATAAAAAATTATAGGTTCAGACTTGTGATGCATGGCCATCAGAAATGATGGCATCAGCATGGTTAGTAATAATAATTTTTTCATTTAGCTCTCCTTAATTGGATGGGAACGTAGGCATGAAATCTTTATCATCTGCATTATATAAAGTGAACCCATGATACAAGTCAGGAACCTCGCCACAGGATGCAAATGTGCTAAATATTGGGAACATTGTTTCCCTAACGCTTGCCTCAAATGAATTATTTGCTTTGTTCATTGACTCCTCGCTATTTGTAAAATTAGCCCAAAGAAAACCACCACTTCCATCAACATTGAAATAATTTCCTAAGTGATACGAAGTATCTGAATAATCTGCATTAGAGACTGCATCTGTAAAACCTGAAAGGAAACTTATTGCTTCTTCTTGTGTAGAGCCATCATTCAACTCACAGATATGAACCTCACCATAGAAGTATCCTGAATCAGGAAGCTCGCTATATTGAGCAGAAGCTATAGGAAAAACGCTCTCGAAACCATTTATGAGTGATTCATCGCACTGAAGCACAGATGCGTACTTTTCATTCCATGCAGCAGCTTCTTTATTTTGAGACCATTCTGACCATGCCTCTTGAGCCTCTTCTTTTGATCCCCACTGGATTTCCCACCAACCGTTATCTGGAAAAGAGTTTGTAGCTACAGCTGGCGCGTAACCCCAGACACCTTGAAGATTTTCATTGGTAAGCAGCTTTTGCCATTCAGCGATCATGCTTGTCATATTCTCAGATGTATAATCTGGTCCTGCCGTGCATGGCATAAATTCGGTGTAATAGACCTTTGAAAGTCTATCCTCAACAGTTTCGTTGATGCATCGCTCGGACTCCTCCATAGAGCAACTGACAATAAATACCAAAGGTAAAATAAAATTAAATATGTTTTTCATAATTCTCCCAATTATGTAATTGAATATTTATTCTCTCATTTAGTAAGAGCATGTCAAATATTAAAAACACATATAATTTTTAGATCTAAATGAAAGGTACAATAGGTATATTGCAGGATGCTAAGACAAGGAGACTTAAAATAATAAGTATAATTTTCATAAAATTTATTAATTGATAGTTGCCCTATTATACATAGGAAGAGATTTAAATTCTGAATGTTATGATGCCTCATGGCACATGAACAGAAAAATAATCCATTGCATGGAATTACATTAGAAAAGATAGTTACAAGCCTTGTTGACTACTATGGATGGGCAGCTCTTTCCAAACAAATTGATATCAACTGCTTTAAGAGCAACCCCTCTATTAAGTCATCATTAAAATTTCTAAGAAAGACGCCCTGGGCTAGAGAAAAGGTTGAGGCCCTGTATCTGACGATCTCTAACTAAGTTCAAGTGATTAAATCCTTATATCTATTTTTTACAGCCTTAGCTTTAATATATGTAACTAAATTTGATAGCTATGGCTTGTATTTATTCATTGCTATTGTATGGATTATTGCCGGGTTCATTGAAAAAATTCAAAGGCCAGCTATATGGAGCATTATCATTTTTATGTCAGGCTTTGCTGTAATGAGATTAGTAAATATTGCAATAAATGGATTGCCGAGCTCCTTCTATCTTGCTATGTTTATTTCCGAGCTGATAATTATTTTAATTGGCATCAAATTAATCAAATAAAAAACCTTAATAAGAGATAGTATTACGCCAATGTTACAAGCAGCAATGATAAAAAAGAAGAAATAGAGCTGAGAGTTTTTTATTCCTTCTTCATACTATCTGATATTTCAGCCCAACTTCTATCCTTAGATGCAGCAGGGTTTTTTTTAAGATTATTGTTAGGATCTTTATATTTAGATGGGGTTTCTTCTAAATTTTCTACAAAACTTTTTTTCTTAGATGAAGAAGAGGAATTTTCTTTAGATTCCTTTTGTTTTTTATTTACTAAAGCTTCTTTGCTATTGAGGGAATTCTGAGTAACAAGATTATAAGACTGATTTTTGAGAGTACTATTTAATGAGAAGAGCAAATCAATAATATTGGAAATACCTTTAAATAAATATCCTGAGACTAAACCGCTAAATAATGCACTTAATCCAATTAGAAGATAAAAGAGTTCTTTTTCTAGTATAGAAAAAAGTATACAAAGGATTCCTGTAAGAATCCCAACCACTATAAAAATTGTTCCTATTGTATTTAGTGGCTCTTCTACTGTTTTCATATTTCAATAATGCCATAACCAATTATCAAAATAAAATATATAAAATAATTTGTAACATTTTCCATTCTGCTTCGTTATAGAGTATATGGAGGCATTGGCAAAGGTTAATACTGATACTGTAATTAAGCAGTCTAATTCTATTGTGCTTAAACATTCTAATAATAAAGTGTGCAAGAATAGAATAGAGATGCCCTTCAAAGAATTAATCAAACATATCAGTAAAAAACTCATGGGTTATGCCATGACACTTAGTAATAATGACCAGATGATGCATTGGATTTAATTCAATCCACCATGGTAAAGCTTATAAAAAATCAAGATAAGCTTATGGATTCTGACCAGCCAATGGCATATGCAAAGAAGATTTTATGAAATGACTTTATAGATGGCTATCGGAAGAAACAAAAGATGCCATTGGTATCAATCGAAGCAAATAATATTCCAGTAAGAAGTGAAGGTTTTCAAGAGGATGCTGTTGCATATCAAGAGATGCTTAGTTGTCTTGAGAGTTTTGATGAAACAGATAGAACCATACTAGCCATGCTTGGAGCTGGTCACAGTTATACAGAGATTCAAGAAGTTGTCAGCGATATCAGCATGGCAAATTTAAGAGTAAAAGCAAACAGAGCAAGGATACAACTTGCCAACTGCATAGGTAGAAAATTATGAATGAAGAAACACAAATACAAATAATTGAACTGATGGATGATGGTGCAACTCTTGAGAGTTCTCCTGAACTCAAAGGACTAGTTGAAGCTTCAGAAGAAGCAACCAAGTTCTATGAGAGCCTATTAGTTTCAGAGTCTATGCTAGAAGGATTCTTTGGTGGAGAGAAAGCTAAAGAGCTTGATCAGAAGATAGATGCTTTTATTGATCAGCAACTTGAAAAGCCTTCTAATGTTTCCTCTATAACTTTCAAACCCTTTATAGGTTTTGCAGTTGCAGCAAGTTTAGCTGTCATAGCTTTTACCTTTGTGAACTCCCCTGCTGAAATACTAGAACCAGTTGCTCCAGTACAAATAGCATATGAAGAACCTGCTCCAGTTGTTGTAGAAGAAATTATTGAAGAGCCTGAACCAATGTTTGTTGCTGGTTCAGATATGGAGACTCTATGGAGTACCGCATCCCAGATAGCTAATGAATTAGGTGTAGATAGATACCAAGTTATGTATGCCCTTTATGAAGCTAACAAAGATTTCTTTGTTAATAACAATATCAATGCCCCAAGAGCAGATAGAAATTACTTTGTTGACTTGGCTATCATTGAATCTGTTGACCCAATCTTTGCATCAAGAGAAGTTAAAAACCATATTTTCTGTAGTTGTTAAATTAATTTGTAACAAATCCTAATTTGGTTCGTTGAAGGAGTAACGAAACATTTTTTATAGGAGTTACAAATGGAAGAAGTTATTGGGTATGTCATTGTTGGATTAGTTGTTCTTGGTCTATATCTAGGCATAAAAAAATTATTTAAAAAGAAAGCAGGTTTGTTTACCTATGAAGATGAGATTATTTTAGACAAGAAGATGTTGCATTACGGTCCGTTCTCCGGGGCTTTTGTGTATCCGCATCGTAAGTTTATCCTCCTCCTATCAATCTCATCTTCATTTCTCACAGCAGAATGGGATATAAGAACCATAGATGGTTGGGGCATAGATGCTTATTCAAATGAAAATCTCATCATGCATAAAACTGGAGACGATCACCTGAATCTAATTTATATCTAGAAATGGCTAGACCCTTTTGTGTTACCTCTGAGCCAACAGTAACGACACCAGTTGGAAAAACTAACTATTCAGTAGATCGACCGTATCAAAGCAACCATGACTAGTTAATAGAGGTAAGTCAAAAGATATAGTTTTAAAGGTTGGTAATATAATCGGTGAAGGTTCTGATATTGATTATGTCTTAAAGCTTATGTACTTCCCTTCTTTTAGATACGCAGAAACATTTGATATCAAGTTCAACCATGCCTCTCCCATGGAAGATATGAGTTTCACTATAAAAGGAATGTCTAATGCAATGAAGCAGTCAGAGAAAATGTGTATGAGTAGCTTTGATTTGCAAGAACCAGAGATGCAAGAGACAAACTTAATTTAGTTTGTCAAAATAAAACACATTGTTTAATATTAATTTAACAAACTTTAGGAATGCTGATGGACATAGTAAAGATATTTAGAATATTAGTTGTAGTGAATTTTATGATTTTTATTAGTTTTCTTTTTATAGATGACCAGTCACTTATTAACTCAAACACTGACTTGAATGCTGCTATTGAAGAGTCATCTAAAAGTGTAGTTAATAGTTGGAGTATTTATGCAATGATGGCTTTTGCGGTGGCTGCAATTGCCACAGGTCCTTTGTTATTTTTCTTTGTTAAATGGAGTAGAGAGTTACTTATTGGAGTTCTATCAACAGTCGTTCTTGTAGGGCTGATTGATTCATCTAACGGTTCTTTTGTTGTTGTTAGTGAGTTAGGTTTTCATATGACCGCATTAGAAGCACTAAGTCATGGAGCTATCTTAGCAATAGCTTATCTTACGCCTGTTAAAGATAAGTTTAATTAAGTAATGAAATACTTTCTATTAATTCTCGTCTTTTTTATTACTTCTTGCAGTCCTCCAGAACCCGGTACTAATGAATGGTTTAAAGAAAAATATAAAGAATTACTGAAAGCTGACCCAGAAGTAACTCTTAGCCTAGAGGAGTTTAAGGATATTTTTTCATCTCAGCTTTCAGAAGAAGTATCTGACAAAAAATTAATGGAAAAGCACAGTATAGGCTTTTGGTTAATGGAGGAGGACTTATTACCATCATCTGAGGATTCAAAATCTATCGCTCCTGTGTATATAAGAACATTGAAACAATGTGCCGCAAATTTCTCTGTTATGTATTCCAATATGGAGGCTGGCCTTATGTATGGAAAAGCTATTACAGGCTTAGATGATGTAAACGAAATGTCTAGATTGTCAGGTGAATACAAAGACAATGCTTTTTATTTTGCTACTAGGGCTTCAGAGATTCATTTCAAACTAACCAATGAAGCAGTTGAGGCTGATATTAGCAATGAGATAAAGTTGATACAAGATGAAATAAATAGAATTAATTCAGATGAAAAGTTTTTAGAATTATTAGATGCTAATGCTGAAATATGTGTAATGGTAAGAAATCAAAATCCTAATAATAAAGATTATATTTTTGATTAAAATCCAAATTTAAAAAATATTAATATTTATAAGCAACCAACAATTACGAATAGAAGTGATAGAGCTAGGAGTTTTTTTATTTCTTCCATCAGGTTTTTAAACTTTTGTACATTCTGACACACTTAAAAACATTTCTTTATCAGATTCGTAGAATGAAAAAAATCTTTTAGTTTTACCAACTGTGAAGTAATATTTATAGACAGTAGACCCACTAGTTCTTTTGTCTACACTATATATAGGCACTTTATATACAAGAGTTTCACTTCTAAAATTAACACTGAGAACTTCTTTAGTATCATCAATACTTACTTCATACAATCCATTTAAACATTCATAGTTATATTGTTTAGGAGAGCAGCTTACAAGTACCAAAGGCGATAGAAGTAATAGAGCTAAGAGTTTTTTCATTAACTATAGTTTATTAATTAACGTAATAATGCATTGACCAAATTCTGAACTTCCTTTAACCAACCCCATGTTTTTGCAGGTAGTAGGTATGTATTTATCATTTAAATAATAGCCTGTCAGCTGTTCTCCATCGGCAAAAGTGTAAGTACCTTGGCCATGTCTATTGCCATCTTTAAACTCACCGACGAATTTGTCTCCATCGGCAAAAGTGTAAGTACCTTGGCCATGTCTATTGCCATCTTTAAACTCACCGACGTATTTGTTTCCATCGGCATAAGTGTAAGTACCTTGGCCATGTCTCATGTCATCTTTCCACTCACCAACGTACTTGTTTCCAGTGGCATAAGTGTGAGTACCTTCGCCATGTTTTTTGTCATCTTTATACTCACCGACGTACTCGGATCCAGCCCATTGGCTTTGATTGCCAACAGTTAAAGTACCTTGGCCATGTTTTTTGCCATCTTTAAACTCACCGACGTACTTGTCTCCAGCCCATTTGCCTTGATTGCCCCAAGTATAAGTACCTTGGCCATGTGCTTTGTCATCTTTAAACTCACCGACGTACTTGTCTCCATTGGCAAAAGTGTAAGCACCAAAACATTTGTCCCCGATCTTGATAGTGCCACTATGGCAATCTGGAAGAGCATAAGCATTAGTGGTTATAGAGAAAAGAAGAAGCATAATAAGTTTATTCATATCTCAATAATGCCATAATATTTTGTCAAATAAGTAATATCTACCCAGTTGCATTAATAAAAAATATTAAACCTATAAAAACAAATAGAATGTAGATACTAATTATTTTTGTTTTAGTTGATGTGTTTTTTAAAGGATTAACCTTATCCATAAAATTATGAAACTTTTCCTTCAAGATGAAATCAAGCATAGCCATTAAGCTACCAAAGAAAATAAATCCAATAAAAGGTGAAGCTATAAAAATAACAAAGATATATTTAAGAATCTCCATAATCTCTCCTCTTTATTCTTCTTGTGATGTTGTCATAGCTGTTAGAATTTCAAGACAAAACTTTAAATCTGATTTCATTAATTCAGAGAACAGCTCTTCACTTTGAGTTCTGTTTCTAAAATCTAAAAAGTGAGCTTCGTATTGTTTAAAGTAAGTCTGAATTGAATCTTGAGTATTACGCCATCTAGTATCCATATCTACATTTGGTGATTTTATTTTTCTAATTGAATAAGATTGGTTCATAAACATATCACCAACATCTTCAACTTCTGGGTTATCACCACCGATACTCAAGAAAGTTATAGCACTACACTTATCCGAACTATAAACAAAAAGGTCTAACTCTGATTCATTGGATGCATAAGGATTTTTATCAAAGTAATCATAGAGACTTTCAATCTCACCACTAGCCACCAAAGGCGATAGAAGTAATAGAGCTATGAGTTTCTTCATATTAATCATTATCTCTATAAAGAGATTTTAATGCTGACTCAGCCGAGCTTCCCGAATAAGTTGATTTCGATTTAAGTGCAATAATATCTTTTTTCATTTTGTTCATACTCTCAGCTTTTTTTGATTCAGCATAAGCATTTAAAAACATTAAAAATAAAGGTTCCTCGTCAGCTACATGTGAACTAGTTGACGATAATTTTTGTTCTAATACCTTTATTTCATGCCTTTGTTTTTCAATTTGTAAATCTCTAAAGGCTTCTTGCTGAACACATGCAGCAATACTTGCAGTATCTGACCATCCAAAACTTTCACATCTTGAGGTAAGTCCTGCAAGAATAATTTCTTTTTGTTTTTTTTCTTTTTTTTCCCTAGATTTTATATAATTTTTTTGTCTATTAAATACATCTTCAGGCATTGCAGTAGCAATCTTCATCTTTTTTAGATTCTTATATGAGCTTAAGTCATTGAAATAAACTCTATCTTGATATCTAGACAATACACATCTTGTTTCTGAATCTTGAATCCCTCCCCATTTAGATACTCGATTCTCACATATATCTACTATCCATTTTCTTATATCAGTTACACCACCAGCTTCAAAATTAGAAGAATCTGAACCATAAAATAACTTTTCACCTGTTTGCAAATTAATTGCTTCAGCCCTCCAATAAGATTTCATATCATCATATCTTTCTAAACCCTTGGAGATATTTGGATTTCCATTATATATTTCTAACATTGTTTTAGATTTTTCATCATTAAATGTGGTAGCACACCCAACAATTCCGAATAGAAGTAATAGAGCTAGGAGTTTTTTCATCAATAGCCCGAGTAAGCAATTCCAAGAAAAAAGCCTAAGATTCCATATAATCCAATAACAACTGGAAGTCCTATAATAAGTAGTGCTAATGCTTTAAATATTTTTACAGGCCAACTATTTTCATCATCCAAAATTAGGTTATATATAGGAAATATAAGAGCTATTGAAAGTAAGGATTTAAATAAATTAGGGTACAGCATCGATTTAATTGAAGAGCCAGCAGACTCAAGTGATTGAAAAATACCTCTGCTTCGACTGTAATTGCCGACAATATCATAATCTGTTGACCTATATTCAGCATCAAAAAAAATAAAGACTAATGCTGGAATAAGGATTGCAGGAAGAAAAAATAAAAATATGATAAATTTTCCAATCCAATAATCAGAACTATCACTTACTTCATAATTAGCGTTTGGTTTCTTTGGGTATTGTTTTTTTTTGTAAATAGCTTTTAATCTTTTCTGTTCTTTCCATTCTGCTATCACTTCACTATTTTTATGCTCATCGCAAAATGGAGCTTCTCCTCTCCCAATTTCAATATTTTTTCTGCACTTATGCCCCCTCCAATAAGACTCCTCCACCACATTTTTATTATTATTTTGTTTATAAATAGAATCAGCATGCTTCCAAGGTCTGCCATAAGCACCTGGTTGTTTATTGGCAAGGTCTAATTCTTTAGATTCTATTTCTGAAAACTTATACTCACATTTTTTTTTAAACTTTCTGTCAGTCATCCCTTAATAATGCCATAACCAATTGTCAAAATAAAACACATTGTTTAGGATGTGGTTATGAGGAAACTTTTTATTTTTTTATCCTTACTTTTGTCTATTGGAGCTATTGCCCAGTCAACTGATATAAATCAATATCAATCTGAATTAATGAGTGAATATCAATCACTCTTGACTGAAGATAAATTTAATCAAGATAGAATTAATGAGATTGAAACTATAGCTCTTGAAAATCCATACTATGATTTACGACAATGGATAGCCTTGTCGTATATAACAAAGAGCGATGTAAGAGAGTTAAATTCAGAAAACTTTAAAAAAGCTTTTAACATTCTTCATAAATCAATTAAAGAAAATTTCTTTAAGTCCATTCCATTGGCAATTTATGCAACAAAACAGATTGAATTAAGAGATGAAAGAGAAGAATTTATTAAAACACTTGATGAGAAAGTTTTACTTGGATACTTGAGTCCGGTTCCTTTGGCAGAGCTATATATACTTAACAACAATTATGATGCTGTTTTTAAAACTTTAGGGGCATTAAAAACCAAACAACTTGGTATTTTTTATAATAGAAACTCCCAAGAAGTTTTAAATGTGCTACCAAGTTCAACTGTTTCTTTCTTAGAGAAGGGAGATAAAATTTTATATATCGATAATGAACTTGTTTCATTTAAAAGCCTTTCAGAAATACTATCAAAATATAAAACAAATTCAGAGCAAGAAATTACTTTTGAAAGAGACGGTGAAGTAATTTCAAGAAATTTTATTACCCCGGAGGATAAATTTAATATAAACACTGCTGCACATACTATGTTATTTCGCTCATTTTCTAATGAGGGTTTTGTTGAAGATGATGCTTTAGATTTTCTTGCTGATATAGAAATTCAAAAACTGCCATCATTTCCTTATTACAAAAACTTACTTAATGCTTCTCTATGTCATTTCTATTTAGAAGATGATTTAAATACTAATGATAAAACAGGACTAGAGTTATGTAGAAATGTTGCAGATGGATATATCGGTCAGTTCGAATCTCTAAAAAATTCTATGCCAAATTACTCTATAACTGATTATGAGTTTTATTCAGAGATTGGAGATAGGACACAATACTTAATATACAAAACAACACTTCATCACATCATAAGTGAAGCAAATGATATGTATTATGGATTTAAGATGCCTCAGGATAAGAAAGCATCGATTGATTTATTAAGTAAATATTTTCAATATTTTACAGACAACTTTCACAACACACATAAATGGGCAAGTAGGATTCTTACTGAAGAACATATCTCAGGTAATTTGCTTGATAAGAGTCCAGAAAAAGCATTTGAATATTCAAAAAATCTCTTCGGGGAAGATGAGAGAATAACAAAATTACTTACAGCTCTTGTTCTAGACGGTGAAGTGGATGTGAGTGAATCCTTTTTAAGAACTTTAATTGATAATGAGACAGTACATAAGTTTTTAGTGGATGCGAACCTTTATGAATATGTGGTCTATAAATCTTTTTTTGATTTAAAACCTTTTGAAAAAGGCAATATTGATTCATGTGAATTAGCAAATAAAAATGAAAGAATAGTTCAAGATAAACTTACGCAAATTGTCTATTCAGCATGTGTTATTGGAGATGAAATCGAAAACCCTGCATATGACATCACAAAATTTATAAATAAATTGTCTGCTGATGGAATAAGTTCAGGAACATACTTAGTTCATAAATATAATCTTGATACACCGTCATATGCTTCAGATTATAAAAAACAATTAGAAGTTCTTAACCTTGCAAAAAATCAATCCAAGGTAAATAAAAAACAAAAGCCAACACAGTCTTGGTTAACTGGAGCACCCTATTTATATTTTGCATTTGAAAGCATGATTAATGAGGATATAGATACTGTTACTAGATTGCTTAAAGAGGAAGAGCAACATCAACTTGCATTATTAAAAGCAAAAGACCAAAAAGAAAAAGAAAGACTTGCAAAAATTAGAGCTGCAAGAAGACAAGAGGCATTAGAAAATACTGGAAACTTTCTTGTTAATGTTTTGGAATTTACTGTTAAAGCTGCATTAGTTGTTGGTGCTGTTGCTCTTGCTGGAGATGCTCTTGAGGACTCAAGCCCAGAAGTACAACAAGCTTTTGTTGACTCCTTATCAAGCAGTATGACTGGTTCAAGTCAAACTTACTCAAGTAAATATAATTCTTATCAATGTGTGGATGCAAGAAATGACCTAGCTTCAGCTAGAAGAAAATTGGGTCTATCAAATAATCTCATGGGTAATATGAGTTGTAGTAATGTCGGAGGTAGTTGTATGACTCCTCTTCCAAGACAATGTTATAACAGAGCAGCAAGTTGTAGACCCGGTGACTATACATGCACATCAAGAGAAAATACCAATTATCATAACTGTCAATCACAAGCTAGATTTGCAGCACAAAATGAAAAAAGAAGATGTGAGCAAAGAAAACAGCAATTAATTAATCAATGCAATACAAGGGTTAATAACAATAATAGGAATGCAGCTAATTTTGAGATTAGACAAGCACAATCAAAAGTAAATCAATATTGTTATTAAACTAGTTAACACCCAAAACCTTTCAAAATATTCGACCACTAGATATATACCCACCCCACCCGGCTGGTACTCCTGCCCCCATATAGCTTAAGTAGGTACAAATTAATTAAATTGTAGGTACATCAGTTGATGGAAATTGTAGGTACAAAAAGGTATCAATGTAGGTACATTATTTTCGTAAGACATAAAAAAAGCCTACAGTTGTAGGCTTCTTAGTAAATTGGCATCCCGTAGGGGAGTCGAACCCCTGTTGCCGAGATGAAAACCCGGTGTCCTAGGCCTCTAGACGAACGGGACTAGATGCGAAACGTATTATATGGAATCGAGAGCAATTAGCAAAGGGAAAAAACTTATTTTATCTTCTTATTTATAGCTGCTAAAAAACCTCTTAGAAAACTAGCTTCCATTTCATCGGGATGGAGCCTGCTGAACATTCTTTTTATTCTAGAAATAATTTTCTTTGGGTTATCTGGATGAATTACATCTATATTCACTGCTGTTTCAATAAAGTGATCTATGAGCATCTGCAAGTTAGCAGAATCAACTTCTGGGTAGTCATGCCAATCTCTTGCCTCGGTATTATTGGAGGCTTTAAAAATCTCATAGCATAGAATCTGTGCAGACATAGCCAAATTAAGAACCGGGTATTCAGGATTAGCAGGAATCTCGATATGGGTGTTGGCTAGCTGAAGCTCCTCATTGGTAAGACCCCTATCCTCCCTTCCAAATAATATTGAAACGCCCTTCTCATTGTTGGACTGATCACAAATAGTTGCGGCTGCAGTCTCAGAATTTAATGTTGGCCACTGGATAGTTCTATTTCTTGAAGAGGTTGCATATACATAGGTACTGTCCTTGATAGCCTCTTCTATCGATGAAAAGACTGTTGCATTTTCAAGGACATCGGTTGCATTCCCTGAAAGTGCATTTGCCTCACCCGAAGGAAAGTTTCTAGGGTTCACCAAGGAAAGCCTTGAAAGACCCATGGTTTTCATAGCTCTTGCCACCGAACCAATGTTCCCTGGATGCGATGTTTCCACTAAAACAATATTAATTAAATTACTTTGTAAACTCATATGCCTATTATCTCCATTTCCATTACAATAGCGACATGTCTATACCAGCTTTATTAAATGTAAATCAACTTGCGGCCCGAAAAGGAGCTCATGAGCTTGAGTTTTCAGTAAAAAAAGTACACAGCCTCGATACGTCTAAGGGTGGTCCTGAGGGATACCTTAAGGCTATAAAAAGAAGAGTTGAGGAAATGGTAATAGAAGAGATCAGAAGGTTCTATCCTGAGGACAACTTTTTCGGAACAGAAACTGGTTCAGAAGTGAACAACTCAAATATCACTTGGCTTTTAAAGGCTATTGATGGTGAAACAAACTTCATAAATGGATATCCTCACTTTGCAATTTCTTTGTGCTCAATGATCGATTCAGTTCCAACAACAGCAGTAATAATTGATCCTGTTAGAAGAGAAGAGTTTTCTGCCTCAAAAGGCGCGGGTGCTGATCTAAACAACGGAAAGATCAGAGTCAGTAAACAAAATGGTCTTGACGATTCAATACTAGCCTATTCAACCTCAAAAGATGTCCCAAAGGATTATGTGTATGATTTTGAGCAAACTTACAAAGAGCTAGCAAATCAAAACCTAGCAATCAGAAACTCAGGATCTATCGCTCTAGATCTTGCTTATATTGCCACAGGAAGACTGGATGGCATGTGGGCGCATAATGTCAGATTATGGGATGTAGCGGCCGGCTTATTAATAGCTCAAGAATCTGGAGCATTGATTAGTAACTTTAATGGCGATCCAAAATACCTTGATGGAGATCACTTCGTTTGTTCTACACCAAAGGTGTATAAGTCGATTTTAAAATCAGTTAAGCCTTACTTTAAAGCCTAAAGAATATCATCAAAGTCAGCGCCTTCTGGCTCTGGTATCGCTAAGTCCTCTTGGGTAAGTGTTAATGACATGAGCATGTTTGCAACAACATATATCGATGAGTAGGTTCCAACAACAACACCTAAGATTAATGCAAGACTAAAGCCTTTAATCATCTCTCCGCCAAAAATAAATAAGGCAAAAAGGACAAGCAAGGTTGTTAATGATGTGACGATCGTTCTTCCAAGAGTTTGGTTCAGAGATAGGTCAATCATGTCTTGAGGGCCTAGCTCCCTTTGAGTTCTGAAGTTCTCTCTGATTCTATCCGATACTACTATAGTGTCATTAAGTGAGTAGCCTATAACCGCAAGGAGTGCTGCAAGCACAGTAAGATCAAAGTCCCAACCAAATATAGAGAATAGACCAAGAATAATAACAACATCATGACCAAGAGCCGATACCGCTCCCAATGCAAATTTATATTGAAATCTGAATGCTACATAAAAAAGAATCATAAATAGCGCTACTAGCATACCAAGACCACCCTGGTCTCTTAGCTCAGCTCCAACCTGCGGCCCTACAAACTCAACTCTTTTAAGCTCACCACTAAAGCCATTGGATTCTAATAGGTTATAAATATTTTCACCAATCGAGCTATTGCCGTTCTGATCAGCAACTTTAATTAGTACGATCTAAGTTAGTTCCAAAGTTGACTACCTGAGAATCGTCATAGCCGTTGTCGATAAGTGTGTTTCTAATTGACTCAAGTTCAACCGGAGTCTCATATGTAACTTCAACTAATGTACCGCCACTAAAGTCCAGACCCAAGCTAAGACCTCTAAAAGTAAGAGACAGAACAGAAACTGTAAACAAAGCAACAGATGCCATGGCAGCAATCTTTCTGTACTTCATGAATTGGAATCTAATATCCATTATATTTTTAATTCCTTAATGTTTTTATTTCCGTAGATTAAATTAACCATGGCTCTTGTGCACATGATAGCTGTGAACATTGAGGTGATAATTCCAATTGAAAGTGTTATTGCAAAACCCTTAACTGGCCCAGTACCGATTATGTAGAGTATCAGCGCTGCTATAAGTGTTGTGACGTTGGCATCAAAAATAGTAACGAAGGCCCTTGAGAAACCATCATGAATTGCTGACTGAGGATCTTTCTCTTTAAGCTCCTCTCGTATTCGAGCGAAGATTAAAACGTTCGCATCCACCGCCATACCAACAGTAAGAACAATACCTGCAATACCAGGGAGTGTAAGTGTTGCGCCCAAGAGTGACATGATTCCAGTAATAAGAACTAGGTTTAAAAATAGTGAGATATTAGCGGCAATACCAAAGACCCTGATAGTAAAGAGTCATAAATATAACAACCAGAGTAAATCCAATCATAATTGATCTCATGCCGAGTTCAATATTTTCTTTTCCAAGGCTTGGTCCAACCGTTCTCTCTTCCACAAACTTCATTGGAGCAGCCAAAGCACCTGCTCTTAATAAAAGAGCTAACTCACTAGCTTCTTGAGGGTTGCCAACTCCTGTAATTCTAAAACTTGTTCCAAGAGACAGCCTGAATGGTTGCAAGACTGATAATATTTTTTTCAATATAAGTAGTTTGTTCAATTACGTTATTTCCATTCTCGTCGGTTACTAGCTCTGATTTACTTTTTTGTTCAACGAATAGAACTGCAGCTTTCTTCCAATATTTCCTGATGTGGCCTTTTGCATAGCTCTACCGCCCTGCATATCTAGAGAAATATTTACTTGTGAGAAGCCGCTTTCATCAAAACCTGTATTAGCATTCGTTACCCTATCACCAGATACCACTACTGCCTTTTCTAAAAATGCAGTTGCGTAATCGTTATCTTTAAAATTAAATTCTTCTTTTCTTAAAGGAGAGGTTCTTGAGTTGGCCTCTAGTCTAAATTCAAGGTTTGCTGTTTTACCAATAATTTTCTTAGCAGCTGTTGGGTCTTGAACTCCAGGAAGCTGAACAACAATTCTAGTTGCGCCTTGTCTTTGAACAATTGGCTCTGAAACACCGAGCTCATTTACTCGATTTCTTAGAGTTGTTAAGTTTTGGCCAACTGCATAATCTCTGATTTCTTTTAAAGCGATGTCTGAATATTCTAAAAGTAATGTTTTTGAACTTGGTCTTTCGGTAATAATATATTGGAGACCTGTTAACCCAGGACTATCGTTTCTATATTTTTTAAGAGCAGCGTTATAGCTATCTTGATCTCTGAAATGTGAAGTGCAATGCAAGATCTTTTATTGATGAATCACTAAATTTAATCCTGTCTTCCTTGAATGTTTTTCTATAGGTATCAAGAGAAGTTCTAGTCTGCCTTGCTTAGCAGTATCGATATCGACCTCTAGTAAGAAGTGAACTCCACCAGATAAATCAAGACCTAGCTTCACAGGCTTACCGCCTAAATCTTTAAGCCAATCAGGAGTACTGGGCTCAAGGTTTAGAGCAATAATAACTCTATCAAGAAGCTTATTTTGTAATACTGTTTTAGAGTTAAGTTGTTGATCTAGGGTAGAAAACTTAATAACAATTTTATTATCTCTTAAGAAAATCTCATCATATTCTGAGCCAGTATTCTCTAAGTATGTTTGTTAACTCATTCATTAATAACTGATCAGCGGACTTACCAGATTCTGTATAAGCTACTTGAATCGATGGCTGGGTTGGGTAAAGATTTGGGAGTGCATAAGTAAAGCCCAATACTACAACAAAGAGTATTATGAGGTATTGGGATATTGAGAACTTATTCACGATATTTAACTAGATAGAATCTATTGTTCCTTTTGGTAAAATATTTGCTATGGCACTCTTTTGAAGTTTGATAACAGTTCCAGATGCTATCTCAATTGAAACATATAGATCCTTAACTTCAGTTACTTTTCCAAGTATGCCGCCTGCAGCCAATAATCTCAGTGCCCTTTTCAACCTGAGCAACCATATCTGCTATTTCTTTATTTCTTTTGTTTTGTGGTCTTATGATCATGAAGTACATGAACACAAATAAAAAACCTACAAATATTAATGGTGATAATAATGATCCTTGAGCTGGTTCCATAATCTAATCCTAGTTTGGCCCTTCGGGCGTTTCTAAATTTCGCATATTATAGAAGTCTTTTACAAACTTCGCGAATAAATTCTTCTCAATAGACTCCCTAATACCTTTCATAAGTGACTGGTAGTAGTAAATATTGTGATAACTCGAAAGAATACTGCCCAGCATTTCATTCGTTTTATGCAGATGATTTAAATAAGCTCTTGAATAACCCTTACAAACTTTACAGTCACAGTTCTCATCTACAGGGTCTTCGCTCATCTTATAGGGAGCATTTCTTATATTTACAACGCCTGTCGACGTTATTAACTGGCCATTCCTTGCATTTCTTGTAGGCAGAACACAATCAAACATATCTATACCATATCTTACGGCCTCAACTATATCCTCTGGCTTACCAACACCCATCAGGTACCTAGGTTTATCTTTAGGTAGTTTGTCAGCCATGAAGGCAAGTATTTTTGTTTTTTCTTCCTTCGATTCGCCAACGCTTAGCCCGCCAAGGGCTATTCCATCAAAATCTATATCCATAGAGCTATTAAGCGACTGCTCTCTGAGGTCTTCATGCATTCCACCCTGCACAATACCAAATAGAGCAGAATCAGATTTATGAGCTTCCTTGCATCTTTTAGCCCATCTCATGGAGAGCTCCATAGATTTTTTAGCCTGCTCATGCGTTGATGGATAATCAGTGCATTCATCGAAAGCCATAACAATATCTGAGCCTAAATTCTCTTGAATCTGGATTGAATCCTCAGGAGTCATAAATATCTTCTGCCATCATATGGAGAGCTAAACTTAACACCCTCTTCTGATATCTTGACTAAATCTCCAAGGCTCCATACTTGAAAGCCTCCAGAGTCGGTAAGAATAGGTTTGTCCCAATTAGAAAACTTATGAAGCCCGCCCAGATCACGCACATTCTCATCGCCCGGTCTTAGCATTAAATGATAGGTGTTGCCTAAAATTATCTCAGCACCAGTTGATTTTAAATCTTCTACGGTTAAACCCTTAACAGTTCCATTCGTTCCAACCGGCATAAAGCTGGTGTTTGAATGCTTCCTCGAGGGAACTCTAGTTCTGCTCTTCTGGCAAACTCCGATTCATTCTTTACATTAAATTTCATTTTTCTCTAATAGCATCGCATCGCCATATGAAAGAAATCTATATTCTTTTTCAACGGCAGTTTTATATATATGTCGCATATTGTCGTAGCCAATGAATGCAGATACAAGCATTAATAAAGATGATTGCGGTAAATGAAAATTTGTTATCAGCCTGTCAACTGCCTTGAATGTATACCCGGGATAAATAAAGAGCTTGGTATAGCCACTATATCCCTTTTCGTTATCTTCAATGAATGCTGTTTCCAGAGCCCTTGTTGCTGTAGTGCCTACTGCAAAAACTTTCTTGCCTGCCTTTTTTGTAGCCTTAACCAAAGCCACAACATCATCCGAAACCTCTAAATATTCGCTATGGATATCATGATCTTCTATATTATCTACCTTAACAGGTTGAAATGTTCCCGCCCCCACACTGAGATTTACCGTTGCCATTTGCACGCCGAGATCTTTTAATGGCTTAAGAGCTCATCATCAAAGTGAAGGCCTGCCGTTGGAGCTGCAACTGATTCCTGTAGATCCTTATCCTCATAAACTGTTGCGTATCTATCTTTATCTAGGTCCTCATCAGGACGTTTTATGTATGGTGGAAGTGGAACATGTCCTATTGAATTGAAAACGTCTAGCGGCGATCTATCAAACTGCAATATAAAAAAATTATCCTGCCTATCAACGCATTCCGTTTTAAATTTATCTAAATGTATAACCGTTCCTATTTTGGGGCTTCTGCCTGATCGGATCTGAACAAGTGCTCTATTGTCTTCCATTATTCTCTCAAGCATTACCTCAACAGACCCACCAGATTCTTTGTTGCCATAGACTCTGGCTGGAATTACAGAAGTATTGTTTACTACCAACAGATCTCCTTCTTTGAAATAATTTATGACATCTCTGAAGGTTTTATGGTCTATCTGATCTTTATAAACTAATAACCTACTAGAGCTTCTTTCGATCTAAAGGATAATTAGCAATAAGCTTTTCAGGAAGATCATAATTAAAATCTGAGGTTTTCATAAGAAGCTGATTTTAAATTAGATAATACTTAGCTACAATGCCCAGCAAGCCCCATTGGCGGAATTGGTAGACGCGCGCGATTCAAAATCGCGTTCCTTCGGGAGTGCCTGTTCGACTCAGGCATGGGGCACCATAATCCTTTTTATAAGATTAATTAAAGAATTCCTTAAAAGGTAGTTTATTCATAATCAAGTAAACTAAAATTTAAATATTAAATTTAATCCAAGTTCGCCATAAGGCTTATCAAAATAATGCTCTGTTCGTTTATTAAAAGTTACAGGCTCAAAACCAACAAGATTATTATGATAATAATCTCCAAATAAAACCAAGCTTAAGTTATTTTTAAATAGCTCAATGCCAAACCTGTATTTAAAATTATAATTTGGTGTATCTTGATACTCTATGTAGTCCTGGAAATCTAAAATTATGAAGTCATATTCAGATATAAGACTAAAATTATCATAAAAAATAAATTTTTGCTTGATTCCAAAATTTAATTGATTAGAGCTCCAAGTTTTCCTTTGTGGGAGCCTGGTTAAAACTGATTCAATGGCATCACCAAGCAAAATTCCATTGAAGTTTATACCTAATATAAAAGGAGAAGAAATATCTTCAATTGGTGAAAGCCAGTCATAGTTGTAGCTAGTTTTATTTATCTCTAAATTCACTGTATCTATCCAGAAGCTGTCTATATATTTTTTAAATCCTATTCCAAGAGTTTTTGTATTTCCATCTATCCTTAATATATTTTTACCTAATTCATCATATTTAGCATTTTGAGAAGAAATTTGAAAATTAGCATTAACGCATGACCCTAATATGATTGAGGTAAATTGATAACAATCAAAACTCTGCTCATCTGCAACTTGCTTTGAAGTAATAATATAAATAGCATTCGAGTTATTTAACATGAGGCCGATTTCAAGATCTTCTTTCTTTGCAATCAAAGATAGATTCTTTGGCTTTGTGTTTCGGATTAAATCAAGCTCAAGATTATTATGTTGATATTTAAAAAATATAACATTTAACTTATATTTAAATTCAAGACTATTTACTTTCGAGTTTTTAAAAGAATTTGGAAGGTCAGGAAGAAAGTTCCATGCATCAGACATTTTTTTCTCTTCAATCCTAAGATAGCCTTTGTTGCTATCTGCTTGAATAAGCTTGGAAAAGAATAAAATTAATAAGAAAAGAAAATAAAAAGAAAATTTATTTATTCCTTTATTATTAAGTCTTAAATTAAAAATTTTTATGCGCCCTCAATTAAATATTACATAATGTATAGAAATATTCCTGCTTAAAACTGCTCATGAAAGTTCTATTTACTTTCTTCTCCAATCTATTCTATTAGGAAAATATTGATCAAGAATAGTTACTTTCAATCTAGATCTTGATAAAGATTGTCCATTTGATGGATTTGATATGTCTAAATATATGTCATGAGCCCAATCAAAATGTGTATCTAGGATAGCGTTAAATGTAATGCACGATTCCGTATCACCTTCCTGAAAAACCACTTCAGAACTTGATAGAGTGAAGTCATCTTCAAGACCTCCTTTGCCTGGTCTTTCTCTTTGTTCAAATGAAAGATTAAAATTTGTAGCTGTTAACGAAGATTGGTCTGGTCTAATGAAGCAAATATCTTTACTGTTACCTTCTTTGAGAATAATATCATTAACAGAAATTGAATATTCCGGGTTAGATTTTGTAACAAACGTGCCTGTAATTTTTTCGACAATATTTCTATCAAATGCTACAAGCGAATGGCCGCCTGACTTAAGATCAAGCTCAAGAGTATAAATTTCTCCATCGGCAAAAAAGGATTTAATATCCGAAATCTCATTTGAGACGTTGCTTAATAAATTTAATATTTTTAAATCTAGGTTGGCTGGTTGTATTATAAAGTTATCTAACTGATCAGATTCATCACCTGTATCAGAGTCCTGAAGTGTGATTTGATCTAAATCAATGTTAACTATTGTCTTTGATATTGTTATAGAGTCTTCTATATAACTAACTTTAATTAATGAGCCGGCTGGTAAAGACCAAGTTTGAGTTGCTGAATATCTGTTATCATTTCCACCAGAATTTGAGGCAACTTCTAGATCAAAAGAAATAGTAAAGTATCCCTCTCCACTATCCACCAAATTATCAGCACCTTGAAATAATGATAATTTTATTGGTACAGATGAATTGATTGATCCATCTGGATTAAACCAAATTTTTGCATTAAGCGGATTTCCGTTAATGCTATTTTCAATAAAGTTTTGAATATTTTCTAAGTCCAGTGAACTTGTTAAAGAATAATCAAGGGTTTTATTGGTGTAGTCATATGTTGGTGTTATCTGTAGTTTTATTTCTTCACTTTCTGAATAATCACTTATTTCTATATATGAGTTAGCAATTCTTCCAATAATAGAAGTATTTTGAGGAGCATTAGTCCCATAAAAACTCTCACCTAGGTTTGGATTTTCTTTTAATCTATTAAAAAATGCAGTTCTAGCATCTTGCCCGTATATTCTGTCTGGAGCATTATCAAAACCTGACGATAAATCCCAAAACATATCATTACTTGGATTAGTGCCAGCTTCAAAATATGCATTAAGTGAACTTTCTTTATCGTATCCAAAAAGTATATAGTCATCACCTTTAAATAATGACCTTATAGCATCTAAATCTTTAAACATTCTTGGTAAATTGGCAACATCCTGGACAATGAGCTCCGGATTAATATTTACACTATTGTCAATAAAATCATATGGTAAGTTCGATGATATTCCTGAACGTAATATATCAAAAATATAATATTGCGCTCCTATGCCAGTTCCAGAACCATCCATAAGAAAAGTAGATGCGTTTAGTATTGGGGTATAGTAATGCCGAACATCATCACAGTCAGCTTTTTCAAAGCCTTGAGAGTAGTTATTATAATGAAAGTTAGTGCTGATCTCAGATGAAACTGAATTGCTAAATTGAATATCTTCAGCTTTTTGACATTCTCTTTCTCTGGACCCTGTATCATCCCAATTTGCAGAACCATCTCGCCATGCACTTGATAACTGTGCACTAACACTTAGATTCCCATTCGTTATACCAAGATTATCAAAATTTATCGGAGTGTTTTTATTAAATGATGAAGTTTTTCTATACAGAGTTGATGTATTTGCTATATTTTTAAGTGTTAGCTCGCTTACATTACATAGGGCGGTATCAGTTTCACTGCAATCTTCTCTTGAAAGTACTCCATCTTTAGAAATAAAAGATCCACTTGCTTCAATATTCTCATTTCTATACCAATCATTTGAATTCGGCTCTGTACTATAGTTACTGTAAAAATTTAAAGGAAGTTTTTCATAATCTTCGTCACTAAAAATAATTGCTAGAGATTCTTCTGCTAAAGAAACATTTGCTCTTATTTCTTTGTTGAACGTCTCTGATAAATAATCTGAAACTTGACTATCTATAATTTGAAGGTATGGAAAAAATGATGCAATTTTTTGTGCCACCTCTTCTGTTACTTTCTCGTTAGACTCATTATTTATAAAGTCTCCAAGAAGTTCATCGTAAGTAACACCAAAGTTTGTTTCAATTGAATCTTTAAGTTCATTAATCCTAGAAGTTATTTTAGAAGCCACAGCCTCACCTTCACTTTGGCATCCTTCTGCTACTGTAAGATCTTCAGTTAAGTTTGAATTATTTTTTCCTGTAATAATGGCTTCAGCAAAAAGAGAGGTGAAAGGAGAAATTACAATTGTATTAGTGCCAGCATCTTCAATCGATGGCAGTATCATTTGATAGGCTTCGGTAACGCCTCCAAGGGTTGAATCTTCAGCTCCAACCGGTACATCAGCTACAATAGGTCGCTTTTTCAAGCAGGCAAGTATTGCTTCATCATTAGTTTCAATACTAAAAGAACCATCTGTATTTGTTACAGCAGTATATTCACCATCGTCTTGTGTAAAGTTAAAGTTTTGATCAACGAATATATTGGCGCCTGAAATATATCCATCTATGGCATAACCATATAAAGCTGTGTTAGATTCTATTGGGTTAACAGTAACGGTGGCTGAGTCAGTTGCACTTCCAACAGATCCAATACAAGTAATAGTATAGATTTTATTACCTGCTTCGGTTTCAGTGATTGATTTAGATCCTGAGATATCGATCAAATCTGACCAATCATCTGATGCAGAACAAGTATCTGTATTGGTTGAGGACCAAGTTAAAGTAAATGAATTATTAATTTCAACAGAAGAAACATTGGCAAAAATAGAGGCTGTAGGAACTGGAGGATCAGTGATCTCTACTGAAACTGAATCGGATGCAGTGCCGCCATCACCAGTACAAGAAATATTATAAATTTTAGTGCCGGAGGAGTTCTCTGAAATAGCTTGTGCTCCTGAAGTTCCAATAATGCCTGTCCAATCTCGCGACGCGGAGCAACTAGCGGCATTGGTTGAGGACCAATTTAAAGTAAATTCTGTGTCAGTTTCAACTGAAGAGACACTTGCAGATAAAGAGACAGTGGGCGGAGAAGCAAAGCCACCTCCACCTCCACCTCCACAGGCATTGATTATTAAAGAGCTAAGTAAAATTGCTAGGAATTTTTTTGATGGAGATATATTCATATATTTTATGTATTTTATGTATTAATATAGATCACATATAATAAAATATACAAGGGTTCTTTTAAAAAAAATTGTGCTCCTTGGAGTGGCTATTTGATTCAGGTATAGGGCACCAAATTTAAAAAGAGCAGTCTGTACTAATAATACTAAAAAGATAATTGTTTACCTCGTTCTCATTGCTCCATGAGTCTGATGCAGAGATTAGATCAAGGCAGCCCTTCTTATCAAGATTAATTGGAACTCCTTTCATCAACCCGCCAGATGTACTCCATCCAGTATTTGATAAAGGTCTTGATGGTAGAACCAGTTCATTTGAAATAAAATTTCCCCTCCCATCATTAATTGCAATGTGGGCACCAGATATTGACGTCGCAAAATCTCTTGTTGAATGAAACAAATCTAGATCTCCATCACCATCTAGATCTCTTAAATAAATATTCCCTTCACCATGGTGTTTTTCTAATCTAACTTGATTAACAAACCTAGCGGAAGTCTCGTCTATTAATAATCCTGTTTGATCATTAATTAAAACCTGAACATATGCTCCCTCATAATATGGATCATCTCTTGTTATTGCTACAACAATATCCTTGAAGCCATCTCCATTGAGATCACCTGCTGCCGCATGATTATACTTATTATGATTGATTTCAAATGGCCCTTTTGGAAGATCGATCTCCTTCCATGCAGATACGTTGGCTGTATTGTTGCTTAAAAGAATTGTTCCCTCTTCGGGGATGGTATCGAAAAGAAATCTGTTATCAAAATTCCAAAATATTAAATCATCAAACCCATCGTTATTTAAATCTGCAACCAAGCTGCTCATTGGGCTCATATGACTGTAATGCCATTCTAAATTTATATACTCATCTATTGTAAAATTACCGGTCCCGTCGTTAACAAGTAATAGGTTGCAGGCAAACAGATCAAAATCTCCATCTGAATCGAAATCTCCTGAACTAGCATCATGAGCAAAGCCACACTTTTGACCTTCTCCGTTATTCATATCTTCTATATTTGAGCTCTTATCATCAAACTGTCCATTTTCATTGCTGAGCAATAGTAAGTGAGGATATGGACTAATATAACTTTGACTATCATCCTCTAGCCTGACCTGTTTACCCATAGAGCCTGCAAAAATATCATCAATGCCATCACCATTAAAATCTGCGATTGCAAGTCGATATGCAAAAGGATGCGTTGGATTGACTCCTGATGAATAGATAGAAGTATCTTCGGATAAGTGACCATAACCATCGTTGAGATATATATTAATAGGTGCATCTATTTTTTGTGATTCTTCGATTGTATGAGGGAAAATAGCCCACGCCACTACAAGATCCTCAAATCCATCATTATTAAAATCACCAGTAGCCATATTGTGAGCATCTTGACCAAAAAGTTCATTTTCACGAGTAACACAATCATCTGGTGTTGGGTAACAAATTGTTGCTGAGAATCTCTCAGTTATGTTTATACCTCCAAAACCAATATCAGCTATATGATAGAAATCAGTCAAAAGATCAGAGGCGTTTGAAGGCTCAGCAGAATATTTTGTATTGAGTCTGTTTACGATGAGCTCTATATTTTTTTGTCCAGATGGACAATTGGAGGAGCTAAGCGAATTAACACTAATAGAAAAATTTTCTTGATCTTGAAAAGTTATTGGAGCATTGAATTTAAAGTTATTTCCTGATGACTCCTCCCAAAAAATTGACGAGCTTGATATAGAAAATGAACAGGCTGGATAGTTAGAGGAAATATTTAATTCAATGGGTTGATATGAAAAGATCTGAGATGGCAGTGCCGAGTGAGTAATTATAATATTAGCAGGACTTGGATCATCTTGACTTGATTCTCCTCCGCTCCCACCACAAGATGAAAGTAGTATTATAAAAAAAAAAATATTTATATATTGTGACTTGGACATAGCTATAATTATATGCCTTACCGCACATTATATAGTTACTTATATATTAATATTTTATATATAATAAGGAATGATTTTAAATAAAGAACATTTAGCAATTCGTGAAACTGTTTCAGCTTTCATAGAAAAAGAAATTAATCCTCACACAGATACTTGGGAGCAAGAAGGTATTTTTCCTGCGCATGACCTCTTTAAAAAGATGGGAGATCTTGGTCTATTAGGAATCTCTAAACCAACAGAGTTTGGCGGAATGGGTCTAGATTACAGTTATCAAGTAGTATTTGCTGAGGAGCTTGGACTTATTTCAAGTGGTGGGGTCTCTATGGCAATAGGTGTTCAAACAGATATGGCGACACCTGCCCTTGCTAAATATGGAAATGACCAGTTAAGGCAAGATTTTTTAGCTCCAGCTGTCTCTGGAGATATGGTTTGTTCGATTGCTGTAAGTGAGCCAACCGCTGGCTCAGATGTATCAGCAATTAAAACTTCAGCAATAAAGGATGGGAACGACTATATAATTAATGGTACAAAGATGTGGATTACTAACTCCACCCAGGCTGATTTTATTTGTCTGCTTGCTAATACATCAGACAGTAGCCCTCATAGCAATAAATCCTTAATAGTTGTTCCGATGGACTTGCCTGGAATTACCCTTTCTGAAAAATTTAATAAGTTAGGAATGAGATCATCTGATACTGCTCAAATATTTTTTGACGACGTGAGAGTGCCACAAAGATATTTGATTGGCGAGGAAGGTAATGGATTCAGGTACCAAATGGAGCAATTTCAAGAGGAAAGAATTTTTGGTGCTGCTGGAGCTTTAAAAATGTTAGACCAAGTTATAAAAGATACTATTAAGTACACAAGTCAAAGAAAAGCATTCGGTAAATCGATCCTTGATAACCAAGTGGTTCACTTCAGACTAGCTGAACTGCAAACAGAAGTAGAGCTTTTAAGGGCGCTAGTTTATAGCGCTACAGAAGAATACATTAATGGGCAAGACGTAACCATGAAAGCATCAATGATGAAGTTAAAAGCTGGAAGGCTTGGTAGAGAGGTTACAGATAGTTGTCTTCAGTACTGGGGTGGTATGGGCTATATGTGGGATACGCCAGTATCAAGAGCGTTTAGGGATGGAAGATTGACATCTATTGGCGGTGGCGCTGATGAAATTATGCTTGGTATTATTGCCAAGCATATGGGCACTCTACCTAAAAGATAACCTAATTAGTTACTGAATTTCACTAAATTCTTAGCCATTTTTTTAGAAAATCTTTTAAATATTTTTAAAGCCTTGTTGAGGTCTTTCTCAGTTTCCTCTTCGGCCAGAGAATACCCATCCCAATATGAGACTTTATAAACTTCTTCTAATTTAATGATTTCTATTGATGCAGCGTCTGGGTTGGATTGATCATTATGTTCAATAATGACTGATTCATCATTGAGATAAATAGAGGTATTAGGAACCTTTGTAAAGATTGACTTAAACAGGTTTTCTATTCTGAGATGACTATTTTTTATATTTGTGTTGATCATAGGAATGGTGCCTACCTTCAACACCAAATTCTCTCAAGCCCACGTGTTTCGTTTTTCTTCCTCGGGCCCTTTTTCTCCAAAGCGTATAGCTATTCTTTTTTAAGTTATCTCTCATGAGGTCCTCGACCTGGTTTTGATTAAGGCCGTAAGTTGCCTCAATTGCATCAAAAGGAGTTCTATCCTCCCAAGCCATTTCAATAACTCTTGAAATATCTGATTCTTTAAGGTCAATAGTCATAAAATCAAATTAGCCTTTTAACTTATTTACCTCTGCTTCAAGTTCAGCAATTCTTCTTTTCATTGGCTCAAGCTCATCTTTTTTTACAAATCCTGCTTCCTTCATAAATTTTTCTAATGCCGGTTTCATCATTTTTTCCATGTTCTTGGCATCTTTCATCATTGCAAGTGGGTTCATTGCATTACTCCTAGTTTTTCAGTCTTATTATATATAAATATCAAACCTAGTGGACTTACCCCTAACTTGATAGTTAATGTTTTTGTCTATTATGTCGGCTTTGATAGGTCTTTTTAAAATAATCTTTTTAAAATTACTGTTTTTTATATTAAAAAAAACTGTATCTCCATCATCATCAATATTTTCAATATCTAAAATATGATTGATAGTGCTTATATCACCGGATCTGAGAACGTTCTTGCTTGGTTCTGGGTACATAGGATCGAGATAAACAATATCAATATTATAAGTTTTTTTGTATTGAGTCTCGGACTTGTCATTTAAAAAAAGTAAGTTTTCAAGAAATGGTAACTCGGATTTAGCTCGCTCTATAGCATCATTAACTAAAAGAAATATGATCTTGCTTTGCTCACAAGCAACAACCTTATGACCAAGGGCTAGAAAAATAATAGTATCCGATAAGAGTCCAGCGGTGCCATCAAAAATAGTTATGTCTTCCTTGTTTTTGCCTATGGCTTTTTTTATGGAGGTCTCGTGATCCGTTCTTTTTAATCGCCAGCCCATAGGTCCAGATAAAAAGTCTACATGGAGAAAACTTGATAAATTTGTAGAGTCCTTTGTAAAGTGAAGGCCGTTTACTCTTAAATCGATAAAAGATCCAGACAAGGGAATTTCATTAACAACCTCCATATTCAGATAGTCAGAAATATACTGAATGAATTCTGAATCTTGATCAAGGTGAGTAAATATACAACAACTCATATTAGAAGAACTAATAGCGCTCCAAGAAAAACTCTATAGATAACAAATGGATACATCCCAATTCTTTCAACGAATGCTAAGAAGTATTTAATCGTTATGAATGCAAAAACCATGGAAGTTATAAAACCAATAAACATTGGGAGTAAATTAATTGATTCATCAAATAAAATGATATCTTTTAACAAAAAAACCAAAGCCCCCAAAATAGTGGGAATAGCTAAAAGGAAGGCAAATCTTGATGCATCCTTTAAATTTAAACCAATTAAGAGTGCAGCTGATATGGCAATGCCTGATCTCGAAGCTCCAGGGAATAGGGCAAAAACTTGAAAGAATCCAATGAATATCGCTGCAAGAACTGATAGCTGTATTAGCTCCTTTGATCTGGAGCTAAACTTATAAGCAAGCAAAAGAAGTGCTGCAAAAATTATATTTGCAAGAGCAATATTCTCAAGACTATCCCTGTTATTGTTCACCAAGTCCGAGGCAAACAAGCCAAAGAAAACTATTGGTAGAGTTGCCAGGATTAATTGATAGGAAAGTTTCCTGTGGCCCAATACATTTTCTGTATTAGTTAACACAGCTACTGTCATACTAGTGAGCTCAGATCTAAAATAATAAATCACAGCAACTAGTGTTCCTGCATGGACAGCAATATCAAAGGACAATCCTAGATCATTGGTACCAAATAATGAACTTGGAAACAGTAAGTGGGCTGAACTTGATATTGGTAGAAATTCAGTGAGCCCTTGAATAAGGCCAAGAATAAAACTTAAAAAAAGATCACTCATTTATTTTTTTATATTGAGGGTCTGAGACATATATAGGATTGGCGCCATCAGGATTAAATAATGATGCATCGCAACCGGATTGCATAAAATTACCTAAAGCTAATTTGGCAATTGAGTCAGCAGAAAGTTCATCTATGTTGTCTGCACTGATCACCATAAGTGGTCTGTCCAATGCCACACAAATTCCTTTGAGGTAACTTGCAACACTTCTTGTTGCTGTGTAAGACCCTGTGCTGTTTGCATATGCAAAGAGGTCGATGTCTACAAGAGAAAAACTTGAATTTAATCCGAGGTTACGTAGCATATTGTTCCAGTCAGGTCTTTCTTTCCTTTCATGGTTTAAAGAGTAACAAAGAATGTCATCATTATTAATAATACTAACTGAGGTCTGATCCCCAGAACTTTGAACTGCGATAACCTTCATTAACTATATCTGGTCTGATATTTCTTTAAATACCGTTTCAACGGCTCTTGAGCCATCTACGCTAAAATATGCAAGATCACTGCTCAATGATTTATTTTTATAGAATTCGGATAAAGGCTTGGTCTGCTCATGATAGACATCTAATCTTTTTAGAACTGTCTCGGGCTTATCATCCTCTCTTTGTATTAATGGCTCGCCCGTATAGTCATCAACACCCTCATTTAATGGAGGGTTGAAATCAAGATGATAATTTTTTCCCGACCCTGGATGCACTCTTCTTCCAGACATCCTATTCACTATGACCTCGTCATCAACACTTATCTCAATGACATGAGTAAAATTTACGCCCATTTCATCAAGCTTACTGGCTTGACCAAGTGTCCTTGGAACACCATCAAATAGTGAGCCATTGATACAGTCTGGCTTGGTTAGCCTATCTTCGATTAAAGAGCCAATAATCTCGTCTGATACCAATCCACCTGTGTCTAATATATGGGATACCTTTTTTCCAAAATCACTTCCAGAAGCAACAGCCTCTCGAAGCATATCGCCAGTACTAATTTTTGGAATATTGCATAACTCGCATATCAAGTCTGCTTGAGTACCCTTTCCAGCCCCTGGAGGACCTAATAAAATAATATTTTTCATATTTCTAATATTGCAAATGCTGTTGCATAGTCTCTTTCGTCTGCAAGACTAACATGTGTCTTTGTAATTCCCAAATCTATCATTTTTTCTTCAAGTTCATTTAAAGGGTTAAAAATAGGTTTGCCCGCATCATCTCGAAGTACTTCTATGTTACTTATTTGGATTGAATTTTTAAAGCCGGTGCCAAAAGCTTTTGCGATTGCTTCCTTGCCAGCAAATTGTTTAGCTAAGAAGGATGCTTTCTTAGCATCTTTAATCTTATGGAAAATGCTAAGTTCATTTTCAGATAGTATTTTTTTTGAGAAAGCATCAAAAGATTTCATCTCTGAAATTCTTTTAATTTCAACAATATCTGTTCCAATTCCATGGATCATATCTTGATCCTCTTAAAGATATCTCTGCTCTCAAGATCTCTTCCATCTAAACAAAAATGAATGGCTGTTTGGGTGAGATGTTTTAGATATTTTTTTGACACCTTTGAAAGTTCTCTTGTTCTTATATTGATAATATCTGCACCAGAAAAATTTGAATTCATAGATTCTCTAAATCCTCTTTCAGGAATGAATGAATAATTCTTTTCTGATTCAATGGCCTCATTTCTATCGATATCATTTTCAAAATCTAACCCATATCCCAGCATATCTAGAAGATCTAACTCAAAGTGCCTCAAGGTTATTTCTAGCTCATCTCCCCTAGCTACCTTATTTAAAAATTCTTCATATAAAAAAAATAGGTCTTCCTGGGCAGCATCCTTTGGCAGTAACCTCATAAGCAATTCATTAATATACAAAAGGCTATAACTTGTTTTTGAAAAACTATTAGTAGAAGTTGAAAAGTCCCTATCTATATTGGTCAGAGTTTTCATATCTGACCTTCCTGAATAAGTCACCTGAAGCTTAGTAAAGGGTGTTAAGTATCCAAAGAACTTAGATTTTGGTTTCTTTGCACCTCTTGCCATAAGAGACATTTTTCCATTATTTTTACTGAAGATTTCTGCTATTAGGCTTGTTTCTCCAAATGACCTTTGATGAAGCAAGAAGCACTCATCCCAGTCACTAAGACTCATAACTGCCGCCAACTCCTAGACTCTGAATATAATCTGAGTCCGTATTCCAATTTTTCTTTACCTTAACCCAGGTTTTTAAAAATATTTTTTTACTAAAGTATTCCTCCAACTCTATTCTTGCTTGCTGCCCTATCTTCTTAAGTGTTGAGCCGCCTCTACCAATGACTATCTGTTTTTGACTATCACGAACGACATAGATGACGGCATGAATTTTTAAAATGTGTTTCTCATCCTCTAACAGCTCAACCTGGACAAAAGTGTCATGAGGAAGTTCGTCTCCAAGCATTCTTATTATCTTTTCCCTGATTAGCTCAGAGATCATGAAAGTATCTCTATGTTGACTTTCTATACCCTCCTCTCCATAGATATGCTCATTTTCAGGCAAGTACTTCTGGATGAGCTCTTCTAGATTGGGTATGCCCTCATCATTTATTGCAGATATGGGAATAATATCTAAGAAGCTGTATTCATCCATTAACCTAGCCATCATAGGTAAGAGTTTATTTTTATCTGTAATTTGATCTACCTTGTTCACAACACATATCACTTGAGAGCCAGCTTCTTTAAGTTTCTCGAGCACTGACAAATCTTGCTCATCAAGAGTTAATCTCTGAACTACAAATAAAATGAGATCAGAGTCATCTATTAAGCTTTGAGCTGAGCGATTTAAGACCTGATTCATAGTCTTTGGAGATTTGATGTGCATCCCCGGGGTATCAGCAAATATCATTTGTTTGTTACCTGATGTCTTTATTCCCAATATATTGTTTCTAGTGGTTTGAGATTTTCTTGAAGTTATAGATATTTTTTTTCCAAGAATATGATTTAAGATCGTAGACTTGCCTACATTGGGTTTGCCAATAATAGAAATGTAACCACAGTAATTAGTCATTAACATTCCTCATGTACTCTAAAACTTTGGTAGCAGTTGATGTTTCCGCTGAACGCTTTGTAATCCCAGATGAAGTAAAGACATTATCATCGTAATTCACACTACAATTAAATCCCCCACTAACAATTTCTTCAATAGAGTAAATAGGAAGATCAAGCTTCATTGACTGAAGTAGTTCTTGCAATTCAGTTTTTGGATCCTTAAAACTCATATCAGCTGATAAATGCTTAAGTTCGTTATTAAAAATTCCCAAGATAATCACATTTACCTGATCCCAGCCTGAGTCTAAAAATATGGCACCAATAGTAGCTTCAAATGAATCTTCTAAAATTGAGTTTTTACGTTCTCTTGAGAGATTGGCTGTCCCTTTTGATAATTGAATATAGTCAATAAGACTAAGTTCCTCAGCCTTCATTGTGAGAGTTTCAGCCTTAACAAGGTATGCTCTCATTCTTGTCAAAAGCCCCTCCTTCTCATTACTAAATTTTAAAAAAAGATACTGAGATATGACGGTATTGAGAATAGAGTCACCCAAGAACTCTAGTCTTTCATTATTGGTAGTGTTGCTATAGCTTTTATGGATAAGGGCTAATTTTAGTAGTTCAATATTTTTAAAGCTGTATCCAAGCTTGGTTTGAAGTTCTTTATAAGACATTAATTAATCTTACCAGCTCTTGAGAAGTGCGGGATACAAGCCCAGCATTCCCAAGTCATGAAAAGATAACTTGCAGTGCCAAAAAAATTCTCTCTTGGAACAAAGCCTACATCTTTTGTACTATCATTTGAGTTATCTCTGTTATCACCCATAACAAAGTAATGGCCTGATGGGATAGTCCATTCAGAGGGGTATTGAACATTCTCGCCTCTAATATTTCTAGTTGTGAATACAGCATCCCCAAGAGACTCAGAAAAATAATCCACTACAACTTCTTTCTCACGTGTAAAGATTTCTCCTGAAGAATTTCTAAATCTTTTAGTAATAGTTTCCTTCTCTGATTTTAAAAAATCTTTTTGAACTGGCGCACCGTTTATATATATTTTTTTATCAATTATTCTGATTGAGTCGCCAGGTTTACCGATGAGTCTTTTTACATAAGGAACAGGATTATTGCGCGGTATAAAAACTACCACATCACCATAATCAGGATCATGCTCTAATGCAATGGGATTCCCTGCACGATTCACCTTCAAGCCATATGAGTTTTTATCAACAAGTAAAAAGTCACCAACCTTTAACCCAGGCATCATTGAGCCTGAAGGGATCTGATAAGGCTCATATAAAAAAGTTCTTAAAACAAAAATAATAAATAAAGGAATAAAATAACCTCTCGATGTTGAAATTATCTCTTTATTTTTAAGTCCAATCCCAATAACAAGGACAATAAGTGCGATTAACGACCCGAATAAAAGAATGATTCCAAGATCACCGGCATTGATAAAAATACTGACAAGCATAAGCATGCCAAATACAGTTGAAACTGAAGAAATGTTCTCTATAAGAAAACTTTTAATCTCTGGTTTTTTTATGGTGTCATTAATCCAAACACCAAGACATACACCCATTCCTAATAGAGAAAATATAAATAAAGGATCCGTTAACAAATTACTCTCCTGATTTAAAATAATTTAAGAAGGCATCTTGTGGTATCGAAACCTTACCAAACTGTTTCATTTTCTTCTTTCCATCTTTTTGTTTTTCAAGAAGCTTCTTCTTTCTACTAATATCTCCACCATAACACTTTGCAGTAACGTTCTTACGAAGAGCTTTTACTGTTTCTCTAGAAATAATTTTTGAACCTAGTGCTACCTGAATTGGGACATCAAACATTTGCCTTGGTATGAGTTTTTGTAAATTTGCTGCGATTTCTCTAGCCTTTTGATTAGAGAACGATTTATGAACAATCATTGATAAAGCATCGATCTTTTGATTATTAATAAGGATATCTATTTTGGTTAGATCAGATTTTATAAACCCAATTAGGGAATACTCGATAGATGCAAAACCTTTAGTGGATGATTTTATTTGATCGAAAAAATCTACAATCACTGAAGATAAAGGTAGTTCAAAAACAATTGATACCTGATTACCAAAATAAGTCATATCCTTTTGGATGCCTCTTTTGCCGGTACATAAAGTTATTACATTACCAACATACTCATTGGGGGTAAGGATTGTTGTATTAACAATAGGTTCTCTGATTTCATCTATATCATTTGGAGCAGGAAGCTGGGAAGGATTATCACATTTTAGGATAGTGCCATCCGTCTTCAGAACTTCATATTCAACAGATGGGGCTGTTGATATAAGATCTAAATCGTATTCTCTCTCAAGCCTCTCCCTAATAACTTCCATATGAAGAGTTCCAAGAAAACCACATCTAAAGCCAAACCCTAGTGCATCAGAAACCTCTGGTTCATATACTAATGAGGAGTCGTTAAGAATGAGTTTTGATAGAGCATCTCTAAACCTTTCATAATCATCAGAGTTCACAGTAAACATTGAAGCAAAAACTTTAGGATTTACTTTTTTAAACCCAGGCAAAACTTTTGTGGTTTCATCGGCTGAGTTCATGATGGTGTCGCCAACAGGGGCACCTTTGATATTTTTAATTCCTGCAACAAGATAACCAACTTCTCCAGCAGAAAGTTTTTGTTTCTTTATTTTTTTTGGAGAAAAAATGCCAACTTCATCTGCGTTATGAGTTAAGCCAGTTGAATGAACTTTAAACTTCTGCCCAGTGCTAATAGAGCCATTCTTTATTCTTATTAATGAAACCACTCCCAAATAGGAATCGAACCATGAATCTACTATAAGAGCTTGAAGCGCTGCTTCAGAGTCCCCTTCAGGTGATGGAATATCTGATATCAGCATATCTAAGAGATCTTCTATGCCTACCCCGGTCTTGGCACTTACAAGAGGTGCAGAGATTGCATTTATACCAATCATATCCTCTATTTCTTGCTTAACTCTATCTGGTTCAGCCTGAGGTAAATCAATTTTATTAATTACAGGAACTACCTCTAAGCCTTGATCAACAGCTGTATAGCAATTTGCAAGGGTCTGGGCTTCTACACCCTGGGAGCCATCAACGACCAATAATGCTCCTTCGCATGCTGATAAAGATCTTGATACCTCATATGAAAAATCTACGTGACCAGGTGTATCGATAAAGTTAAGAAGGTATTGAATATCGTCTTTTGTATAATCTAAAGTTACTGCCTGTGCTTTTATGGTAATTCCTCTCTCCCTTTCAATATCCATAGAATCAAGGATTTGTTCTGACATCTCTCTTTTCGTCAGGCCACCACAATACTCTATCAATCTGTCTGACAGGGTTGATTTACCGTGATCAATATGTGCAATAACTGAGAAGTTTCTAATATGTTTCATAAGATGCTGCTATTTTACATTTATATAGGGCAACTTTGGAGCTATTGCTCCTTATAAATGCTAATTAATAGTTATTGATCTTATTAGACGAGAGCCATTTCTATTTATATGAAATGCCACCTTGTCTCCATAAGAAAAGTTTTCTAAAGCTAGCTCAAAAGATTCGATATCTACAAACTTAAATTTCTTTCCTTTGTGCTGCATCATTGTGATGACATCTCCACGTGATATCTTTCCTGAGGCTGGGGATCCTTGACTAACTCTTGAAACTATAACGCCCTCGGGAAGGCTTGACATTGATGGATTATCTCTATCAATTTCAACAACCTTTAAACCAATTGGATCAGAAGAGTTTTGAGATTTAGCAGGAACAAAGGCTTCTTTGTTTGCCGGAAGCTCGCCAAGAGAAAAACTAAGCTGTATTTCTTCACCATCTCTGATTACTTTTGCATATGCTTTGGTTTCTGGTTGAAGCTGACCAACTACATGGGGAAGATCAGTACTGAATTTTATTTCTTTATCATCGAATTCAATTATAACATCGCCAGGAATTAAGCCTGCGTTATCAGCTGATTCGCCTTCCTCAACATCATTAATTAGTGCGCCATAAGGTTTTTTCATTCCTAATGCATCGGCAAGATCACTATCTACTTCACTCATTCTTACACCCAGGTACCCTCTTAGGACTTCACCCGTATTAATAATTTGATCTGCGACATCTATAGCTACATTAACTGGTATAGCAAAAGCAAGGCCTTGATAGCCTCCACTTCTTGAATATATTTGAGAGTTAATACCAACAACACTTCCATCAAGATCAAATAATGGGCCTCCTGAGTTACCTGGATTAATAGCAACATCAGTTTGAAGAAAAGGAACATAATTTCCAATATTGTTATTTTGGATACTTCTTCCTTTAGCGCTGACTATCCCTGCTGTAACAGAGAAATCAAAACTAAAAGGAGACCCTATGGCTACTACCCAATCCCCAACTTTTAACTTATCACTATCACCAACTTTTACCTTTGGGAGGTCATTACCATCAACCTTTAATACCGCTAAATCAGATAATGCATCAACTCCAATAATCTCAGCCACAAACTCTCTTCTATCAGCAAGAGAAACAATAACCTCTGTTGCATCTTTAACAACATGGTAGTTTGTTAAAATATAATTATCTTTCAGGATAAAGCCCGACCCATATGAGATAGACTCTCTTGTTCTTTCAGGGGCCTCTCTAAATTGTCTTGGGATACCAAATCTTTCCAGCATTTCTTCTGGAATACCTCCATAGCCAAATGATTGTCCTTGTCTTACTTCTCTTTTTGAAGTTATGTTTACTACCGCAGGAGCAGCATCGTCAACTAATTCCGATATATTCTCTGGCAAGCCAGATGCATATAGGCTAGAAGCAAATAATATAGATACGATTAGGGTGGATAATTTAGATTTTATAATATTCATATTTTTAAATTTGTTATTTTTTAATATTTTTAGCAATTTCTATAGCTGATTTAGTATCAACGTTTCCGTAGATGGTTACAACAGTTCCATCATTTAAGGGTACTAGATATATCATTTTATTGTTATGTTTCCAGTACCTAACCTTGTTAAGACCTAAATTCTTTTTTTCAACTCTTAATGTAAAATTTTCACTGCCTCTTCTAAATATTCTTTTTTTATCATTTTGTGAAGCAAACCCAACATTCCTTAAATCAATATTTTGACTTGTTGAATTCATGAAATCAGGATTATTAATAACATTTAAGACATGATCCACTAGATTGTTGCTACTATTATCTATGATTTCTTGTGCCTCTTCGCTATTGATTGCAATTGCAAGTTTATCTTGAGCATCAGAATTTACAGACATTCTTGAAAAGCTGCCTTCGTTTAGTATTAGAACGGTCATTAATACTGATGCAGCTGCAGTGAGGCCGCTTGTTAGCCAAATATTTGGATTCTTCTTTTTCTTAATAGAGTCTATTGATATTATTTTAGAATCATCATCGTTCATTGCAGAATGAATTAAGGCGTAGCCAGCTAATTCATTCTGCAATTCCTTATCTGACTCCAACAAGGTTAAAACTTCACTGGACTCAATATCATTTAATTGGCCATCAAATAATGCTGATAGTCTTTCTTTATTCTTATCCATGATTTTCGTTCCCTCCATTAATATAATTAATGATGCTTTCTCTTGCTCTAAAAATTCTTGACCTTACTGTGCCAATAGGTGTACTGGTAATAATAGATATATCTTCATAACTTTTTCCATCAACCTCCCTCAAGGTAAAGGCTGTTTTGAGAGATTCTGGTAATGTTTTTACATATGATTGAACGTTTTTTAGTGATTGTTTATGCATTAAAGAAATTTCAGGATTTTCATAGGATGGGATATCTATTTCCAGATCATCTGAAGATATATTTAATTGATCTTTTTTGGATGCGGAACTAGCAAAATGATTTTTTGCAAGGTTAATTGCAATTCTATATACCCATGTAAAAAAAGCACTATCGCCTCTAAATAAATTAATCTTTTGCCATACCTTAATAAAAGTTAGTTGGGTTAGGTCTTCTGAGTCCTCTCTTGATTTGGTGAATGCGAAAAGAGACGCATAAACTCTGGGATAATATTTGGTCATCAAAAATTTAAAAGCTCCTTCATCTCCATTTTGTACCTTAATTATTAAAAGGTCATCTTCGTTGTGGACATTAGTTTTCATTAAAATTAATTCCTTTTACCATAAGACAGGCAAATAGATCAAAAGTTTCCTTGCTTGGTAAATTTTTTTAAGTTGTTGTTGATAAAGGATTCATGTTGCCGGTTGTTAAGAGATACGTCCTTAAATATATAATCAAAAAGCTTCTGGTCATCATAATCAAGGATTGTGTCAAAAATTTTAACGTCCTTTTCATCCAACAAAGGCAATTTTACCTGAGCAAATTCTCTTAATAAAAGATCTATTTCTCTCATTCCTCTTCTACATTTCCAGTATATTCTGTTTATTTCTTGATTCATTGGTTAATATAGTTTTTATTGTTAGATAATTTTACAAGAAAATAGACATACAAAATAAATTAATATCGTTTGGTTCTCTATATTTGAGATCTTTAAAAGTCTTACATATTAAAGGTGATGATCAAAAGATAAAAGACTTTCTTCAAGGCCAGGTATCTTCAGATATTGCTGAGCTTGGTGATTTGTCATCTCAGCTCTCTTGCATATGTAACCAAAAAGGTCTTGTAATGGCAGGATTCTTGATCCAAAAAGTTAATAAAAATTTTAAAATAATTATTGAAGAATCTTTAATAAAGACATTTGTTGAAGATTTAACACCATATGCAAAATTTTTTGGAGTTACTTTTCATTTAGGAGAAGAGAATATTCTGGGTCATGTTGTTGAGAACCCACAAAAGTCAAGAAACAAAAATTCGTTTCTTACAAATGGTAGTTTTGATCTTGAGGTAGAAATTGTAGAAGTTAAAAGCTCTATTTCTAATGAAATAAGCTTAGCTAAATGGCAAATTGCTAATAAATTAGCACTTAACCACTCTCTTTGTTTTGATGATATAGCTTTATATAGGCCACTAGAGCTTAATTATGACAAGTTAAGAGTTTCCTTTACCAAAGGATGTTTTAGAGGGCAGGAAATAATAGCCAGAATGCATTATTTGGGTGTGAATAGAAGGTCTTTCTGTGCTGTGATTGAAAATACTGAGCACCCACTGGAAAACAATATCAAGCCACTGGGTAAAAAATTAGAATATGAAAACTATAAAATTTATAATTGTTTTATAGAACAAGATATTCAAAATGAGCTGCTCAAATCAAATCAGCATGAATTATTTTCTATGCCTACCAATCAATTGGACTAATTTTATTTTTTAATAAAAAAGAATTGGTCTTTGAGAAATGTCTACACCCAAAAAATCCCCTATAAGCAGAAAGTGGTGATGGGTGTGGAGCTGTAAATACAGCATGTCTTTTTTCATTTATTAAGTGCCTCTTACTTATAGAATTTGCACCCCATAATAAATACACTAAATTATGTTTTTTATTTAAAATTTCAATGACGGATTCAACTACATTTGACCACCCTATTGAAAAATGAGATCCAGGTTTTGAATCCTCAACAGTTAATGAAAAATTAATCAATAATACGCCTTGACTAGCCCAGCAACTTAGATCTCCAGAATGGTGAGTTACTGATCCTAAATCAGAGTAAATTTCTTTATAAATATTTCTTAAAGATGGAGGTATTTTATTTCCCTTTTTAACAGAAAATGCAAGGCCATTTGCTACGCCTTCTTGATGATATGGATCTTGCCCAAGTATGACGACTTTTGTATCTTTAAAGCTACATAATTTAAATGCATTATAGATATCATTAACTTTCGGATAGAAATTTTTTTTATTTTTAAATAGCTTTACTAGTTCAGCAGTTGGCTCAGATAAATCGATGCCAACGCCCCCCTCTTTAAGTGTCTTATGCCAGTCGCTTGGCAATTTAAGTAGGTCGTTAAATTTGTTCATTTTCTATGAAATTTTATCCACAGAATCTGTGGATAAAGTTATGGATAACTTTATTTTTAATACCTCAAACCTATATAAAATAAGGGTTTGGTAAAGTTGTCTAAAATTTATACAATAATACATTTAAATACCGCAAATCAATAACTTAAGTAAAATTTGTCAAACATAATGTACACAATTTGTAAAAAAGTTACATAACTCAATAACACTTAAATCCACTGTTGACAAGTAATTTTTGTAATGATTTTTATATATTAACAAAAAAGAACATAAGTTCTTATTATTTCAAGTATTTTGAGATATTTTCCGTAAACTATTTACAGAGTCTGACGCTTATAACATGGTCAATATTTTTAATATTTTTTAGTAGTTCTTTTGATGGCTTTTCATCTAAGTCTATTAAACTAATGCCAATTGAATCTCTGCTTTTGTGTGTCATGTCAGCAATGTTAATTTTATTACTACCAAGCTCATCTGTAATTTTACCTATCATTCCAGGCTCATTTTTATTAATAATAACCAGCCTATGTTCTGCTGTTTTTCCAAGCTTTATTCTTGGAAAATTAACCGAATTTATTATCACGCCATTTTTTAAGAAATTTGTTACCTGATCCGCAGCCATGACTGCACAATTAACCTCAGCCTCTTTTGTACTTGCGCCGATATGCGGAAGCAAGATTACATCATGAAATGAAGACGACCTTTCAACCAATTCAGGGGTTGGAAAATCTGTAACAAAGCCAGACAATATATTTTGATTTAATGCATCAATAATATCCTCATTATTTACAATTCCTCCCCGTGATAAATTGATAAGTTTTGCACCTTTTTTAATGAATTTAATTGTCTTTTTAGATATAAGATCTTTTGTAGCTTCTATCAGAGGGACGTGAAGTGAAATATAGTCAGAATTGCTTAGAAGGTACTCCATAGTATCTGCCCTTTCGACATCCCTTGGAAGCCTCCATGCAGAATCTACAGAAATATGAGGGTCAAATCCAATTATTTTCATACCCATGACTTCTACTGTTTGGGCCAATAATGAGCCAATGGCTCCAAGACCCACGATACCTAATGTCTTACCTTTTAATTCATTGCCCTTAAAATTCTTCTTTTGAGACTCCATAGAGGAATTAAGTAATGCATTGTCTTGGCCAGACAGTGTTTTAGCGTAAGCATTTCCTTGAATAATACCCCTTGAGGATAAAAGCATGCCACACACAACCAGCTCCTTTACAGCATTTGCATTAGCACCAGGAGTATTGAATACAACTATCCCTTTATTTGTTGCGTCTATAACAGGAACGTTATTAGTCCCAGCGCCTGCCCTTCCTATACATTTTAATGATTGATTGAGGTCGCCATCCGTTAGAACCTGGCTTCTTATTAATAGTGAATCAGGGTTAATTTCATCTATATGAAGATCATTTTTAGCCAATATCTCAATTCCATCCTCAGCGATGTTGTTATAAATTTTGTATGTATACATTTTTAAAAGGGTTAGATAAAAAAAATTATTATATAGCTTTATTAAAAAAGATTTAAATATCTTTTTATAAACCTAAATATAATACCTATTTCAATGATAAATCTATAAACATCTTCCAATCTTCATAATCTTTTTTATAGAAATTATTTAACTTACTATTTGGTCTATATTTGCTTTCGATTAATGTTTTAATTTCTTCCATAGCAACCCCATCAGCAATCTGACAAACTATACAAGCTCCAAGTGCTGTTGATTCTGTATTGCTTGGCCTTGCGACCTCTTTTTGAAGGGAGTCTGCAAGAATTTGTATAAAAGATTCGTTGGCAGTCATTCCACCATCAACAAGCAAGCTGTTAATTGAAATACTATTAGATTCTAAAATATTAATAATATCCTTTGTTTGATAGCAAATGGATTTAAATGCGGCAGTAATGATGTCTTTCTTAGTTGAATTCTGAGTAATACCACTAAAGCCTGCTCTGATATTAGAGTTCCAATATGGTGTGCCAAGACCATTGAATGCGGGCAAGAATTTGACATTATTGGACTCACCGTTTTTTTCAAGAAAATCCTCACTCTCGGCAGAAGAACTAAAAAAATTCATCTTATCTCTTAACCATTGAACAATATTGCCACAAGAATATATGCTTCCTTCAAGTGCATAACTGGTTTCATTATTTAGTCTGTATCCTACAGTTGTTAGCAAACCCTCTTTAACTACCACTGGTGTTTCTTTGGTGTTAACCATTAAAAAGCAGCCAGTGCCATAAGTTGATTTGAGATCACCTTTGCTAAAACAGGCTTGGCCAACAAGAGCGCTTTGCTGATCACCTATGACACCATTAATTCTAATATCTGTTCCATTAACATCTATGGTTCCAAAAAAAGAATCACAATCCTTAACTTTAGGCATCATAGAGATTGGGATATTAAATAAATTTAAAAGATCTAAATCCCAAGACATAGTATGTATGTTAAAAAGCATGGTTCTCGATGCATTAGTAATGTCTGTTAGATGGTTCTTTTCTTTTGAAAGCTTGTAAATCAAAAACGAATCAACAGTTCCAAAAAGTAAATCACCTGATTCGGCATCGTGTCTTGCATTTGGAACATTGTCTAATATCCAGCCAACCTTAGAAGCAGAAAAATATGGATCTAACAATAAACCAGTCTTTTTGGAAACCATTTCTTCATTACCATCAGCCTTTAGTGATGAGCACATTGAGCTAGTTCTTCTATCTTGCCAAATAATGGCTGGATAAATAGGTTCACCCGTTTTTTTTGACCAAACTATAGTTGTTTCTCTTTGATTAGTTATCCCGCATGATGTGATATCAGTATTATCTTTGGTGACATCCTTTATCGTAGAAAGAACGGTATTTAAAATTTCTTCTGGATCGGCCTCAACCCAGCCATCTTCTGGGTAAGATAATTCATATGCCTTTTGAGAATCTTTAATAGAGTTTAAGCTAGAATCAAAAATGATTGATCTAGAGCTTGTTGTTCCTTGATCAATGGCTAAATAATTTCTCATAATTTTATGTCCTTTGTATAATTATCCACAATTTATTAACTAATTACCAACAGCAAAAAAACACCTTATATACACTATATAGTGAAAAAAAATGAAATTGTCACAATATATAGTGTTTTTTTACTTGATTCTTTATCCACAACTAGTAATATTAGCAGTAAGAGAAATTTAAGGTGATTGCTCAGCAGCAAAAACAAAACCTCTTTCAAACAGTAAAAAAACTCATTTGAGTAAGAATTTTTTGGGGACAAAAAAATAAAGATGGAAACACAACAAGAAACAAGTAAAACAATAAACGTCCAAGAACAACCATTAGTTAATGATATAGAGACAACAGCTCCAGGCAAACTAAGAGTAATAAAAAGAAATGGAAAGGTAGTTGCATTTGAAGAAGATAAGATAAAGGTTGCAATAACCAAAGCCTTTCTTGCAACAGAGTCAGGTAATGCAGCAGCAAGTGAAAGAATACATAAAAAAGTAAATCAAATATCAAAAGGTATTATTGAAGTTTTTGAGAGAAGAATGCCTTCAGGTGGAACGCTTCATATAGAAGAAATACAAGATCAGGTTGAATTACAGCTTATGAGAACAGAGGAACTAAAAGTTGCAAGAAGCTATATTTTATATAGAGCTGAAAGAACTCAAGAAAGAAAAAAAAGAAGCACCAGAAATAGATATAGCCAATAGACCAGAAATTAACATCAAAAAGAGTGATGGAACCATGGTTCCGTTGGATATTGATAAAGTTGCAATGCTAATAAATGATGCATGCGAAGGGCTTGAATCAGTCTCAATGAACGAAGTTCTAGAAGAGGCTCTTAAAAACTTATATGACGGAGTATCACTAGCCGACATGAGAACAAGTCTTGTTATGTCAGCGAGGACTAAGGTTGAAAAAGAGCCTAATTATTCTTTTGTTACAGCAAGAATACTCATGGACCAAATTCGAAGTGAAGCTTTGGGGTTTCTTGGTGTTGCAGATGAAGCAACATATGATGAAATGGAGAACCATTACCCAAAAGCACTAAATGCATATATAGATAAAGGAATAGAGTTAGATATTTTAGACCCAGTACTTAAAACATTTGACCTAGACAGGATGGGTGCTGCTATAGATTACACTAGAGACAATCAGTTTACATATTTAGGGCTTCAAACCTTATACGACAGATATTTCATTCATAGCGATGATGTCAGGTATGAACTACCACAAGTATTCTTTATGAGAGTTGCTATGGGTTTAGCGGTGGAAGAGGAAAACAGAGAAGATAGAGCGATAGAATTTTATAAATTACTCTCAAGCTTTGATTATATGAGCTCAACTCCTACCCTTTTCAACTCTGGCACAAAAAGACCTCAACTATCATCTTGCTATCTAACAACAATACCAGATGACCTAGATGGAATATTTGGAGCAATGAAAGATAATGCTTTACTCTCTAAATGGGCAGGTGGACTGGGCAATGATTGGACTTCAGTTAGGGCTATGAATTCATACATAAAAGGAACGAATGGAAAAAGCCAGGGAGTGGTTCCTTTTCTTAAAGTGGCAAATGATACAGCTGTTGCAGTAAATCAAGGTGGGAAAAGAAAAGGCGCAATGTGTGCATATCTTGAGACATGGCATTTAGATATTGAAGAGTTCCTAGAATTAAGAAAGAACACTGGTGACGAAAGAAGAAGAACTCATGACATGAATACTGCAAATTGGGTTCCAGATTTGTTTATGAAAAGAGTTGAGCAAGGTAAGAACTGGACGTTGTTTTCACCAGGAGAAACCCCAGAACTTCATGATCTTATAGGAAAAGATTTTGAAGAGAAATACGAAGAATATGAAAGAAAAGCTGCGGCAGGAGAGATGGATCAGCATAAATCAATCCCAGCAAAAGAGCTTTGGAGGAAAATGCTTACAATGCTTTTCGAAACTGGACATCCTTGGATTACATTTAAAGATGCTTGTAATTTAAGATCTCCACAGCAACATGCGGGTGTAGTTCACTCATCAAACCTTTGTACAGAGATAACACTTAATACAAGCGCAGATGAGATTGCTGTATGTAACTTAGGTTCCGTTAACCTTGCAAGGCACATGAAAGATGGGAAGCTTGACCAAGAAAAAATTAAGAAGACTGTATCAACAGCTATAAGAATGCTTGATAATGTTATTAACATTAACTAC
>CALSQM010000011.1 GCA_943788515.1 uncultured SAR86 cluster bacterium
TCTCCCCATCAATTGCTCAAATTAATAGCATCGACGTATTAGATGGTGAGGGTACAGGCCAAATTCAATTTCTCTCAAAGGAGGTAGGCACCGAAAACCTTTCATATGTGACCTATTTCAATGAATTACAAAAACTAATTTCTGATCCATGCAAAGAAAGAACCTTTTTCAATAATGAGATTGCTTCAATACAGAATCTGAATAAAGAGGCTGATCCAGAGGTCATGCTTAAAGATGGCACGACCATAAAAACAAATCTTATTGCTGGATGTGATGGAAGAAATTCAAATATTGCAAAAATTGCTTCACTTACAAGCAGCTTCGATGACTACTTACAAACAGCTTTAACCTTCGTCGTTGATATTGATAACAATTCACATGGCAAGGCTCACCAAGTTTTTTCTGAAAAAGGAATATTTGCACTTATGCCACTCCCAGAAGGCAAGGGTGAGATGAATAAATGCACAGTGGTTTGGTCAATAAAAAATCAAGTTTTGGGAGATGAGCCTGTATCTGAGTTTGTAAAAAATAACATTTCTTTTTTTGAATCAAAGCTTAATATCAGTCTCAGGGTTAAGTCAGAAATTTTAAGTTTTAAATTATCGAATCATCATTTTGAAAACTATATTAGCGGACCTGTTGTTCTTCTCGGTGATGCTGCACACTCAATTCATCCCTTAGCAGGTCAAGGTATTAATCTAGGATTTGCAGATGCAGATGTTTTTTGTGAAGAGGTAATTAGTTCTTATAAAAAAGGGATTGCCTTTAATGAAAAATCAGTTTTAAAAAGATATGAGATTAGAAGAAAAAGCATGAACTTTTTAATGCTTAAGTCGATGGACTTTTTTGTTGATCTATTTGGCTCAGAAAATTTATATCTAAGGCTTATTAGAAATTTAGGCATTTCTTCGGTAAACAAATCAAAATTTATGAAAGCATTCTTTATAAGACATGCCTCTGGAATGAATAAGTTTTAAATGTATATTAGACTTTTTGACCTTTAGCTCTGAGCTCTTTAAGAACTTCGCTAATGCCTTTCTTATCAATGATTCTCATACCTTTTGCAGATACCTTTAGATTTACGAATCTATTCTCAGATTCTACCCAAAATTTGTGTGTGTGAAGATTAGGAAAAAATTTTCTTTTAGTCCTATTTTTAGCGTGAGAAACATTGTTTCCTGACTGTGGTATCTTACCTGTTACTTGACATATTTTACTCATTGAAACGCGATTTTATAGAACACTGAGGAACTTAGCAATACTATTGTGAAACAAATTTATTTATTACGACATGCTCAATCTGAATGGAAAAGCTTCAATCAGAAGGATTTTGACAGACCGCTAGCAAGAAAAGGTATTGAGGAAGCAAATAAAATATCACATTACTGCAAATCTCATTCAATTTTGGTAGATAAAATACTCTGTAGCACAGCAGAAAGAACTAAGCAGACTTTTGATATATGTAGCGATGGGCTCAATCACCCAATAACCAAAGCAGTCTACACTGATAAGCTTTACTTTGCTGGTCCTGATGAGATCGTTAAACTTATTCAAAGCTTAAGTGAATCCATCTTCTCTGTCTTTATAATAGGTCACAACCCGTCAATGCAAATGCTCATAGATGCTATTTCAAATAACCATTATATTAAGTATTCAACTTGCGGGCTGGCAGAAATTCTTGTTGAAAGTTCATGGAAAGACTTATCTTTAAAAAAATGTAAGTTAAAATCTTTTATTCAACCAGAGGAGCTCTAGAAATTGAAAAACATAAAAATTAAAATCATAAATCCATTAATGGGATCCAAGATTCCCTTGCCTGAATATGAAACAGATGGCTCAGCAGGATTAGATTTAAGAGCTTGCCTAGATAGAAAGCTTGAACTTCAGGCTGGAAAATCGGAGTTGATACCTATTGGTTTTGCGATGTATTTAGAAGATCCGAGTCTTGCAGCAATGGTTATACCTAGATCAGGCTTAGGGTCTAAGCATGGCATCGTTCTTGGCAATCTAGTAGGGTTAATCGATTCAGACTATCAAGGAGAGTTAATGGTTCCTGCGTGGAATAGATCAGATAAAGATTTTGAAATTAATCCTGGAGACAGGATTGCACAAATGATTATAGTTCCTGTCATTCAAGCAGATTTTGAAATCGTAGACGAGTTCAAAGAGACTCAGAGGGGAGAAAAGGGTTTTGGAAGTTCAGGTATAAATTGATAAATTTACTTTTTCTTACCAAATCTTTCTTCAAATTTTTGTACTCTTCCACCAGTATCAATAATTTTTTGCTTACCGGTATAAAAAGGATGAGAAGCAGAAGATATATCAAGAGGATAGTATGGGTATGTTTTTCCATCTTCCCATTCTTTCGTTTGAGTCGTATCTAATGTTGAACGAATGAGGAAGAACTTATCAGCACTAGCGTCATGGAATAAAACTTCACGGTATTCAGGATGTATATCTTTTTTCATAATAAAATCAAAATTTGGATGAGAACTATAACAAAAAACAACTTCTTTTCAATCAAAATATGAAAATTTTTTACTATGACATAGCTGTTTCATTGCCTTTAAGGCAGTGCTTTACTTATAGTTCTGAGCTTAAAATTACAAAAGGAACTCGTGTGTCAGTTCCTTTTGGCAAAAGGAAGATTGTAGGAGTGGTTATTAAAAATATTCAAAAGCCGGATTTCCTAAAAAAAGCAGGAGTTATAAAAAAAATTATTGCTGTACTTGATGAATATCCTTTATTCGACAAGCCAATTTTTGATTCTATATTGTGGTCTTCAGATTACTATCATCACCCTGTTGGCGATGTTTTCAACACCTTTATACCTACCGAATTAAGAAAAATTAGTAATAAAAAAATTGAAGCTTTAAAAGAATTTTCTGAATATTCAGTAAATGAAGACGACAAGAAATTCAATTTAACCAAGGATCAAGAAAAAGCAGTCAAGACGCTCTCTAAATCCAAAGAGTTTTCACCCACTTTGTTATATGGAGTTACAGGATCTGGAAAAACAGAAGTTTACTTAAGAGTTGCAGAAACTTTTATTAAAAATAATAAGTCAGTATTAATTTTAGTCCCCGAAATAAATCTAACCCCCCAATTGCTTTCGCGGTTTGAAAACAGATTTAATGGTGAAATTGGCATATATCATTCTAAGCAAACCGCAGCTAAGAGATTAAAGACTTGGCTAAAAGCTAAATTTGGCTCTATAAAAATAATAGTAGGAACCAGGTCTTCGGCTTTAATACCTTTAGATAATATTGGTTTGATAATTATCGACGAAGAACATGATCAATCATTCAGGCAGTCAGAAGGATTTAAATTTTCTGCTAGAGACTTAAGTATAAAAAGGGCGCAGTTGGCAAATATTCCAATTATTTTGGGGTCAGCTACTCCCTCATTGCAAACTTTAAAACTTGTAAAAGAAAATAAATTTATGAGAGTTGATATTCCTAATCGAGTTGATGGAAATAAGCCTCCTAAATTAATAGCTTTAGATATCAATAACAGTTCCTTAACAGGTGGTGTTGCTAGAGAGACAATTGAAGTAATGCAATCAACCATAGATAGAGGGGAGCAGGTTCTAGTTTTTATTAATAGAAGAGGGTTCGCACCACTTTATCAGTGTGGCAGTTGTGGTTGGGTCGCAGACTGCAAGTCTTGTGATACTAGTTTAGTCTTCCATCAAGCAAGAAATAGATTAATTTGTCATAGATGTGAGTCCGCTTACTCTGTTAATTCATTTTGTCCAGCATGTAAGTCAAATGACTTCAGTATGCATGGAGCTGGAACAGAGAGAGTTGAGGAAGTTCTTAAAAGCCATTTTGTACAAACTCCAATAATTAGAGTTGATCACGACTCAACAAAAAAAGTGGGAGCAATGGAAGCCATAGTTAAACAAATTCATTCCTCAGACGCAGCAATTTTAGTTGGCACTCAAATGCTGGCAAAAGGACATGATTTTCCAAAGGTTACCTTAAGCGTTATTTTAAATGCTGATAATGGTCTTATAAGTCCAGAAATAAATGCACTAGAAAAAATATCCCAATTACTTATCCAGGTCTCTGGAAGGGCAGGAAGAAATAATAATCTTGCAAAAGTTATTATTCAAACAAGGTATCCTGATGATATAAATCTTAATAAAATTAAGACAGGCGATTATATGAAATTTGCCTCTCAGTGCCTTGCCACTAACGAGCAAATGAATTTACCCCCATTTACCACTTTATGTTTGCTTAGGTGCTCATCTCCTACTCAAAAAAACAATATAGATTTTTTAGAAAAAGCTGTGTTAATTTTATCTAATAGGAGCAACATAAATGTTATTGGTCCCTTGCCCTCATTGGTCTCAAAGTCGAAGGGAAATTATAGGCACCAAGTTTATATCCATGCATCAAAAAAACCTTTCCTAAATAAAGTATTAAAGTTTTTGACAGCAGAGTTTGAGGGATGGACAGAATCTAATAAAGTTAAGTGGTCTTTTGATATTGATCCAATAGACCTAAGCTAAATATTAATTTTAATTAATTGGCCTGGATATATTGGTTTATTATTTAATTTATTTTTTATATTGATTTCTTCTGCAGTCACTCCAAATCTTATCGCTATCTCTGAAAGGACGTCCCCTTTTTGTATTTTGTAAGTCACATAGCCGGGATCAATACTCATAAAAGTATTTGCCTTAGGCTGGTCTTTAAAATAGTTATGTATTCCTAAAAAAACAGATCTTGCAATCATTCTTCTTCCAGGCTTACCCTTTAACCTTTGAGCATCTTCAGGATTAGTTATAAATCCTGATTCAACAAGTACAGAGGGTATATCAATGGATTTGAGAACTCTAAAATCAGCATACTCAACATTTTTTTTATGAATTTTTGTAAAAGGATCTCTTTTTAGCTGATCCAAGATCTTAGTACCTAAAATTTTACTTTCAGAAATTTTAATCTCATACATTTCTGGATATAGTGTTCTTGCTGCATCCTCGTCAAAATCAACTGGCTTTAAATTTTTTATATCAGCCTGTATTCTTTTTCTTTGTTTCTCAGATAAATTTCTAGCAACAGTGCTTGAAGCCTCATCCGACCATATAAAAACAGAAGCTCCTTTGACTGAAGATAGTCTAAATCCATCAGCATGGATTGAAACAAAAATATCTGCTCCGTATTTTCTAGCATCCTGATATCTATCATTCAAGCCTAATGTTTCATCGCCATCTCTAATCATTATTGGCTTATACCCATAGGTATCTCTCAAAGTTCTTTCTAATTCTTTTGCAATAAGCAATGTCACATCTTTTTCCAAGATATTATTAGGGCCAACCGCGCCAGGGTACTTACCACCATGACCGGCATCTATGGCAACGATAATGTCTCTGATGCTTTCATTAAGTTTTTTATTTCTTTTTATCTTAAGTTCTAATTTTATATTTTCCGTATCTATAGTTTGAATTGGATTTTGCCAATGAACCGGCTCATACAAATCAATAACGATTCTAGAAAGACTTCCGTCCTGAGATGCCCTTACTTTTTTGACTGGATAGTTATATGGTACATTTATATTGCTGACAAGATTCGCCTGATTAACTTCCATTACAACTCTAGAAGGGCTTTCCAAAGAATAAGATTTTATCAATGAAACTTTATTTAGATTAAAGTTAATACTAATCTCACCGTTGCCCATGACTTGTATCTCATCAAAAGAAATCTCATTGCCTCTAATGAACAAAGATAGAAAGCTAAGGATTATTAATCTATTCATAATTTTTTAACCATGCCTCAAAGCCGTTATTACAAGGAATTAAAGAAACCTCTCTCCCCTCAGGCAGATGATTAAAAATAATCTTTAGGTCATAATCTCTCTGATACTGAAGCCTTTCGGGCCACTCAATTAGGACTATTTTCTTAGAATTTATTTTTCTACTTAGATCAAATATATCAATATCTTCAGCTTCGTTAGTTCTATAGAGATCAATATGCAGAAACATTAAATCATTAAACTCATATTCCTCGCAGAGAGTATAGGTTGGGCTCTTCACAAGTTCCTTCCATCCACAGTTTTTTATAATGGATCTAGATATAAAGGTTTTACCCGCCCCAAGGTCACCTTCAAGATGGATTTCAATTTCTTGAGAAGAAGATTTAAGTATCTCCATAGCTATCTCCGAGCCTAGCTTATTTGTAGCTTCATCATTTATTAGAGTAAGTTTTTTCATTGGTTTATTAATTGCCTTATTATAGGTATTAAACTCGAGGCATTTAAGCCTATTTCACCAATTTCTTCTTTAAATTTTCTTCCAGCTTCTGCATGCGCCGCAACAGCAATGAGGCTCGCATTTTTTATATCAAGTCCTTGGGCAATAAGAGCAGACAAGACTCCGGCCAAAACATCACCAGTGCCTCCAGTAGCAAGTTCAGGTCCACCATTTGTGCTAATAAAAGATTCACTAGTTTTTGAATCTACAATTATTGTTCCCATTCCTTTTAATATGACAATAGCAGCTCCATAGATTTGGGCAATTTGCTTTGCAGCATGAAGTCTATCTCTTTGAACTTCTTTGACAGTCATATTCAGTAAAATAGCTGCCTCTCCTGGGTGGGGTGTCATCAATATGGTTTTGTTAGATTCTTTTATAGTAGGTTTTGATGAGGCCATAATATGCAAAGCACCTGCATCTAATATAATCTTTGAATCATTTGCAGACCTTAAGATGTTGTCCAATATAGTCTTGGTAAATGTAGTATTAGCAATTCCTGGTCCATATAGTATTACACTGTGATCTTTAATTTTTAAATCAATACCATCGTCTTCGCTCATATCAATACCTGTTGTCATTACTTCAGGATTCCTTAATAAAGATGCGCCAACATTAGAATTATCTGTAGTGAGAGTCACCAATCCCGATCCACAAAATAAACTTGCCTCAGAAGCCAGTATCCCTGCACCACCCATGCCTGGAGAGCCAGCACATATCAAAACTTTTCCAAAATTACCTTTATGGCTATTTTTTGCTCTATTGGGTAAAAGGCTTTTTAATTCTTGAAAGGTAAAACTTTGCAATGTAGACATGAAATTATTTAAGCTTAATTACATTAAATACTGAAAAGTTACTCTTCAGTGAAATAACCAATCCTATCTGAATGGAATGATCCCATAAAAATTTTTTCATTATGAGGCACTGCAATAGTGGGTAAGCCAAAAACCGTCCTTGAGAAAGAAAATTTATCTTCTCTTTCGAGGGTTTTTCGATTTAGTTTATGAACGGAGAAGGGCAATGAACAATTTGTTTTTTCTGCACAGTCGCCAAAATCATTTGCCTGTAAATCTAGAGAAGTTAACCAAACCGAGCCGTCTTTCAAAAAAATATTATCTGGGCTTTGAATAAAATAACTGCCTATTTCAGTATTTTTATTAATATCGTAAACAGATAATTTATCCCCTTGATTGTAATTAACATAAAGGAGTCCTGAGCCCTCATCCAACAAAATTCCATTAGGGCCACTCCCATCCGTTCCATCAACTTTATTAAAATTATTGCCACCCCAAAGGACTATATGTCCTGAGATACTTTTAAATAATGAATTCATTAACCATTCTTCCATACTAATATCTCTTTTATACATATGAGATGCATAAAAACTACCATCTTTTTTAAGGGCTATATCATTGAAATAATACTGGTCAGGGACCCTAATACAACCCCTCCAGAGCATATCCCAAGAGGATTCAGTCTTAATCATTTCAAACATTTCAATTGACTCAAATGGCGAGTGATTGATTACAGCTAGCTGATAGCTGCCTTCATTGTTTTTAACAAGATCTATTCCGTGGGGATTAAATATATCCAGCTCGCTTCTTGCGCATGAAGCGTCTCCCCATAAGTTTTCTCCAAAAATAATATTAGGTACGATCTTTTCATAAGTGCTCAGATCCATCAAGGCAAAGTAACCAGGGGTATGTTCTGCATATGGGCCAATCCCCCCAAATTCAGAAATAAAGAAGAATTTATTATCGGGGGTAAGAACAATATCTTCAGGGTTTGAAAAACCACAAATAACCTTAATAAGATTATCTGATTCACATTTACTAATATCCTTTTGAGGACCTATGTAGTCAGTTGATATCACTGTTAAAGAAATAAATAAATAAAGAATAGAAACCGGAATAACAATCTTAAAATAGTGATTTATAAAAACTTCTAAAATCCTTGATGCATGAGCGGGAAATGCAATCAGCCAAATTCCTTTTATAAAGGACAAGGCACCCATAACAACAAAAATTACTGACCAAAGCCTATCAGACCAATTTGGCTGAAGGAGGCCTGTTAAAAAAATAATTACTCCAAAAAATAAAGCTAAATACCCTGAGGCCTTAATTTTTGCTCCAACAAAATTATTAAAAAGATATGCATAAAGGGGCTTTATAAGGACAAGCAAACCACAAATTAAAAAAAAGAATGCTAAGTAGTAATTCATAGGTTAGTTTTTATATAAATGCTCCTTAATAATACTAACAAGTTCCAAGGGCTTGTCCAATGGAACATGGTGAGCAGCTCCGGGAACTCCTTCAAAAGCCATAATGTCACCGTATGTATTTTTAATATTCTCCAGGATACTTCCTGAGGTCAGTAAGCTGTCTTCACCATGGATAAATAAGGCAGGGCAACCAAATGAAAATGTGTAACCAAACAATCGTTCAAGGCTGCTGAACATAACATCATCAAATTTCCATCTCCATCCAGCCTCCACATTCTTTACTGAGTACTCAGCGATATATCTCAAATACCAGTCATTTAAACAGTCCTGCTTAGGCATTAACCTAAACCTTTTAACAATATCTGTTTTGTCTTGGTAGTGTTTGATCATTCTAAGAGGAGAAGAGTGTTGATTTGGATCGTAGTCTGGTGGCCTTATAAATGTATCAATAATAATGATATTGTTTATTAGATCTTTTCTCTCAGATGCGACATAACCCGCGACATGACCGCCTAGAGAATGCCCAACAATAAAAATATTTGAAATATTTTTTTTAGCCTTTTCCTTTTCAATAACAGAGACAATACATTCTCCAAAGTCTTTAATGCCATATGACTCTCTAAATGAAGAGTCGCCCATGCCAGGAAGGTCTATTGCCACTACATTTGAGCAGTCTCTAAAGTGAGGCGCAATGGGATCCCACCATTTTTTATGGGCACCTGTCCCATGAATAAGAACAATTAGATCCTCACTATCATCTTTAGAACTCCAACTGGAATAAGATATGTCTCCATTTGGATTCTTGATAATCTCTGAACTGGGTTTGTCCTCAATAGCATCTTTAAACCACTGCGGAGCATGAATAATGTCTTGATTTAGATTGTTAGTTATTTCCATAAACAGTATTCTAAGCTATAAAAAATAAAAATATGAATAAACTTAATCTAACGCCAGCAGCAACCGTCTTAGTTCTAAAAGATTCTTCGGATGGCATGGAAGTCTTGATGGTAAAAAGATCCAGCAGGCCTCCCTTCGGAGATCTTTATGTTTTCCCTGGTGGTAAGATTGATGAAGGTGATTTCAATAAAAAGATAGAAAGTTTTTGTGAGGATGTAACCGATAAAGAGGCTTCTATAAATCTTGGATTAGAGTCAGGAGGCCTAGCATATTGGGTTGCATGTATTAGAGAATGTTTTGAAGAGGTTGGAATTTTACTTGCTAAAAAAAGGAATGGTGAGGCCCTTGATCTAGATGGGGCGGATAAGCATAAATATCAAAAATATAGAGAGATGCTGTTAAATAACGAAATTGATTTATATAAAATCTGCTTAGAAGAAGATTTAATTTTAATGCCACAACAGATAGCTCCTTTTTCACACTGGATCACGCCTGAAATTGAAACAAGGAGATTCGATACTCGTTTTTTTATTGCTTATTTACCCAAAAACCAAACCGGAGAACATGATGGAAGTGAGCTCATAGATAGTGTTTGGATTTCTCCAAAGGAGGCTCTTAAAAAGTCTTCTACGGGTGAAATGCCTATGATTATGCCGACAATTAAAAACCTGGAAGAATGTGCTCAATTTGATTTAGGCTCTAAGCTTTTGGAGAACCAAAGGAATCTTTCAAGTGAAGATATTCCGTCAATTCTCCCAAAGTTTTTTAAAGAGAATGGGGAGTGGAGAGGTCTTCTTCCGGGAGATAAGGGATATGAGGATCATTAATTAAATGGATTTAATTACTAAACTAACAGCTCCTAATCCTGGTGTCTTCACCGGAGGTGGAACAAATACTTATTTTATAGGTAAAGATGACTTAACTCTTGTCGATCCTGGACCAAATATATCTGAGCATTTAGATGAAATTATCAAAGTAGGGGATGGAAAAATAAAAAGAATTTTTGTTACTCATACCCATAAAGATCATTCGCCAGCTGCATTACCTTTGTCAAAAATTCTTAATGTTCCAATGTATGGAAGGCTAGTAGATGGAGAATCCTCATGGGAAGATGAAACATTCACCCCAGATATTGTCTTAAGTGACAAAGATATCATTGAAACAGATGAATACACAATCGAAGTTATACATACCCCTGGACATGCATCAAATCATTTATGTTTTTTGATAAAAGAGACGAAATGTCTTCTGACAGGTGATCATATTATGGATGGGTCCACGGTTGTTATAGGGCCACCGGATGGCAATATGAAAAGCTATATTAATTCATTAGAGAAGTTGCTAGATTTTGATATTGATTGTTTTGCACCTGGCCATGGAAACTATATTCATGAGCCTGAGAAAACTATTCAATCAATTATTAGACACAGGCTTACAAGGGAAGGAAAGGCGCTTAGAAAGCTAGGAGAAGCTGGAGTTTCATCCCTGGATGAACTAACAAAACTTGTTTATGATGATGTTTCAGAGATGCTTCATCCCATAGCTAAATATAGTCTAGAAGCCCATTTATTAAAGCTCATAGATGAAAAGAAGGTTCAAAAAGATAAGGATTTATTCAAAATAGTTTAATCCTTTTTCTTTTTATATAAGACTTTCTCCTCAATGGCCTCTATATCAATATCATCAATAGAGTCTTCGTTGTCATCCGGTAGCTTTTTTATATCTTTTTCAATTTTAAGATCGATAGATGATGCTCCAAGATCAAAGGTCAACTCCCTCATGTTCTTTGAAATTGTATCCTCAACACAGTCATCTTGATCATATGACTCTCTGGTTTCTCCCTTGTCATTAATGGGAAAAGGCCTTTGCGGAGGACCCATTTGCATGCATTTGATGGTTGCAACTGGAGAATAATAGTCATCACCAGAGTACAATTTATCAAGCTCTTTCGGTGATATTGAGCAACTAATAATCCCAAATAAAATTAATGATGCTAGGAGTGTTTTCATAAACTTTGTTTGTTTTCTATAAGAGACTCAACGACCGAAGGATCTGCAAGTGTAGTTGTGTCACCTAAATTAGATAAATCATTCTCAGCAATCTTTCTAAGAATTCTTCGCATAATTTTTCCTGATCTTGTTTTGGGTAAGCCTGGTGCATTTTGAATTAAATCTGGCTTTGCAATAGCTCCAATTTCTTTAGCAACGAATTGCTTTAGTTCATGGCCAAAATCATCACCAAATGATTCATTTACCATTAATGTAACAAAAGCATATATTCCTTGCCCCTTAATTGGATGGTCAAAACCAACAACCGCTGCTTCAGCTATTTTAGGATGGAGCACAAGAGCACTTTCAATTTCAGCTGTCCCTAGTCTGTGCCCAGAGACATTAAGAACATCATCAACCCTTCCAGTTATCCAGTAGTACCCATCTTCATCTCGCTTTGCCCCATCGCCAGTGAAATAAATATCCTTATACATACCAAAATAGGTGTCGATCATTCTTTGGTTGTCACCATAAATACTCCTTATTTGACTGGGCCAAGATTGCTCAATAACTAAATTACCAGCATTAGTGCCCTCTAATGTATTTCCATTTTCATCATAAAGAGCTGGTTTTACTCCGAAGAAGGGCAGGGTTGCTGATCCAGGTTTTGTTGGTGTAATCCCGGCAATTGGAGATATAAGCACTGAACCAGTTTCGGTTTGCCACCAAGTATCAATAATCTCGCAATTAGATTTACCGACAACACTGTAGTACCAATCCCATGCCTCTGGATTAATTGGCTCTCCGACTGTTCCTAAAATTCTTAGGCTATCCCTTTTTGTTTTCTTAACAGGATCATCACCTTGGGCCATAAGGGCTCGAATGGCCGTTGGAGCTGTGTAAAAAATACTAATATTATGTTTATCGCATATCTCCCAACATCTTGATGCTGAAGGATAGGTAGGCACCCCTTCAAACATAAGTGTAGTTGCGCCATTTGAAAGAGGGCCATATAAAATATAAGTATGTCCTGTTATCCATCCAACGTCGGCAGTACACCAATATTTATCCTCTGGCTTTATCCCAAAAAGATATTTGAAACTAATATGAGCACCCAATAAATATCCTGCAGTAGAATGAAGAACACCTTTTGGTTTGCCTGTAGAGCCTGATGTATAGAGAATAAAAAGAGGATCTTCTGAATCCATAGGCTCAGGAGCACACTTACTTGAAACATCCCTAACCAAATTTTCATACCAAACATCTCTTCCTTCTTTCCAATTGATTTTGCTACCAGTTCTCTTTATTACCAATGTATTTTTAACATCTGGACAGCCTAAAAGAGCTTCATCTACATTGGATTTAAGCGGCACCTCTTTACCACCCCTCAAACCCTCATCAGCAGTTATAACAACTCTACAATCAGCATCAAGAATTCTATCTTTAAGTGATTCAGGGGAAAAGCCACCAAAGACAACAGAATGAACAGCACCTATTCTAGTGCAGGCGAGCATTGCGAAGGCAGTCTCAACAATCATAGGCATGTAAATACAAACCCTCGAGCCTTTTTCAACCCCCAACCCTTTTAAAACATTGGCAAACTTACATACCTCATCATGGAGCTCCTGATAAGTTAGTTCTTTAGAATCAGAAGGGTCATCACCCTCCCATATTAATGCTGTTTTATTTGCATGACTTTCCAAGTGCCTATCGATACAGTTCAAGCTTATATTTGTTTTTCCTTCTTCAAACCACTTTGCATTGCTAAACCGATCATTAAATGTTGTTTTAAAGTCTTCAATCCAGCTTATGTTTTCATTTGCTAAATCTTTAAAAAATTGAGAGGGGTTTTCTACAGATTGCTTATAAAGCTCTTCGTATTCATCAAAGTCTTTTATATAAGGATTACTTGAATATTTTGGGTTATAAATTTTTTGAGACATTCTCAAATAATTGAAGGCTGCGGGTTAATGAAATTCTTGCCTTTGGGATTAGACATTATTTTTGTAATAAGCGACTCGTAATCACTATCATTGTGTTCTAGGTTTATATCTGCAGCATTAATTATTAATAGAGGAGCTGAGCTATAGTCCAAGAAGAACCTTGAGTATGCATCATTCAGCCTTTCCAAGTAATCAAGAGTTAGATATTGCTCATTAATGTTTCCTCTTTTGGTAATCCTGTCTTTTAAGACATCAATAGGCGCTTGAAGGTAGATAACCAGATCAGGGGTGGGCGCATCTAGGGTCAAATGATCATATACTTTATCGTATAAATCCATTTCTTCATTCGATAAAGTAACTTCAGCAAATAACCTATCCTTTTCTATTAGAAAATCAGCAACTCTTACTGTTTCAAAAAGGCTTCTTTGTTTGAGATCTTGTATTTGCTGCATTCTTTGAAATAAAAAGAAAAGCTGAGTGGAAAGCGCTGATTGGCTTGGGTTTTTATAAAAATTCTTAAGGAAAGGGTTCTCTGCGGGTTGCTCTAAAAAAGAATCATAGTTAAATGTTTTTGCTATCTTATTTGCTAAAGTAGTTTTTCCAACACCTATCGGCCCTTCAATTGCGATATATTTTGGAAGTGGCACTTCTTTAATAGCTGGATTCATTTTTAACGTATAGTTTATATCCTTAGATTATCTCAACTCGTTATAGAAGCCAAATATTTTTGCTGATTCTTCATCACTTTTTTCATTCATCTCGGCAATAATACTTCCTCTTAAGGAATCATCATTTTTTTGGAAATCAGTCCACCATTTACCAATCCCACTTTTATCTCCTGATGCTCTCTCTCTTACAAGAAGAAAATCATATGCAGCACGAAACCTTGGATGTCGAAGAGTCTTGTATGGCTGGCTACCAATTCTGCTATGAAGTTTTAATTGAAGCACCCATATGTCTTTAATATAACTTGAGAACTTTCTTGGTATAGCAGTAATTTTCTGTTGTTCGCGAAGTACCCCATCCATAGATCGGAAAAACTTCCTTACATTAATCTCTCCATTCCTAGAGCATTTTTTTAAAAGAGAAGGCCATAGCAATGCAGCCATAAGAAAGCCTGGAGTAATTGATTGTTGATTCTTAACCCTGTCATCAGTATTTCTAAGGGCATGCGTCATTACATTGCTTGCAAAATCATTCCTATTTGGATCAGAAAGGATTAAATATTTATTTAAATGAAACGAACAGATTTTTTCAAAGTTTTTTTCACCCATTCCATTCAAGAATATTTTACAGAACTCATCAAACAGTCTTGCATTAGAGATACCAGATAATAGATGGCCTTTATCATAGATAGCATCCTTGACTAAATTATCTATTTTAAAATTTAGTTTGTTACTAAATCTTATAGCTCTCAAGCTTCTTACTGGGTCCTCTTCGAATCTTCTTTGGGGGTCACCAATAGATACAATAACTTTTTTATGAATATGCTTTAGCCCATCGTTATGATCTTCTATTTTTTTTGTAACAGGGCAATAATAAAGAGCATTCACAGTAAAGTCTCTTCTATCACAATCTTGCTCAAGAGTGCCCCAATTATTATCTCTAAGAATCTTTCCTGATGCATCGGTAACAATATTATCGCCATCTTTTTGATCATTTCCTGATCTAAAGGTTGCTACTTCAAGTAACTCGCTTCTATTAAAGACATGGACTAATTTAAATCTTTTGCCAATTATTCTTGAAGCTTTAAATGTTTTTCGCACCTGCTCCGGTGTGGCATTGGTAGCTATATCAAAATCTTTTGGCTCTAGTCCAGTTAGTGCATCTCGCACGCATCCGCCTACCAGATAGGCTTGGAAATTATTTTTTTGAAGCTCTTGGACGACAGATATAGCAAACTTACTTATCTTATTATTATCTATCAAATTTAATTATGAATTTATGATTTAAGGGCATTAGCCATTTAGCTGTTTTTCTTTAATTTCGTCAAGTGTTTTACAGTGAATGCAATGCGTGGCTGTCGGTCTAGCTTCAAGCCTTTTAATTCCAATTTCATCACCACAAGATTCACACCAGCCATAATCATTTTGCTTAATCTGCTCAATAGATACTGCTATTTTGCTGATGAGTTTCCTCTCTCTATCTCTTGTTCTTAATTCGAATGCAAACTCTTCTTCTTGAGAGGCCCTATCTACAGGATCTGCATAGGTTTCACCTTTAGTTCTAAGATGATCAAAGGTTTTTTGCATTTCATCTTTTAAGTGCTCTTTCCAAAGAAGGAGAACGGCAACAAAATGCTTCTTCATTGCTGCACTCATATATTTTTCACCTTTTTTGGACTTGTATGGCGCAATTTTTGACTTGTTATTAGCTATCGTTGTTTTTGCTGGCTTCTTGGCTGAAACTTTTTTAACTACTTTTTTTGCAGCTACTTTTTTAACTGGAGCTTTTTTTGCAGCTACTTTTTTAACTGGAGCTTTTTTTGCAGCTACTTTTTTAACTGGAGCTTTTTTTGCAGCTACTTTTTTAACTGGAGCTTTTTTTGCCGTCTTAGATTTTTTTTCGACCATGTAATTTTTTATAGAATTTTAGGGTGGTGAAAATATCAGATACTGACAAAATTAGCTAGTCATTTTTTAATTTATTTAATACTTGCGAGTATCCATCTGAACTGAGTCTAGGCCCAAATGTTTCAACAACCTTGGATGATGCATAGTTTGCAAACTTAGCACAGGCTTCTGTATTATTGCCTTTTAGATAGGCATGCATAAATGATCCTGCGAACATATCTCCGGCTCCATTGGTATCTATCGGGGTTATTTGTTCTGCTGGAGCTAGCTGCTCTACCCCATCACTTATAACAACACTTCCCTCAGCGCCTTTTGTTATTGCAGTCATGTAGGACTTCTCTTTGTAAAAGCCAACTGCGTCATCAAGATTTTCTTTACCAGAAAAAGCAATGGCTTCATCGTCATTGCAGAAGATCATATCTATTCCATATGACTCTATTAGATCAAATTTTTCTTTGAAACCATGAACAATACCTGCGTCAGATAGAGACAGGGCTTTTTTTACATCCTTATCTTTAAGGTGCTCTAAAACGGAAATGACAGCATTAAAGTTATCTTCACTTGTTACCATGTAACCCTCAATGTAAAAAATTTTAGAATTTTCAACTACATCGAAATCTATATCTGATTTCCCAAGAAATGCACTAACTCCTAACATACTGCTCATTGTTCTTTTAGCATCAGGTGTAACTAAAATTAAGCATTTACCAGTAGGCTGGTCTGTATTTTCTGAACTCACACCGATATGATGGACTCCGGCTGATCGAAGACTATCAAGATAGTTTCTTCCATCTTCATCATCAGAGACCCTGCATACATGATGACAATTAGAGCCATAGTTTGCTGCCGCAACAAGAGAATTGGTTGCAGATCCTCCACAATCAGAGATTGACTCAGCCCCCATTTCAATAAGCTTATTTATTATAGGAGCCTGCTCTTCAGATGATGAAAGAGTCATAGAGTCTGCCTCAAGACCAACACTTGATAAGAATTCATGACTCACTTTATATTGAGTATCTACTAAGGCATTGCCGAGTGCACTGATGTCATATTTCATTAGTTATTCCTTTTTTTATAATTTTTTTAACCGTATCTAGTGTTCTATTAATTTCTTCATCTTTATGCATTGCTGATATAAAACCCGCCTCATACTTGGAAGGAGCAAAGTATATTCCATTTCTAATGCATGAATTTAAAAAATTTGAAAACAATACATCATCTGTCTTTGCAACATCATTAATGTTGTTCGGAAGGTCTTCTGAAAAAAAGAAGCCAAACATTCCACCTATCTTATTTATTGAAAATGGGACACCCGACTCAATCATTAAAGCTTTCATTCCATTTAAGAGGATAGAAGCATTTCTTTCCAACTCTTGAAATGGATTCTTTTTAATCAACAATTGTAATAAGGCAGTTCCTCCTGCCATGGCTAATGGGTTTCCTGATAAAGTTCCGGCTTGATAGACTGGGCCAGAAGGGGCTAAATAATTCATAATTTCTTCTTTACCACCAAAAGCTCCCACAGGAAGACCGCCACCGATTACTTTTCCAAGAGCGGTCAAATCTGGAGTAATCTTATAAATTTCTTGAGCTCCACCCAGCGAAACTCTAAAGCCACTCATAACCTCATCGAATATTAAAACAGAACCATTGCCAGAGGTAGTTTCCCTTAATAATTTCAAGAAATCTTTATGACCAGGAACAAAGCCCATATTGCCAGCTATTGGCTCAACAATGACCGCAGCCAAATCATCTTTTATCTCATCAAATATTTCTAAAAACTGTTCTTTGTTGTTGTATTCACAACTAAATGTATATTTGGCTAGATCTGCAGGAACTCCAGGAGAATCTGGTAGGCCAAAAGTCGCAACACCGGAACCAGCTTTAATTAATAGAGAATCAACATGGCCATGGTAACAACCATCAAATTTAATAATTTTATTCCTTCCGGTAAACCCTCTAGCCAATCTAATGGTCGTCATAGTTGCCTCAGTACCTGAGTTAACCATTCTTATTTTTTCAATTGAAGGGATGCATTTTTTAATAAGCCTGGCTACATCGGACTCAAGGCTTGTTGGGGCGCCATAACTAGTTCCTAACTCAACCTGGGTTTTTATTGCATTCACGATGTCAGGATGCGAGTGCCCCATTATCATAGGGCCCCAAGACCCAATATAATCAATATATTCGTTTTGATCGGCATCATAGAGATATGCACCAGACGCTCTTTCAAAAAATATAGGATTGCCATTAATATTTTTAAATGCCCGCACTGGAGAATTTACCCCTCCAGGCATAAGAGTTTTAGCTTCTTCAAATAAAGCTATGGATTTATCAATTTTATTATGTGTCAAAGCTAATTTTTCTTAATTTTAATTTTCGATATGATATCAATTTAAATCTTATTATGTGTTTAATTGTTTTGAAAATTCATCCACTGTGTTCCAATCAGTAAACTCATAAGTGTTCTTAGTATTCGTAGGGCCTTTGGTAATCCACATAATTAATCTAATCATGTGCTTGTCTATAAATTTGTATTTTGGATAGTCTATTTTGCCTGCAAAAACTGCTAATTTCTTTGGAATCCAAGGAGACAGCTCTAAAAACTTTTGCATATATGGGTTTGTTTCAGGTGTATTCTTTTCTGGCTTTCTTGCAACTACATTTACCGAAAAGAAAGCATTGTCTTTTGTTTCTAGGCAAGCAACATTTTTTTTAATAAATTCATAAAGTTCTGGTTTATGCTTTCCGTATCTAATACTCGCACCAATGATTATTTTATCAAATTGATTTAAGTCCAGTTCCTCTGCTTTTGATATATGTATTATTTTTGAAGACTCAGAAACATTTAAACTTGAAAAAATTTTTTGACAAATTTCTAATGTTTGCCCATCGGTAGTAGAGTAAATTATTAGAGTCGATTTCATATACATATTTTATATTGTTAGCCAATAAATTTCATGACGAACAACAAATATAGTATATTTAAAGAATGATTAAATATTTATTTATAGCGGCTTTATTTGTTACCAACTATTCATATGCAAACTCCGAAGCTTCCGAATGCTCAAAAATTAAATCCGACTCTAAGAGGCTCTTTTGTTATGACTTAATTTTTAAAGAAGCTGATGCAACATTAGTTGGGAAAAAAACACCTGCTACAAAAAAAATAAAATCAGTTACTCTTAAACCTAATAAGGTAGTTAATAAGAAGACCTCAGAAAATGAGGATAATTTTGGACTTTCCTATGAACAGATTAAAAAAACTAAAAAAATAGAAGACAATAAAGCCATTCGCTCATCTATAATTAGAGTTACTAAACAGGTAAGTAGAAAAATTACATTTAGACTTGAGAATGGGCAGGTATGGAAATCTGAAGCGGCTCTTGGTGCAAACAAAGCTGCTCAGTTTAAAGAAGGTTCAAATATTGAATTAGTAAAAGTAAGGATGGGTGGATACTCCATGGTAAATACAAAGACAAATTCAAGAATAAAGGTTAAAAGAATTAAGTAGCAATGGAAGATACGTATAAAAAATCAATAGAATTAACTGAGTCTGCTTCCGCAAGAATCATGAGTGTTTTGGGGGCCAGTGATAGTTCTAAATTTCGAGTTTTTGTTACCGGAGGAGGTTGCTCAGGCTTCCAATATGGATTTAAGTTTGATGAGGATGAGGCATTTGACGATGACGTTATCGATTTTAAAGAGTTTTCACTCTTAGTTGATTCTATGTCGTACCCTTATCTTTTCGGGTCAACTCTTGATTTTGTTGAGGATCTTTCAGGAGCTAAATTTGTTATCAAGAACCCAAATGCCAAAACAACATGCGGATGCGGAGAGTCATTCACGGTCTAGATTTTGTAATTGAGCCGAGCAGGCCTTTTATATTTTTTATTGGCGCCTGAACTCTTAGAGTCTCGTTATTAATTCTTTTATACCCCATCCATGCAAAGGCCATGGACTCAATAGCAAAGATATCATGGCCCAAATCATTCGAAAGAATTACATTAGCGATAGCCATTTCAGAAATTCTATTTACTAGGTACTTATTATTACCACCGCCACCACAAATGATAATTTCACAATTTTTATGACCATTTTTATGTATCGAATCTGTTATAGATTTTGCTGAAAACTCTACCAAGGTGCATAGAATGTCCTCAGGTTTCTTTTTTAAGAACTTCTTAGACAACATTTTTATATTAAAAAGTTCTTTGCCTGTTGATTTAGGGCACTTCTTCTTAAAAAAATTATTTTGAAGCAATCTTTTTAATTCAATGTGATCTACATTTCCCTTGGCTGCTATAGCTCCATTTCTATCAAAAGGAATCTGAAGATAATCATTACAATATGCATCTAGGATTGCATTTCCAGGGCCCACATCTGTTCCCCATATTTCGTTTTTATTTTTTATGAATGAATAATTTGCTATTCCTCCAATATTTAAAATAACTCGAGGGTTTTTAGCTTTATGGAATAGCTGATTATGGAATTCTGGTACAAGAGGAGCACCTTCCCCGCCTAATGCGATATGCATATTTCTAAAATCACTTACCACTGGCAGGCCTGTTTCTTTTGCGACAACATTAGGATCGCCAATTTGCATAGAAAATGGAAATCTCTTATCAATTTCATGCCTAACCGTTTGCCCAGATATGGCAACGCACTTTAAGGATGATTTTTTAATGTTACTCAGCTCAATCGCCTTATTAATAGACCTAGAAAATAAGAATCCTATCTCTTTATTAATTGCTCCCAAATCTGATAATGAGCTATCGTTAGCTTCAATAAGCTTTTTTATTTTTAACCTTAATGGTTTTGGTATTTTAGTTGAATGAAAGAACTCAAGAATAATATTATCACCAATACTAATGAACGAAATATCAACAGCGTCGTGACTTGTTCCTGTCATTGCTCCTATATAGATTTTATTGCCCATTACTAGTTGGAGAAAGCTTATTGAATTCCTCCATTGATGATTTATTATCCTTCAATAGTGTATCAAAACTTGCTCTTAAGTTTTTTGGTACTGGTTCAGCTGATGGCAATTTAACTTTTATAGGATCTATTCTTTTATTGCCTATCTTAAATTCATAATGTAGGTGAGGCCCTGTTGCCAGTCCTGAGCTCCCAACGAAACCAATAGTATCCCCCTGAGAAACTTTTTTGCCTTTTCTCATGCCCTTACTAAATTTTTCTAAATGACAATATCTAGTTGAATACTCATTTGAGTGATTTATAACTATCTCATTACCACATCCATTCCTTTGGCCGGAAAAAGAAACAATTCCATCGCCTGTAGTTCTAACAGGAGAGCCCCTTTTGGCGGCGTAATCGACACCATTATGAGCTCTTATTGTGTGAAGGACAGGATGCATTCTGTTGGGATTAAAATGAGAACTAATATATGCAAAATCTAAAGGAGCTCTTAAAAAAGCTTTTTGCATATTATTGCCTTCATCATCAAAGTACTGTTTTTTACTAGCCTCAGTAAAAAATCTATTTGCATAATAGGTATTACCATTATTGATAAATTTAGCAATTATGATATCACCATTTTTTACTTTTGCCCCTTCACTATATGGGGTTTCATAAATAACATGAAACTCGTCGCCTTCTCTAATATCAAAAACGAAATCAACATCCCAGCCAAATATATAAGCAAAGTCCATAATCACACTTTCTGGAATATTGGCATCTAGGGCTGCCTCATAGAATGAGGATTCAATAACTCCACTATTGTAGGACTCAATTAACTCTACGCTTTTACTTATATTTTTAAATACTATTTCTGGAGTAAGATTGATTGAAATAGAATTTATTTGATCTTTCATGATCTCAATTCTTATAAGATCATCGCCAGAATATTCAAAAAGCATTTTTTCTCCTGGTTTGATATTCACAACAGTATTTTTAGAGTCTAGCCTAAAGATTTTATAAGCAGTATTTAAAGGCACTGAAAAGTTTTCAAAAATTATTGAGAGGTTTTCTCCATCTTGAACCTCATGCATTTGAAAAGTTTTTGTTTTATGAAGAGGAGAGGAGAATTTTTCAGTAAACTGAATTTCTTCAACTGGCAAGGATTTATATGTTTCTATATCAACATATAACATTAATATTAATATTACAGAAAGAGCAAATGAAATAAATACCGCTCTTTTTGGAACCTTTTTAAAACCTATCATTAGTCCTCGTGAATATTAAAGATTTCAGTGATGCCATCAAAAGCTGTTGAGTTTTTTGAAATTATTTCTTGTTCAGCATAAAACTTCTTACTTGTATATGTCATAGCTGTTATTTTAATCTTATAGTGCCAAGTATCAACATACTGATTCTATTAATGTCTTAAAAACATTATGATAGACATATGAATGATGCACTTAAATTAATTAAACGTGGAACGGATGAGATTCTTACTGAGTCTGATTTAAAAAAGAAGCTGGATTCTGGAAAACAACTTATTATCAAGGCTGGGTTTGATCCAACCGCACCGGATCTGCATTTAGGACACACTGTATTATTAAATAAGTTAAGGCATTTTCAAGACCTTGGACATAAAGTAATTTTTTTAATTGGTGATTTTACTGGCCAAATTGGAGATCCCTCTGGCAAAAATAAAACAAGGCCTACACTTAGCTCGGAAGAATTAATATCAAATGCTAAAACTTATGAGAAGCAAGTTTTTAAAATCCTCAAAAAAGATCTAACAGAGGTTAAATTTAATTCAGAGTGGTGCAACAAACTTGGAGCTGATGGCTTGATTGGCCTTGCATCAAAATATAATGTTGCCAGAATGCTAGAGCGAGATGATTTTAATAAACGTTATAGCGCAAATCAGAGTATAGCTATTCATGAATTCTTATATCCGCTCGTGCAAGGGTATGACTCTGTGGCATTAGAGGCTGATGTCGAATGTGGAGGAACAGATCAAAAATTTAATTTGCTTGTTGGTAGAGAGCTGCAAAGGTCTTACGGTCAAGACCCTCAGGTTGTTCTTACTGTCCCCATTTTAGAGGGATTGGACGGAACAAATAAAATGTCCAAATCATTAAATAACTTTATAGCGATAGATGAAGAGCCTAATGATATGTTTGGCAAAATAATGTCTATCTCAGATGAGCTTATGTGGAGATGGTTTGAATTACTTAGCTTTATTTCAGAGCAAGAGATAAGCGCTCTTAAGAAGAAGATGGAAGAAGGAACCAACCCAAGAGATATTAAATTTCTTTTAGCAGAAGAATTGGTGGATAGATTCCATTCAGAAGGCGACGGTACTAAATGTAAGGAAGCTTTTCTTCAAAGATTTCAAAAAGGCCAAATGCCTGACGATATACCTTCCATGTCAGTTGATGTTGGAACTGAGGGCATGCCGTTAGCGAACCTTTTAAAGAATTGTGATATGACATCAAGCACATCTGAGGCAATGAGGCTTGTTAAACAAGGTGGAGTCAAAATCGACTCTGTAAAAATAGAAGATCCAAAAATGCTAATCATGAAAGGGCAGGAGTCTATTTATCAAGTTGGCAAAAGAAAATTTTTAAAAATTAAAACATAATGAAAAATAAAACAGTCCAAATATTTCTTCTTCTTTTTATAGTTGCCTGTAATCAGGATAGCCCTAATATTAAACAGATTAGCAATATGCAGTATTTTATCGACAATGAAATAAGGGAAGGGATTTATTCTGTTGAACCAGGTCTTCAATACTCAATTATCCAAAATGGCGAAGGTAATTCTGACTCTCCATTACTAGAGGATACGATTACAGCTCACTTTCACGGCACTCTTACAGATGGCTCAGTTTTCTGGAGTTCTGTTGAGATGGGCGAGCCATTAACTGTTCAGCTCTCAGGATTAATTGTTGGATGCCAAAAAATAATTTCTATGATGAAAAAAGGAGATGAATGGAGAGTATTCATTGATCCAAGCATGGCATATGGAGACGAAGCCAAGCCAGGAATACCTTCTAACTCAATTTTAATATTCGATATCGAATTACTGGATATTCAAAAAAATTAATCCTTGTCCATAACAGACAAAGCATATCCATAAACCTCAGCAACCTGATTAATAATTTTATCTTTAGGTGTGCCAGCTCCATGCCCGGCCCTTCCCTCAACTCTGATCAATATAGGATTATCACAACCCTGATACTCTTGAAGTTTCGCAGCGAATTTGAATGAATGCGATGGAACCACTCTATCATCTCGCTTAGCAGTTGTAATAAGTGTAGTTGGATAACATTCACCCTTAACAATATTATGCAGAGGTGAATAGGCTAGTAAGTTTTCAAATTCATCTTTCTTATCAGGAGAGCCATAGTCGCTTTCCCAGGCCCATCCAATTGTAAACTTGTGAAACCTCAACATATCCAAAACACCAACTTGTGGAATTGCAACTTTAAATAAATCAGGATTTTGTAACATGGTTGCTGCCACTAACAAGCCTCCATTAGAACCACCTTGAATAGCAGTTGATGATGGAGAGCCAATTTCTTGTGAGTGTAAAAATTTAGCAGAATATGCAAAGTCATCAAAAACATTTTGCTTATTAAAAAGCCTACCTGCATCATGCCAGTCATCACCATATTCACCACCACCTCTTAGATTAACTACAGCAACTATTCCCCCTTGGTTCATCCAAGTAAGATAGCTTTTACTAAAACCAGGCAGTCTTGAAATATTAAAACCACCATATCCATACAAGAGTATTGGAGTATTGCTATCTATTTTTAAGGACTTTTTGTAACTAAGATGGATGGGTATTTGTGTTCCATCTTTGGATGGGAAGAATTTAAAGTCAGATACAAATAGACTTGAATCATATCCTTTAAGATCTTCTTTCCAAAAAAGTTCTTGTGACATATTTGTTAGATTAATTTTGTATATTTCTCGAGGAGTTACAAAATTTGTAAATGAAAAATAAGATACTTCATCATCAATTTCACCACCAAAACCACCCATTGTTCCTTTTCTTTCTGTTGCTAGCTTATTTTTATATACTCCTTCTAAATCAAAGAAGTGAACCTCAGTAAAAGTATCAACTAGATAAGAAACTACAATTGAATTATTTATAAAGCTAACGCTTCTAATAGAATTAGTACTTTCACTAATAACATCGTCCCAAACCAATGATCCATTTTTTATTGTAAGTGATACTACTTTTCCATTTGTAGCATTTTCAGTTGAGTAAAACCAAAAAGTATCATTCTTGCTTTCTAAAAAGCTATAAGCGCCAATTAGCTCATCTACTAAGGGTATAAAAGGCTGATCAGGGCTTAGCTGAACATAGAGTCTATTTCTTTCATCTGTGCCTTCACCAATAGAGAGAAACTTGATCTTAGAATCTTTTACAACACTTATTCCCCAGCTCCATCTTGGCTTTTCAGGATTTTCATAAATAATAACGTCCTCATCCTGAGCAGTACCAATTTTATGGAACATTAACTTTGGAGCAGTGTTAATATCTTTTAAGAGCTCTTCAGATGGCTCATCATATTTTTGGTAATAAAATCCAGAATCATCATTTTCCCATGAAGCACCTGAAAATTTTGCCCATTCAATCCTATCATCAAGAGTTTTTCCAGATTCAATATTAAGCACTTTCCAGGTTCTCCAATCAGATCCACCATCTGATATTGAGAATGCTAGAAGAGAGGCATCATTACTAACACTAGTACTTGCAAGAGAGATAGTTCCATCCTCTGAGAACTTATTTGGATCAAGTAAAACCCTTTCTGGGCATTCTTCACAATCCTTAATCATCAGCTTACTTTGTTGCCATGATCCATCATTGAAGTAATAGAACGTCTTTTTATTAACTTGATAGGGCATGCTTATTGAATCTGTATCCCAAACTGCGTGCAGGTTTTTGGCAATAGACTTTTTATATTTATTTTTCCCTATAAATTTTTGTGTGAAATTATTTTGTCTTTCGACCCAGTCTGTTGATTCCTCACTTGTAAAATCTTCCATCCATCGATAAGCATCATTTATTACATATCCATGAACTTCTTCGCTAAAAGGTACTTTATTTGATTCAGGATATTCAAAATTATCTATTTGATTTGAGCAGCCAACTAAAATTAATAGAGCTGCCATGTGTATATATTTATTGTGCATAAAAATCATAATACTTTACAATTACTCAATGAATCAATTCATTCAAGCATGGAAATTTTTTGCAAGTAATTGGAATTTTTTTATTATACTTGCCGCTCCAGTTATGATGCTAGAAATAGCAACCGCATCTATGCTAGCTCCAATTCAAAATGCGACTCAGCCTGAGGATATTGTTAATTATTTTGCAGAAAATTTAATATCCTTACTTTCTATTGCCCTGCTGGGCCTAGTTTTAAGCAATGCTTTCATGGGAGCAATTTTCATTGCATATGCTTCAATCGATTCAGATAGTAAAGTTGAACCTCTAAATACTCTATTTTTAGGGGTAAAGAAATTTTTTCCACTTTTTAGCAGCTCTTTAATTACACTTGTAGCAGTAACTTTTGGTTTTTTACTTCTTGTAATCCCAGGATTTTATGTGTTGGCTAGGCTCTCTCTATTTCCAGCTTTTATTATGCTTGAAAATAAAGGCACTTTAGAGTCACTTCAATTATCATGGGAAAAAACAGAAGAGCATGGCTGGACTTTATTTGGATTAACCATTATATTTTTCTCTTTGACCTTAATCCTTTCCCTTGTTACTCAATCTATTCTCAGTCCTGGGCTAACCTTACTAGTAGTTCTTGCAATAATTGAATACGTTATAAAAATTCCTTGGGGTTATGTATATTTTAGTTTGTATAAGTCTTTAAAAAGGTATTAATTAGATTAGCTAAAAGAAATTAATACAAACCTTTTCGTTTACAAAGAAACACACCACTCTTATAATCCATGATCCAAAGATTTGTGATTTGTTGATTCATGCAAATAACTTTGGGTCTGTAGCTCAGCTTGGTTAGAGCGCACCCCTGATAAGGGTGAGGTCGGTGGTTCGAGTCCACCCAGACCCACCATTCTTTTAACATTCTTCCCTTTTTAAGTTTTAACATACTTTCTAACACACCGTTTTTTAGGCATACTATTAGTATGAAGAAATTATTACTAGTAACTTTTTTTATTACTTCCTTTAATTTAACCGCTCAAAGCCAAGATGAGTTAATTTTAAGGTGCCCAATGAATGATGTCGATCTAGTCGCAATATATAAAATTAATTTTAAAAATAATATTGTTCTATCATCTATGGAAGGTTTCGGTTCATCTAAAGAATATCCCTTTTCCTTCAGAGATAATAAAATCTTTATACCTCCATCAGAATTTGGTGAAGAAGTAATCAATTTATCTAATTATGAAGTTAACACTAGAGCAGGTTATGAAGGTGCTAGTTGGAAATCATATAAATGCGCAAAACTTGAACTTTAATTTTATAAAGTTAGAAAATTTAAATTTTAGCAGCCCCTGATAAGAGTGAGATCTGTGGCTCGAGCCCACACAGACTAACCATTCTTTGAGCTCTAACTTTCATTTCCTTTATACTTATTCTTAACTAAATAAGGAGAGTATTATGGCTAAAGGTTTAGACAAGCAAAAGAACAACAAGAAGAAAGGTAAAACTCTTAAAGAAAAAAGAGCAGCAAAAAAAGAAAAAAAGAAATAGTTTTTTAGAAGGCTATTGCTATCTAGTCGACCTAGAGACGTCTTTGAAATCTATTTTAAAGAACAACATTATTCCGGTCACCGAACTCACTAAAGCTAATATAGAAAATATTTTTAAAAGAAGGTTGTCGATATTATCTCTTTCTTTCCAATCCATAATATGAAACCCCCACATAAGATCCCATATCTTCCATTTATTAGATCTAATGGCCAAAATTTCTCCTGAATAAACATTGATGTAAACGTTCACTTCAGCACTTTTACTATTTTTACTTTTTACTTTATAAATTGGAAGTGATCTTCCTCTGTATTCAGATCCTGATTTTTTATTTGTCACTTCTTCAGCAGCAAATGGCAAAAGGGTTGTTTGGCTTGAAACAGAATCCATCGCATCTTTTGTAGAGATTTTTGTTACAGGCTCTCCAAGCATATCCAGATACCTTGTCGTACCCTTTGTTTTAATGATAACGATCTCTTGACCTAGTCTTTTTTTGAATTCAACCTCTTCGGCCTTTTCTATTTCAAAACCTAACTTACTTAAATCAAAAGATGTTTCTTTGAGGTTGAGGTATTGTTCGCCTCTTACAAGTTCAATCTTATTAAAAGCAAAATATATGCCTGAGATAGTCCATAGTAATAATTGAAGAGAAATAAAAAAGCTAAGATACTTATGTATTTTTCTAACTAAAAAGTTCATCTTTTCATAATCTTCATTATTTCATCAATTTTGATATCAAACTCATCATCACCTTTAAGAGATTCTTTAATGCATTCCCGTAAATGTGTTTTAAGAATCTTTCCTTCAACAGTAATAATTGAATTCTTTAATGCTTTTATTTGATTGAGAATATCAACGCAATACTTGCCTTCCTCAATCATTCCTTGAACGCCTCTTACCTGGCCCTCTATTCTTTTTAAGCTTGTTAATTGTTCTTTATGACATGGATGTTTCATTTTTATAAAAACCTCGGAACTATATATGTAAAGATTGTAGCGAATAAAAAAATTGATACAGATGCATAGTACAGATACCTAGATTTTTTTCTAGTCTCAGAACATACTCTGCCTAGCTCAGGATCTGCAGGACAAGGCATATGATAAGTTTTATAGTTAACATAGCCTGCAATGACTATCATCACCAAAGCAAATAGAGTTATATAAAATTTATATTGAGATAGAGTAATTAAAAATGGAAATACAGTTACCAGGCTTGCAAAACTTGCTCCTGCGCCAAGCGCAACAAAAATTGCTGGCAAAGCACAGCATATTAACGTAGACGAAGATGCAAACAATGAAAAGAAATTTGATGACTTGTCATTCATAGTTATCAAATTTCTAGGATTTGAAGATCAGACATATTTTGACCATTAGAAAGAATTTTCTTTTCAATTTCAGAATAAGTAATCTCTTTTGATTTAGAAAAGGCAATTACGACCTTACCATTATCAAGGTCGACATCTATTTTTTTAACATTTTTATCTTTCAAAAAAGTTTTTGAAATACCCCTTGCACAGAAATCACAAACCATTCCCTTTACACTTACTATTGCTATATTTACATTTGATAATTCTTTAACAAACATATCAAATCTTTCAGGGTTAACATCAAGACCTTTCCCATCAACCATAGTTTCATGTAAATGCCCTTCATGAGAGTGCCCATGCATTCCACTATGATCATTCTCAGCAGCGATGAGGCTACTTGAAAATAAAGTAATTAATAATAATTTTTTCATATTTTTCTCCCTTTAAAATCTGTACATAAAATGTAAATCCCAGTCAGTGACAGCACTATAGCCAAACTCAACAAGGGTATTACCATAAAAAAATTTCAATTCTGGATATGTGGATGATTTATTCGTTACAGTATTTTTTTTAGTTTTAACCATAATCCATGTATGTAAATTATTGTAATCAGCAACGTAAGGAGCGAAACCTAGTTGTATATATTCTTCCTTATAGTCTTTGCTAAATTTATTGTTAATATCCTTTAACCCAAAACCCGCATACCACTTACGAGTTTCCCAGTCACCATGTATGCCATAAAAATTATTTTCAACACCTCCAGGCACAACTCCTGATTGAAAATATAAATTTCTTTGGGATTTAAAAGTATTTTTTCTATTCACTAAATAAGTAAAACGAAAATAGTTTTCTGTATTTTTATAAAATTTATTTTTAGCCCTTTCTAGACCTATGGAATATTTATAGGTTGGTGAATAGTGGAGGTAAACAGAATCATTAAAGGTATCTGATTTATACATTATGGTTGTTCCACCAGAATAGGATATTGGTCTTGCATCAGCATTAAGGACTGTTAAAAAGACTAGAATAATTATTTTATATATACCCATAGGGGGTATACTATCATAAAATAGTAAATTAATTTCTGGTATCTCTCCAAGCGCCTCTTTTTAATGCTAAAACCATTAGAACACCAAACAATATCATCGCAATTGCGGATGAATAAAATATCCCAACTATGCCAGTTGATAGCCAATATACAGAAATTATAGCTGCAACTGTGAATACGATAAATCTCAATGCTGTAATAATAATAGGCCACTTCATAGCATTTGCTCCCTGAGATGCAAAGTAAAGAGACAATCCAAGCCCTTGGAATAAATAACAAACTCCAAGTATTTGAATGTACTGTTTCGTGACCATTAGTGCTGCTTGGTCTGAGGTAAAAATTTTAATCCAAATATCAGGAGTCAAGGCTAGAATGAGTCCTATTGCTCCTGAAAGCAGACCTGCTGATGTAGCCCCTGTTATTCCAATTTTTTCCGCCCTATCAATATTATTAGCGCCAATATTAGTTCCAACCATGGTTGTCATGGCAGTACCAATACTAAATACAATAGGTATAAGTAAGAACTCTACTCTAGAACCTATTCCATATCCTGCGATTGCAGATGTACCAAATTGACCAATTAAACCAGTAAGCACAAGCACAGTTCCAACTGTAAAAATTGGTGAAAGAGATGCAGGAAGTGCAACAGAAAAGATATCTTCAAATAGATCTTTTTCAAAAGAAATTTTCTGGATTTTTAGTTTCACAGAACTGTCCTTGCTAATAAGTTTTATGATGCATGCTAAAGCCATAAATGAAGAAGTTGCTATCATCGACCACGCAGAGCCAACTAAGCCTAGCTTAGGGAATCCAAACCAACCAAGAATAAAACCCGCCGATAGGAATATTTGTATACCCGCACAAACCACAGTTAGTTTTGCTGGAAACTGCATATCTCCCATACCTCTGATGGCTGCAGTTAGACTACCTGATAGCCACACAACTAATCCACCCGATAAATAAACCAAACAATATGCTAAAGACTCTTTTAGTAAATTCCCAGACCCACCTAAAGTAACTAGAAGCCATTCACCAAAAAAGATGAAAACTAAAAAGAAGACTAATGCTCCTAAAAATGAAATATATAAAGAGTGCCATAATAACCTTTCTGCTCTATTTAAATCATTTGCTCCTAAGCTTCTCGATATAGACGAAGAGACAGCACCGCCAAGGGCCCCAAAAGCCATTTGTTGTGTAAGCATAATTGCAGGAAATGCCAATGTAATTGCTGCTAAAGGAATGATACCGAGCTGGCCTATAAACCAAAATTCAGCCAATACTACAAATGCATTTATTAAGAATGCCATCGTATTTGGAGCAGACATCTTTATCAGAAGAGGAAAGATTGGGTCTTTTAGAAGTTGCTCTGTTCTTTTATCCATATAAGTGCAATTCCTAGTTTGTATATGAAGATGTTATTAAAAGTCTCATATTACCTGAATAGAGGTAAAGAAGCTTAATTAAGATTGTCTTTTGAAAAGAATAATTATTATGTTCCTTGATTTTAGTTAAATAGATTTATAATATTAACTAACTGTAAAGGGGTGGCTAAAAAGCCTGAGATCTTCGGAAACTCTTTGAACCTGATCCATACAATAATGGCGGAGGAATTACATGAAAACCATTAAAAATAATTCAATCTATTTAACATTCTTAATATATTTTTTGAGTATAGGAATTAACTCTCAAACTATCGAAGAAATAGTTATTAAAGGAAATTGGAGAGATACCAATCTTTCAAAAGAAGATTCTAGTATTGCTGTGCTTAATTCTAAAACTATCGAATCTCAGGCTTTAAAACATTTTGAAAATCTTTCGTATCTAGTGCCAAATTTAAATTTTGCTGCAAGTGATTCTAGGGCAAGACATTTTCAAATAAGGGGAATCGGAGAAAGATCAGGTTATGAAAGAACTCCAAATTCAGCAGTAGGTCTTTTGATTGATGATATAGACTTTTCTGGGCAAGGAGGGATTGCTACAACCTTTGATGTTGATCAAATTGAAGTCCACAGAGGTCCCCAGGGAGCAAGAATAGGATCTAGCGCAATGGCAGGGCTGATATATATTTCTACAAAAGAGCCAACAGAAAACTTTGAAGGTAAGAGTGAAATAGTTATGGGAACATATGGAACTATTAATTCTGGAATTGCTTTTGGCGGTCCTGTAAATTCTAATAAAGACCTTACTTATAGGTTGGCTATAAAGAAAGATTATTCTGATGGGTTTAGAAAGAATTTATTTTTCAATAAGTCTGATACTTCTAAAAAAGATGAGAGCACTTTTAGATTAAAAGTGAATTGGATATCTGATAACCAAACCACTTATAAATTTCTAGTATCTCGAATAGAGTTAGATGACCCTGCAGATATATGGACTATAGACGGAAGCCTAAATACCTTATCTGATAAGCCTGGAATGGATTCTCAAAAAAGTAATGCCTATGGAGTAAAAATTTATCATCAATTTGAAAAATTTGAATTTCAAAGTCTATCAAGTGCAACAAATACTGATGTTGTTCTTAGTTATGATGCTGATTGGGGCAATCCTGAGTCTCATTCACCCTATATTTATGACTATTTTTCGGAAACTATAAGAAATAGAGACACTTATAGCCAAGAATTTAGACTTGTATCCCAATTCTTAGATAAAAATACAAAAAAAAGTATCGAATGGGTTATTGGAGCTAGTTTTGTAGATATAAATGAAACAAATGCTAAAAAAGATACTGGTATTTATGGAGATCCATCAGATCCATATGGTCCTTACTCAAGTAATTCTTCATCTTTGAGCGATTTTTCTTCTAGAAACTATTCTTTATTTGGAAATGTTGATTATTTATTTAATGAGACAACAAAAATTTCATTTGGTGGAAGATGGGAAAATTTTGAATCTAATTATTTTGATTCTTATGACGAATCATTCTCGCCTTCAAATAAAATGACTGGTGGGAAATTGTCACTAGTAAAAACCCTTAATAATAATTCTAATATTTATTTTAATATTGCTAGAGGTTATAACCAGGGTGGATTTAATTTAGGGCTTGGTCTTGATAAAAATTCATCAAATAGAAATTTATATTACGATCCAGAATTTTTAACTAATTATGAAGTTGGAATTAATAGTAAATTTTTCCAGTCAAAATTGAACCTTGGAGCAGTTCTTTTTTATTCTGATCGAAAAAATCAACAGGTCTTAATTTCAACCCAGGTTGATCCTTCAGATCCCAACACTTTTTTATACTTAACCCAAAATGCTGCAGAAGGAATCAACAATGGCTTAGAGGTAAATATAGATTTTGCATTGAGTGAATATCTGGATGTATTTGCTAATTTTGGATTGCTAAATACAGAAATAAAAAATTGGATTTCAAGACCAGATATAGAAGGTAGAGAACAGGCACATGCCCCAAAAAATAGTTTTTCAATAGGCATCAATTGGAAGCCAACAAACCAATCTTATTTATCATTGAATGTTGTTGGTAAAAGTAAGTTTTATTACTCTGATTCTCATAACAATACATCTGAGTCATACAACTTAACTAACATTAATTATGGATATGAATATGGACAATGGACTTATTCATTATGGGCAAGAAATATTTTTGATAAGTACTATTCAGTAAGAGGTTTTTACTTTGGGAATGAAGCACCTAATTTCATAGATACTCTTTATAGAAGACATGGAGATCCAAGACATATAGGAGTCATGGTCCAATATGATTTCTAATTTTATAAGTGAATTTTGGATGGAAATAGCAGCTGTTATACTTGCTATTATTTATTTATTACTTGCTGTAAAACAAGACGTAAAGTGTTGGTTTGCGGCTATAATTAGTTCAACATTATATTTCTTTATTATGTATGATGCAGGCTTATATATGGAAGCTTACCTGCAAATTTTTTATATCATGATGGCCTTTTATGGGCTTCAACAATGGAGAGGTGTTGATAATGATGCTCCTCAATTTATTGTTAGAACATGGGATAAAAGGATGCATATCAAGACCATCACATTAATAGTTATCATGACTTTAATATCTGGATTTCTATTAGAAAAATATACTAATGCTGTCTTGCCATTCATAGATGGGCTAACGACATGGGGAGCAATAGTTGCGACATACATGGTTGCTAAAAGACTTCTTGAAAATTGGATATATTGGTTTGTTATAGATTTTATTTCTATCTTTTTATTCATGTCCAGAGGACTTTTTTTAACCTCAGGATTATTCTTTATTTATCTTGTAATAATATATTTTGGTTACATGTCATGGGTAAAAATAAGAGACGAGATAAGTGCAGAATCTTCATAAAAATCTAGTTTTAAAGAATCATAATCTAGAGATTATTGAAACAATCAAATCAGGCCCTGTCTCTGAAATATCTATTTGTAATTTTGATAGCATCAAAGCAATCTTAAGAATTGATTATCCATGTGCAAGTGAAATAAATGTTGATCGAAAAAATGAAATTTTTACGCTTAGTCGGATTAAAGTTTTAGGCAATACGCCAGAAGTTTTGTTCAGTGATTTGCCTCATGGAATTTTAGTATGGAGATATATCGAGGGTATTGAATTTTCACTTGATGAGGATTCCAATAAAGTTTTTTTAAAAACACTTGGAACCCAATTAAAAAAAATTCATGATATTGATCTTCCCATAAGCAAAAAAAAATATTTTAACAATGACATAAATTTTTATAGAAATTTACTAAACGAGGTCCCTGAAAATATAATTCTTCATAGAGGATTTGATTTATATGACAAACTCAATAAATCTGATAATTATGTTTTCTCTCATAATGACTTGAATAAGACAAATCTTCTTTGGAGAGATAGATTATTTTTTTTAGACTGGGAGTACTCGAGTTTTAACAATCCTTTTTTTGATATTGCTTCGATATCGAATGCTTATAACTTATCAAAAGTTGATAGGGCAATTTTATGGAAAGCTTATACAAATAATGAATATTCAGCATTAAATGATAAAAATCTTAGAGAATGGATGCTTTTTTGTCATTATTTAGAGTACATATGGAGCATTTCGTTAATCCAAAATGGAAAAATTGATCAGAATGTCCTAAATCTAAAAAAATTAGAGAAAAAATTAGAAAATATTATTTAAACTTCAAGTATTGCGCATCCTTTAGTTCTTGTTTTACTATTATGTAAGAAATTTACATTTAAATGGGGGTTTGATATGAAAATTTTATGTGTCTTATATGATGATCCAAAAACAGGTATGCCAGAGAGGTACGCCAGAGACGATTTACCAAAGTTAGATAAATATCCTGATGGAATGACACTTCCATCTCCAAAAGCTATAGATTTTACGCCCGGTGAATTGCTTGGTTGCGTATCTGGAGAACTCGGACTTCGAAAGTTTCTTGAAGATGCCGGCCATACGTTAGTTGTTACTTCTGATAAGGATGGAGAGGGATGTGAGGCTGACAAAGAATTAGTAGATGCCGATATTGTAATATCTCAACCTTTCTTTCCGTACTATTTAACAAGAGACAAAATGCAAACAGCACCTAATTTAAAAATGGCAATTACCGCTGGCATTGGATCCGATCATGTTGATCTTCAAGCAGCTATGGATAATAACGTTGATGTTGTTGAAGTGACTTATTGTAATTCTCGCTCGGTAGCTGAACACATTGTGATGATGATCCTATCTATGGTTCGTGACTATCACACTCAGCATAGAATTGTTAAAGAGGGTGGATGGAATATAGCTGACGCAGTCCAGCGATCTTATGATGTAGAGGGTATGCATGTTGGAACAGTAGCTGCTGGAAGAATTGGTATCGACGTTTTAAGAAAGATGAAGCCATTTGATGTGCATTTGCATTACTTTGATATTCATAAACTCTCTGATGAAATAGAAGCAGAACTAAACCTTACTTATCATGATTCTGTAGAGTCATTAGTTGCTGTCTGCGACGTAGTAAATATTAGTTGCCCATTGCATCCTAAAACTGAACATTTATTCGATGATGAAATGATCAGTAAAATGAAAAGAGGTGCATATATTATTAATACTGCTCGTGGAAAGATTTGTGATAAAGATGCAATTGTAAGAGGTTTAGAGTCTGGTCAGTTAAGTGGATATGCTGGAGATGTTTGGTTTCCACAGCCCGCTCCAAATGATCATGTATGGAGAACAATGCCTAATCATGGTATGACTCCTCATACTTCAGGCACCTCATTATCTGCACAAACAAGATATGCCGCTGGGGTTAGAGAAATTCTAGAATGTTACTTTGCTGGTGAGCCAATTAGAGACCCATATTTGATTGTTCAAAATGGTGATCTTGCAGGTATGGGCGCCCACTCTTACACAAAGGGCACAGCCACAGATGGATCAGAAGAGGCCGCTAAGTATAAAAAATAATTTTTAGAACTTACTTAGCCTCTCTTTAATTATAGAGTCTGCCTCTACCATAATGCTATGCATTAATTCTTCCACTGTCGGGATGTCATTAACTAGTCCAGCAACCATTCCACATGACCAGGCTCCAACCTCCATAGTTCCTTCATGCATAATTTTTGGGTAGACTCCTGCAACCTCATCCACAATATCAGCAAAAGTTAATTCATCACCAAGAGCTTTTTCTTTTTCAATCAATCTCTCAACAGCTTCATTATTGAGAACCCTTTCTGTATTTGTTAATGATCTCATGATAAGTCTAGTATCTAGCTCAGAGGCATTTACGATAGCCTCTTTTACATTCTGATGAACAGGTGCATCTTGAGTAGCAATGAACCTAGTTCCCATATTCATCCCTTCAGCACCAAGGGACATAGCAGCAACCAAGCTTCTCCCATCTGCCATTCCACCCGACGCAACAAATGGTATTTCAAGCTCGTCTGCTGCTCTAGGTAAGAGTATGAAATTAGGAATGTCATCCTCTCCTGGGTGTCCGCCACACTCAAAACCATCTACAGAAACAGCATCGCAACCTATTGCTTGTGCTTTTAATGAGTGCCTTACAGAGGTGCATTTATGAATAACCTTTATTCCTGCTTCTTTTAAAGCTGGGAGATATTCTGCAGGGTTTCTTCCAGCAGTCTCTACGACAGGAACCCCTGCATCAATAATTACTTTTATTAAACCAGGATAGTCTGGAGGTGTTAGTGATGGTAAAAATGTTAAATTAACAGCAAATGGCTTATTAGTCATTTCTTTGCATCTGGCAATTTCATTTGCTAATTTCTCAGGCGTACCCTGTGTTAGACCAGTAATTGTTCCAAGCCCACCTGCATTTGATACTGCCGCTGCAAGCTCGGCAAAACCAACATGGTGCATTCCACCTTGAATGATTGGATGTTCTATACCAAATAATTCAGTTATTTTAGTTTTCATAATACTCTCCTATTTATCTTCCATTGGGGTTAAAAAATCTTCATATTGAGTTTGAAGTCTTTGCATGCCACTTATCCACCTATCTCTGTCATTCCCTTTTCTTTTAACATATTCTAGAACCTCGCTATGAGGAGTTACTAAAAACCTCTCCTCCTCGATGGCGTTAAGAACATCTTTTGCAACAATATCAGCTTCCATCATGCCATCAACTCCTGCTACGCCAGGACCATTTGCAGTCATAGCAGTTCTAACTGCTTGAGGGCATAAACAGGAAACGCCGATACCTTTATTTCCATATGTAATTTTTATCCACTCAGCAAAACTTACAGCCGCAGCTTTTGTAACTGCATATCCAGCTGCACCTAGTTGAGTTAAAAGACCGGCCGCTGAGGATGTATTCATAAGATAGCCCTCACCTTGTTCTATCATTTGAGGAAGTACATGTTTTGCAGCATGAATATGAGACTGAACATTTACACCCCATATCATGTCCCAGTCTGAAGTATCTGCTTCAAAAAATCCTGGCTTTCCACCGATACCTGCATTTGAACAAAATATATCGATACCACCAGAAAATTCGTTAGCCTTTTGTATAACATTTATAATGTCGCTTTCTTTGGAAACATCAGCACTTACTGCAAGCCCATTAACACTCTTGGCTGCTTCCTCTGCCCCATTTAAATTCATATCAACACATACTATAGAACTTGCCCCAGATGCATGAAACTCTTCACATAAAGCTTTGCCAATTCCACTGGCAGCCCCTGTAACCACGACTCTTTTATTATTAATTTTCATAAATTGACCTTACTTTTTAATTTTTTTTAAATAACTCTATTGCTTAGATAGTTTATTACAAAACAACAATACTTAATATTGCAAAATCGCACACCCATCTTTATAAATTTATTGCTATTATTAGTTCTAGAAAATGAAATATTGGGACTTAATATGAAGAATGTTGCTGTTATTGGCTCTTCCGGGGCAATAGGAAAAGCCTTTATTGATAGCTATATCAATGATGATGATGTTGAAAATATATTTTCATTTTCAAGAACAGGCCTTTCCATTGAGGATAAAAAACTCCAGAGTTTTTTTATTGATATTGAGGATGAGACTAGTATTTGTGATGCCGCAGAGAAGATAGACAAGTCCTCAATCGATGAAATTATCGTCGCAAGTGGAATACTTCATAATAAAGATTTTGGGCCAGAAAAAAGTATTAGAGATTTAAAGGCAGATAACCTTTTAAAGGTCATTAAGGTAAATACTATCGGCCCAACAATTGTTGGGAAGTATTTCATTCCATTGCTTAATAAAAAAGAAAAAAGCGTCTTAGCATTTTTAAGCGCAAGAGTCGGCAGCATTTCTGATAATAAGACAGGTGGTTGGTATGCATATAGGGCGAGCAAAACTGCACTTAATCAAATCATTAAAAGTTTTAGTATTGAATTACGAAGAACTAATCCAAATGCTATTGTTTTTGGTCTACAGCCAGGAACAGTAGATAGTGAATTAAGCGAACCTTTTAAAAGAAATGTAAAAGAAGGTAATTTATTTACTCCAGAATATAGTGTGTTGCAGCTAAAAAATATTATTGATATAGCAAGTCCATCTTATTCAGGCAAACTAATTTCTTGGGATGGGGAAGAGATTCAGCCATAGTTGGTTATGAATATATTTCCATATTAGAATAAATTTTTAGGGGAAAAAATGAGTATTAAATATTATGATTGGTCTAAATTTCAGGCCAACACTAGGCCAAATAAAGTTGCCATAAGAGAGCTAGATAATAACAAGATTTATACCTACGGAGAATTGGATAAAAGGTCATCAAGGCTTGCATCACATCTTCAGAGTTCAGGAATAAAAAAAGGAGATCGTATTGCGATATTATCGCTAAATTGTTCAGAATTTTTTGAGCTAGAATTTGCTTGCGGAAAGATTGGGGCAATAGAGATACCATTAAATTGGAGATTAACGAAACCCGAACTCAGTTATATTCTTAATGATAGTGAGCCAAAAACTCTAATTTATGATGTTCAGTTTGAAGAAATGGTAAGAGAGCTAAAAGAAGAATGTAATATTTCTGAAATCATAGCTCTTGACCAATCTGACCAAGAAAGTGATTATGAAAATTTTTTGAGTAATGCTTCAGACATTTATCATCAGGAAGAAGTTGATCTAGAAGATAACATTATGATTATGTATACCTCTGGAACAACCGGTCACCCTAAAGGCGCCATGATCACGCACAAAATGCAGCTTTTTAATGTTATTAATTTAGGTATTTCAGCAGCTGTTTCTCCCGAATCAGTCCATTTAGTTGTTCTTCCTTTATTTCATACTGGTGGAATGAATTGTTATTCAAATCCAATTCTTCATGCTGGTGGCGAGTTAATATTACTTAAAGAGTTTGAGCCTGGAAAAGTTCTATCAATTATCGGTAGCTCTGACTATGGAGTCACCCATCTGTTTGCAGTTCCGGCCCCTTATCAATTTATGATGAATCATCCAGATTTTGAATCAACAGATTTGTCAGGAGTTAAGTATGCTGGAGTTGGCGGCGCACCTTGTGCAGAGGCTATTTTGAAGACTTACATAAGTAAGGGTGTTTCGATGCAGCAAGGCTGGGGTATGACAGAAACTAGTCCAGGTGCTACTGGGCTTGAATCGTCCGAGGCTGAAAGAAAAATAGGATCTGCAGGCAAACCTCTTTTGCATACTGAGGTAAAAGTAGTTGGAGAAGATGGCAGTAAGCTTCCTGCTGGTGAGGTGGGCGAGATTTATATTAAAGGACCAAATATCACACCAGGCTATTGGAGAAAAGAGGAGGCTACCAGAGATTCTTTTGAGGATGGTTGGTTAAAAACAGGTGATGCTGCTTATTTTGATGATGAAGGTTTTTTATACATAGTTGACAGATGGAAGGATATGTATATCTCTGGCGGAGAAAATGTTTATCCAGCTGAAGTTGAAAATGTTATCTACCAGTTACCACAGATTGCAGAAGTTGGAGTTATTGGTATTGATAGCCCCTTGTGGGGTGAAACTGGAAAGGCCTTTATTGCTTTAAAATCCAACAATGAATTGACAGCAGAAGAGGTGATAGACCATTGTTTAAAGAATTTAGCAAAGTATAAGATTCCAGAAGCGATTGAGTTTATTGAGGCTCTTCCAAGAAATGCTACAGGCAAAGTTCTTAAAAGAACATTAAGAGACATGTAATATTTTTTAAACCAAAAAAAACCCAGCTTAAGCTGGGTTTTTTATTTAACTATTTAAAGTTATTTAATGCTAAGCATTTGAAGATTCTTTAACAGCAACATGCCATATAATTAAACCAAATAGAATCTTGTTAACAAAGTCAGCAAGATTGTATATTAAGTTCAAATTAGCAGTATCGACACCTGTCATTAAGTAACCTGCGGCATACCCAATAGGATATATTGACCAACCTACTATTACGATCCACATCATAGCGCTATAAGCTGAATTAACAGCAGGACTTGCAGATGTTACAGCTGATTTGCCTTCACCCATCCATAGTTCATAAATCATGTATAACCATGCAGCCATTCCTATAGCAAAAGGAAGCATAACGCCAGTAACAGCTACTCCAGAATCTATCGCAGCGGATCCATTAGACTCGCCAATGTACCCAGCGATAAGCATAACCAAAGAAGCACCAAGTAGTTTTTTAAATAATGAACCGGCAACATTTGTGCAAGCAGCAAGTATTAAATAGAACTCTACCATTAGCAATGGAACTGTTAACAACCAGTCAACATATCTAAATACTATTGGAGAGTCTCCAACACCTACAGGATCGACTCCCATACTAGTTACCCAGACATTCCTCATATACATATAATGCATAAATGCTATACCTGTAACTAAACCAGCAACAGTAAGTGATGTTTTCCACTTAGCACTTACATTATCTCTTTCAACAAAGAAGAAAACCGTAGAAGCCAACATAGCAGCAGAAACAAGCCAGAAAGAAACTCCAGTCAGATCTCCTGCGTCAAGATCAGCAGCAAAAGCAGGAAGCGCAAGAACACTACCTAGTATTAGTAATAATTTCATATATAACTCTCCTATATTAATGATAGGAAGCATAATTACTCCCCCCTAATTAAATATGAATCTTTATATTAACTAATAATAAAAGAGGTTACAAATAAAAGCATATATTTTCTTTATGAGAATTTCTTGCAAAAAAAACCTTAAATTATCAAATTTAAAATTTATTTTGCATAAATAGACTTGTTTAGTATTATGTTAATTATGAAAGTTGCTATATATCCCGGTTCATTTGATCCTATTACTAATGGCCATACAGATATTATTGATAGGGGCTGCGTTCTTTTTGATAAGATTGTTGTTGCAGTAGCCAAAAGCGAATCAAAAAACCCTCTTTTCAGTTTAGAAGATAGAATTCACCTAGCACAGTCTATTTATGAAGGAAATGATAAAGTAGAGGTCGTTGGTTTTCCAAGACAGTTAACAGTTGATCTTGCAAAAGAATATGGAGCTTGTGCAATTATAAGAGGCCTTAGGGCAGTATCTGATTTCGAATACGAATTTCAATTAGCAACAATGAATAGGTCATTAGCCCCTAATATTGAAAGCATTTTTTTAACACCAAAAGAAAGTCTCATTTATGTATCTTCTAGCTTAATTAAAGAAATATCAGACCTAAAAGGGGATATATCTAAGTTTGTTGATCCTATAGTAGAACAGGCGCTTCGAGCTAAGCTAGATACTTAACTCTGACAAGTTTCACAAAAAAAAGTAGCTCTTTGATTGATTGTCATTTTACAAACAGTGCCCTTACACTTATTGCAGCGTTCGCCTTCTCTACCATATACATTTAACTTAAATTTAAAATATCCTGGACTACCATCAGCTGAATAGAAGTCTTTTAATGTAGTTCCTCCAAACTCTATTGCTTGCTCTAGTATCTTTTTTCCAGCAGCTACTAATCTTTTACAAGCATCTAAATCTAACTCATTGGCATTTTTTATCGGATTAATTTTAGCTAAGAAAAGGCTTTCAGACGCATAAATATTGCCGATACCAACTACATTTTTTTGATTCATTAAAAAGCTTTTAATATTTGTTTTAGATTGAATGCATGCTGAAAAAAAATCTTTTGCATTAAAATTTTTAGAAAGAGGCTCAGGCCCAAGGTTTTTTATTAACTTATGTTTATCGATATCAGAAGTAAGATGCATTGATCCAAACCTTCTGGGATCATTATAAATAATTCTTTCCTCATCAAAAATTAATTCAATATGATCATGTTTGATAAAGAAGTTTTCATTATTTTTTGCAATTCTAAGACTGCCAGACATTCCTAAATGAAGAATAATTTTTTTATCATTAGATAGTTTAAAAATTATATATTTTGCTCTTCTTTCTAAACTTTCGACAACTTGTTCTTTTACTGAAGTTTCAAAGCTATCCACCACTTTCCATCTAAGATTTCTGTTGTGTACCTTTGCCTCTTTTAGCAAAGAGCCTTTAAATTTTTTAATTGCTCTCAGGGTTGTTTCAACCTCTGGAAGTTCGGGCATTTTTAACTGAGTAAATTATTAATTTTTACTATGTCAGCTGGTGTAATTGTTCCCGATGCAAGCCCAAGTCTTAGGTTGGCAAGAATATAATCATATTTTGCATTAGCGAGATTTTTTTCCGCACTGTATAAGTTTTTTTCTGCTTGCAAGAGATCAACAACGTTTCTTGTTCCAACTCTGTAGCCAACTTGAGTCGCTTCTAGGGCACTAGTGGCCGAAATCACTGCTTGTTTTTGAGCATTTACATTTGCAACTAATGTTAAAACATTTGAAAACTGGGATCTAACTTCTTGAATAATCCTTCTTTCAGTAAATAGTGTATTTTCATTTGCTCTTTCATACTGAGAATATGCTTGCTTTCTTCTTGAGTTAACGGCTCCACCTTGAAAGAGTGGCATACTTAGCTGAATTGCATAATTCCTTCTTCCTGTTACTGATGGAACTGGAATGCCTTGGCCATTAATATTAAAACCTTCATAGTTAAATTGGTTTGTTTCAGACTCTGACTGACTTCCAACAATGTCTATCTTAGGTAAATGATTTGAAGCCACACTTCTTGCACTGCTTTTCGCTGCTTTCTTTCTTAAATATGCTGCTTTCAACTGGTAGTTATTTTCCAATGCTAATTCAACCCATTTCTCTTTTGAACTTGGTGTTGGTAGGTCAATAAGCAAACCATCTCCCAATTCATTTAAGCTGAATATTTCTCTACCAATCAGAGCATTTAAAGATTCTCTTGCAGAATAAAGGGATCCTTCTGTTCTAATTCTTGCGGCCTTACTTAGATCAAATGCCAATTGAGCCTCTTGAACTCCAGTAATGGCTGATAATCCAACTTCGAATCTTTGTTTTGCTTGATCAAGTTGTTTTTTAATAGCTTTTTCTTCAGATATTGCTGCATTTAGATTATCAATAGCTCTAAGTACGCCAAAATAAAGCTCAGCAGTTCTAACTAAAAGATTTTGCTGCTCAAATGCAAAGTCTGCTTCTGCGGCATCTGTAAGAGATTTAGATTGCCTATATTGAAACCATGTATCTAGTCTAAAGAGCGGCTGAGTAACCCTGGCAGATGTAGAAAAAGAGTTATATTGCTGCTGCAGCTCTTTGTTTTGATAGTATTCGTTCCAGTTAGTTGATCCACTCAAGGTAATACTCGGGAGAAGCGCAGCTCTTCCTTGAACTTTAAGCTCTTTATCTGCTAAATACGAATATTCCGCTGCTTTATATGTAGGGTCATTCTCAAGCGCCTCATTATAGATATCCAAAAGACTTTCAGATGAAATATTAAATGAGATAAAAAGTGCTAAAAATGATTTTGTGTAAATTTTCATAACTTATTTTAACCTATTAATAATGTTTGCAGTGCAAACATTTAATTTTTTTTAATTTTATTGAATTTATTTTATATTTCTTAGAGTAGAATATCTCTAACAAGTTCAATAATTTTTTATAATAAAAAGGCTTTAAAAATTGGCTAAAAACTCATATGACGCTCAGGCAATTGAAGTCTTATCTGGACTAGATCCTGTCAAAAAAAGACCTGGGATGTATACGGATACATCTAACCCAAATCATTTAATTCAAGAAGTTCTTGATAATTCGGTTGATGAAGCTCTATCAGGTTATTGTTCAAACATAAAAGTATCTGTTCTAAAAGATGGCTTTATTAAGGTCTCTGATGATGGAAGGGGCATGCCAATTGATGAGCACCCGGAACATAAAGTTTCAGGTGTTGAGCTCATCCTTTGTAAACTTCATGCTGGAGCGAAATTCTCTGGAGATGATTATAATTTCTCTGGCGGCCTTCATGGTGTTGGAGTTTCTGTTGTAAATGCTCTATCTGATGAATTAGAGGTTAGAGTGAAAAGAGATTCTAAAGAATACCAAATCACTTTTAATAATGGAGATAAGTCTTCTGAATTAAAGCCAATTGGAGAAGTGGGGCTCAGAAATTCTGGGACATCAATCAAATTCAAACCAAATCCTATATATTTTGAAACTATAGAGATTCAGATAAAACAGCTTAAGCATTTATTAAAGGCCAAAGCAGTTCTTTGCCCTGGATTAACAATAGAGTTCGTTAATGAAAACAAGACTGATGATAAACAAAAGTGGTATTTTGAAGATGGGCTCAAAAGCTATTTGATTGATTTCTCCGAGGGAGCAGACTTGGTTTTGCTAGATTCAATCGTATGCTCTAAAAAATCTCAAGCTCAAGAGCTTGAGTTTGCAATCAATTGGTCATTAAGACCCCCAAAAAATAAACTTGATGAAACCTATGTAAATCTCATACCCACTGCTCAGGGTGGCTCACATTTAAACGGCTTTAAGGCTGGGCTTTTAGATTCATTAAAAGAATTTTGTGAATATAGAAATCTATTGCCTAAAGGTTTAAAAATTAATGCAGACGATGTTCTTAATAATGCAATTTTTATAATCTCATCTAAGCTTCAGAATCCTCAATTTGCAGGGCAAACCAAGGAAAGACTAGATTCAAAAGATCACATGTCATTCGTCTCAAGTACGACAAAAGACATTTTAAGTATTTGGCTTAATACTCATACTGAAGAAGGCGAAAGAATAGCAGAACTCGCAATTATGTCTGCGCAAATGAGAGCAAAAGTTTCTAATATAGTTGAAAGAAAGAAAACCTTTAGAGGCCCAGCATTACCTGGAAAACTTTCGGACTGCAATAGCCAGGACTTAAATGAAACAGAGCTTTTTTTAGTTGAGGGGGACTCAGCTGGCGGATCCGCAAAACAAGCAAGAGAAAGATCTTTCCAGGCAATCATGCCTTTAAGAGGGAAGATTTTAAATACTTGGGATTTAGAGAGTGCAGAAATAATAAAATCTCAGGAGATAAAAAACCTCTCAACTGCAATTGGAGTTTTGCCAGGAAATAACGACCTTTCATCACTAAGATACGGAAAAATTTGTATTCTTGCAGATGCTGATTCAGATGGTCTGCATATTGCAACTTTACTCTGTGCATTGTTTCTAAGGCATTATAAATCTTTAGTACAAGAGGGAAGGATATATATTTCAATGCCTCCTCTATATAGAATCGATTCTGGTAAAGATGTTCTATATGCACTTGATGATAAGCAGCGAGATGAAATAGTTACTGAATTTAAAAAGAAGAAGGGCAAGCCTAAAGTAAACATTCAAAGGTTTAAAGGGCTGGGTGAAATGAATCCACCACAACTAAGAGAGACTGTAATGGATCCTGCTACTCGTCAGCTTGTTCAGCTTTCTGTCAGTTCAAGCGATAATGCAAATTCCATGATGGACTTACTTTTGTCCAAAAAGAACGCACCAGCAAGAAAAGAATGGCTTGAAAAGAAAGGGTCTCTAGCAAAAATATAAATATGAAGGAACAAGAACAAATAACCTCAATTAGCCTCAAGCAATATGCTGAAGAGTCTTATCTTAACTATGCAATGTATGTCATTTTAGATAGAGCTTTGCCTAATATTGGAGATGGCCTTAAGCCTGTTCAAAGAAGAATACTCTATGCAATGTCTGAGCTTGGGCTTGATGCTGGCTCAAAGTACAAAAAATCAGCAAGAACTGTTGGAGATGTAATAGGAAAATTTCATCCCCATGGAGACGGTGCTGCATATGAAGCCATGGTTTTAATGGCTCAAAATTTCTCATTCAAATACCCTTTTGTAGATGGTCAAGGTAACTGGGGTTCCCAGGATGATCCAAAATCTTTTGCCGCAATGAGGTATACAGAATCTAAGTTAACTAAATTTGCAAATCTTTTAATCTCTGAATTGAAGTCTGGAACAGTCGATTGGCAGCCTAATTTTGATGGCTCTCTTTTAGAGCCAGTAATTTTTCCAGCCAAACTCCCGTCTATTTTATTGAATGGCACTTCTGGAATTGCAGTAGGAATGGCAACAGATATTCCATCTCATAATATTAATGAAATTATTGATGCCACAGTGCATCTTATTGATAATCCAAAATCACAGTTGGTTGATTTACTAAAGATAATTAATGGCCCTGATTTCTCAAATAATTCGCCAATAATCGCTAGCAAAGATGAGTTGAATGAAATTTATTCGACTGGAAAAGGCGGCTTTAAAGCTCAAGCCCAATGGGCGCAAGATAAGAATCAAATCGTTATCAACGCATTACCTTATCAAGCATCTGGATCTAAAATTTTAGAGCAAATAGCTGATCAAATGCTTAAGAAAAAAATTCCAATGGTAGTTGATCTTACTGACGAAGGAGACCACAAGGAGCCAGTAAGGCTTGTCATAACTTTAAAATCGAACAGAGTAAATGCTGAAGATGTAATGAATCACCTTTTTGCATCAACTGATTTACAAAAAAACTATAGAGTAAATATGAATTTGATTTCATTGAAAGGTGGACCAAAAGTTTTCTCCCTAGCCGATTTATTGAAAGAATGGTTAGTCTTTAGAAAAGAAACTGTAACAAGAAAACTTGAACATAGACTCGACCAGGTAAACGATAGGCTGCATATCCTTGAGGGGTTATTAATTGTTTATTTAGATTTGGATAAAGTAATAAAGATTATTAGAGAATCAGATGAGCCAAAGAAAGATATTATTACAGCTTTTAAACTTTCTGATATCCAGGCAAATGCAATCCTTGAGATTAGGTTAAGGCAACTAGCCAAGCTGGAACAAATCAAGTTAGAACAAGAAAGAGATGCTTTGGGAGCAGAACAAACTAGATATTGAAAAAATACTAAGTTCTAAGACAAGACTTAAAACATTAATTAAAAATGAGCTTATTGAAATAAAAGATGAGTTTGGAGAAGAAAGAAAATCTCCAATAAAAGAAGCAACAGAAGCTAAAGTTTTCTCTGAAGAGGAAACTCTTGTCACTGAACCTATTACAGTAGTCTTGTCTGCAGCTGGCTGGATCAGAAGTGCCAAAGGCCATGAGATAGACCCCAGCTCACTTTCCTATAGGGGAGAAGATGTACTTCAAGATTATGGAAGAGGAAAGAGCAATCAAGTTTCAGTTTTTCTTGACTCAAATGGGAAGGCTTACTCACTTGCAAGTCACTCTCTTCCATCTGCTAGAGGAATGGGTGACCCTATTACCGGAAGGGTATCTGCAGATTCTGGAGTAAAGTTCATTTCTTCATTGATTGGTAATGATGAAGACAAATTCATGATTATGAATACTGCTGGATATGGTTATATTTCAGAGTTTAAAAATATGGTTTCTAATAAGAAGTCAGGAAAAGCATTTATGAAAATTCCTCATGAAGCAGACCTTCTTAAAGCCATTAAAGTAAGAGATGATCATTTGTATATAGCAGCAGTTTCAAATATTGGCAGACTTTTAATTTTTAAGATTGATGAATTGCCAATTCTTGGAAAGGGCAAAGGGAATAAAATAATAAATATACCAACCGCTAAATTTATAGCAAAAGAAGAGTTAATGACTCATGCGCAACTTGTTTCTGAGGCTAGCTCTTTGAGGATTGAAAGCGGGAAGAGATTCCTCACTTTAAAACTTAAAGATCTAGAAAACTATATTTCTACAAGAGCAAAAAGGGGTAACATGCTTCCACAAGGATATAGAAAGGTAGATAAAATGATCGAAGAGGTTGAACTAGAAGTTAAAGAAGACTGATTATAGATTTCTCAAAGATTTTCAGACCCTCATCAACTAGCTCATTTTCTATTATTAGGCTTGGAGAAAACCTAACAGTAGATGCATTCGCCTTGAGAATCATCAACCCATTATCATGAGATTTTTTTATTAAATCATCTATTTGAATTTTGCTATCCTTGTTTACCTCCACCCCGACCCATAAACCAGCAGAAGTTATTTTTTCAAAACATTTGTGCTTCTCATTTATTTTATTCAACAAATTGATAAATCTAACTTCTTTCTTTAAAACCTGATTTAAAAATGATTTTTTAGAAATGGTATCTATAACTTCATTACCTATGGCACATGCAATTGGGCCTCCTCCAAAAGTCGTGCCATGAGACCCTGCCGACATATGTTTTGAAACTTTATCTGAAGTAAGAATGCCTCCTAGTGGGAAGCCATTAGATATACCTTTAGCAAAACAAAGAATATCAGGAGTAATGTTAAATTGCTCATAGGCAAAGAGTGTTCCAGTCCTACCAATCCCAGATTGAACTTCATCAATTATGACAAGTGCCTTATGTTTTTTTGCAAGTTTCTTTATTTTTGCTATAAATTTTTTATCTGCTTTTGTTATTCCAGATTGCCATTGAACCAGTTCTAAGATAACCGCTGCCGTCTTATCTGAAAAAACCTTTTCTAGATTACTAATGTCATTATATGGATGATTTTTTATCCCTCTAGGCAGAGGCGCAAAACCCTCTGTAAGATGCTTAGCTTTAGCTAAAGCTATACCAAGCATAGTTCTTCCATGAAATGACGTTGAAAATGAAATGACTCTCATTTTTATTTTTATTAAATGTTGATGAGCAAAATTTTCTTGCTATCTTAACTGCAGCCTCAATTGACTCTGCCCCTGAATTGCAAAAAAATACTTTATCTGCAAAAGAATTCTTGCATAACTTTTTTGCCAAAGTAACTGAGGGCTCATTTATGTATAGATTTGATAAATGCCAAAGCTCCTCAGATTGCTTTTTAAGAATTTTTATTAGATCTTTATTTGAATGACCAAGGTTGGTGACGGCAATGCCTGCCGTGAAATCAATATATTTCTTATTATTTAGGTCCCATACATGCGAGCCACTTGCTTTTTTTACAACAAAATCTGCAGGAGCGTAAAAAGGCACCATATAATTAGTATATTCTTTAATTATTTCTTTCATAAATATATTGTATCGTGGTTTCAGTTCAAAAATTAAATGACCAAAAATTTCTAATATCTTTAAAACCAAACAGCTCACTCATTGGTGTTAATAGAATAATATTTATTTCTAGTATATCTATTGTATGCGGTGGCATAGCATTGATATTTTTCTTTTTTGGAGCAACGCTCATTTTGCCTTTTGCTGGTTTAGAGCTTGGCATTCTATTCACTGCATTTTATTTAAGTTTTAAATGGAGTGATAAAAAAGAAAAAATATTTATTTCTCAAGATCTTGTAACTATAGAAAAAGGCTCTAATTATGCTGAATATAAATGGGAAGAGTTCAGGTCATTTACCTCTTTCCAGGTTTCAAAAGATAGAAGAGAACTTCTTAAACTAAGCTTTAGATCTAAAGGCGAGGATGTTGAGGTTGGTAGCTTTCTAAATGAAGATGATAAAAATGTATTAATAGAAGAGCTAACTCAGATTATAGATACATTAAATCTTGATTCCTTCTCAAACCCAGAGCTTTAATTTCTTTTTAACTTCTTTTAGTTTTAATTCTTTTATTTCAGGGATGCCATTTCTAAAATTTGGAAATGATTCTCCCTGTATTAATGGCATAAGATATGCAATTGCCTTTGGGGTAACATCCATGCCATTTTTAGCTATAAAAGATTTTGGTAATTTCTTTTCTAAATTAGCTATTTTTGCCAGTGGAGCTGGTTCAATTGTCCAGCTATATTTTTTAGTTTTACCTCTAACTATTATGGGCATAACACCATTCATGCCTTCTACCGCATACTGAACTGCCTTGGCCCCAACAGCCATAGCTTGTTCTAGGTCTGTTTTGGAGGCAATATGTCGTGCACTTCTTTGAAGATAGTCAGAAACAGCCCAATGATTTTTTAGTTTTAATTTATCAGTAATTAAGTTGGCAATATAAGGCGCAACTCCACCAAGTTGAGCATGACCAAATGCATCTTTTGTTGCTGATTCTGAAAGAAATTTGTTCTTATTATTTTTCAACCCTTCGGATACCACAACAACACAGTAGCCATTTTTTTTAACAACACTTTTAACTTCTGCTAGAAATTTTTTTTGATTGAAGGTTATCTCAGGTAATAAAATTATATGAGGCGCATCTCCTTTTTCTTTTCTTGCAAGAGAAGATGCAGCTGCCATCCAGCCAGCATGCCTGCCCATAACTTCTAATATAAAAACTTTTGTTGATGTTGCTGCCATTGACTGAACATCTAATGAGGCTTCTAGAGTTGATGTTGCTATATATTTAGCCGCCGACCCAAATCCAGGACAGCAGTCTGTTAATACCAAATCGTTATCAACAGTTTTTGGAATGGCTATACAGTTAATTGGATAGTTTAATTTTTTACTTATCTGTGAAACTTTAAATGCAGTATCAGCTGAATCATTACCACCATTGTAAAAAAAATATCCTATATTGTGCGCCTTAAAAACATCAATAAGCCTTTTATACTCTCTTTCGCTTGATTCAAGATTCTTTTAACTTAAACCTACATGACCCAAAAGCCCCACCAGGCCTATATTTCAATGACTCTAATGCAGATATTGATTCTTTTGATGTATCTATAAGTTCCTCATGCAGCGCACCCAATATTCCATTCTTGCCTGCATAAATTTTACCGATATCTTTATGCTTCTTGGCCTCTAAAATTAGAGCACTAGCTGTAGCATTTATAACTGCGGTAACGCCGCCGGATTGAGCATAAAATGCATTTTTTTTCATTTTTTCTCCATCAAATGTACTGAAATAAAAATATGTAAAGTATTATAACTAATATGCGAATACATATCTTAGGAATCTGCGGAACCTTTATGGGTGGCCTTGCTCAGATACTTAAAGAGTCAGGGCATGAAATATCTGGATCAGATATTCAATTTTATCCTCCCATGTCAGACTATCTTGATAGCTTTGATATTGAAATGATAAAGGGCTATGACATAAAAAGCATGCCAGATGCCGACTTGTATGTGATTGGTAATGCGCTTTCTAGAGGCAATGAATCCGTTGAGTATATTTTGTCCAATTCTCTTCCGTATAAGTCAGGCCCTGAAATGCTTGGAGAGATTCTAAAAAATAAAAAAGTTTTGGCTGTATCTGGAACGCATGGCAAAACAACAACCTCATATATGTTGACTCATATTATGTTAGATCAGGGTAGGGATATCGGTTTTCTAGTTGGTGGAATATCAAATAATATATCTGGCTCTGCATCCCTTGGGTCAGATACAACTTTTGTGATTGAGGCAGATGAATATGATTCTGCATTTTTTGATAAAAGGTCAAAATTTATCCACTATTCACCAAGCACTATAGTTATCAATAATATTGAATTTGATCATGCTGATATTTTTAATAATTTAGATGACATTAAAAGACAATTCCACCATCTAATTAAAATAATTCCATCAAATGGAAATGTTATTTATTTTGCTGATGATAAAAATATAAGAGATCTTATTGATATGGGAATTTGGTCAAATCAGATAGCAATTAATAATAATGCTCATTCAATTGAGGCAGTTTATTCTGATAAGACTCTAAAATATGAAGGAAGTATTTATTCATTAAGTGAGTTACCTTTAATAGGCGAACATAATTTTAAAAACTACATTGCGGCTATTTTGGCAGCAAAGTCAGATGGAGTTCAAATTCAAGATTCCATTAAATCATTAGCTAGCTTTGATGGCGTAAAAAGAAGATTGGAACATATAGGAAGTTTTGATGGTATAGAAATTTATGATGATTTTGCTCATCATCCAACCGCAATAGAATTTTCTTCTAATGCCCTTGTAACAAAAAATCCATCAAAAAAAATACTTGGTCTCATTGAGTTAGGTTCCAATACTATGTCTGGAGGGTCTCATGGCTTATCCTTGGTAGAGTCTGCAAAATCTTTGACCCATGTTATCTGGCTAGATCATAATAATGTCTTATCAGAGAATTCTAGTATTGAATCTACAAACAACACTGAAGATTTTATTTCTTTGGCGATGTCTGCTATCTTAGATTATGATGTTGTTATTTTGATGACCAACAAAGATAGTCAAAAAATACTAAAACCTATTAAAGATTATTTTGAAAAATAATAATTTACCGGTTTTTCCTTTAGGAATAGTAGCGCTTCCAGGCAGCATTCAATCTCTTCAAATTTTTGAACCTAGATATATTCAAATGGTTAAAACATGCTTATCCCAGAACCATGGATTTGTGATTGTTTTTAATGCAAGCAATGAATCACAAGACAATTTCAATTTCTCTAAGAAGGGGAGTTTTGTTGAAATCATAGACTTTAATAATTTACCAAATGGCCTTCTTGGAATAACTGTAAAATCTATAAATAAGGTGATAATCAGTAACATATGCCAATTAGAAGATGGTCTACATATTGCTGACATAAGGCCACAGGTTGATCCAGAAGTTGATAACCAAGCAGTTTTGGCAGAGTATCCTGAGATATCAAGCATTCTTTCTCAGCTCATAAAACACCCTAAGATTATCAATCTTTCTATTAAAGTTGATTTTAGTTCTGCTGACTCTGTTGCATATCACTTAGCGGGTCTCATACCTCTAAGCTCTAGTGAAAAACAAAAACTTTTAGAAGCATACGATGCGGCACAGCGTATGAGAATCCTTTCAGATTATATAGAAAAGATTTCTGATAATTAAATTACTTATCTTCTTAATTTTATTGGCGGCTTATTTGACTTGGCTCTAAGCCAGTTGATAGATTTAAAAACCGCAGGTATCTTTATAAATTTTTTTTCAATATAGTATTTTCCTGGGTAATTACTAAGCATTAACCCAATAATAATTGTAAATAAACCTTGCCCAGGCAATACAAGCATCATAACTCCCCCAATAACAAGAGAATACCCTAAGATATTTTTTATGATTAGAACCAAATACCACAAGAAAGAATTATTGACCCTAAACTTTGATGTGTTTTTTCTTATAAAATAATCACTTGGTATTAACCCAGCAAGCCATCTCATGCTTACAAGACTAAATAAAAAGATAAATAAAGATATTGAGCTCAGCCAAAGTATAAGGCCTTTATAAGGCTCAAAAAAAATTACGACGGTATTCAGAGCATTAAAATCCATAATTACCCACCTTTTTAATTAATAATGATTTAGTATAGCAATGACTAAAAATAAATTTAAAAAATAGATAAATATACAATAATTTTGTTAAAAAGAGCCTTAAATCATATTTGTACTGAAACTCTCAGCAATAATAAAGCCGAAAATGTAATATCACTCGATATTAAGGGCATTTCTTCTTTTGCTGATAACATCATTATTGCCAGCGCAACATCAAACAGGCATGCAAAATCGCTATCTGAAAAACTTATTGAGGAAATAAAAGCTAATAAAATTAGCATTATTGGAGTAGAAGGAAAGATAGAATCAGGATGGATATTGGTAGACTGTGGCGAGGTTGTAGTAAATATTATGAAAAATGATATTAGAGAGTTTTATGACTTAGAAGGTCTTTGGGGCGAAAATACCCTAATTGATTCTTCGAAATAAATGCTCTTAAATATTATAAGTGTTGGTAACCAACCCTCACCTTGGGAGTCAACAGGAATAGAGTATTACACTAAGCAGATTCCAAAAGAAATCAGTCTTAACTGTATAAATGTAAAGGGGCAGCAGCACCCTAAGAGATCTATAAAGGAAGTTTTAAAACTTGAATCCAAACTAATCTCTTCCAAAATAGATCCCAATGGATATATTGTTTGCTGGGATTCAAAAGGAGAAATGTTAGATAATTTTGAATTCAGTAAATTTTTTGAAGAATCTTTGCTTCAGAACATGAAGCTTTATTTTATAATTGGCGGTTCTTTTGGACTACCACTCGATATTCTTGGTAAATCTAATAAGATAATATCTATATCAAGCCTTACATTGCCTCACAGACTTTTTAAGATAGTTCTTTTAGAACAAATCTTTAGGTCTTTTTCAATTCTTAAAAACCTTCCATACCACAAATGATTGATTTAAATAAAAGAGATATTGAAAAACAGAGTTTTTCTAGGAGATTGCTGCTTATATATTTCTTTTTTGGCTTGATATTTTTAATTTTGCTATTCAAAACTTATTCTTTGCAGATTTCTAGCTATTCTGAGTATGAATTAGCTGCGCTTAAGAATAAAACAAAAGAAGTTTTAGTTCAGCCTACCAGAGGAGTTATATATGATAGAAATGGAAATATTCTTGTTAATAATGTACCTACATATGACTTAATAATCCAACCATCAAAAATTAGAAATTTGGATGATTTCCTTAGCAATATTTCTAAAATAATAGAGCTATCAGCTGCAGAAATTGAAAATATTAATAAAAATTTTAAAAGGAAAGCAAATTACAATAGAGAGCTAACAATTAAAAAAGATCTCTCGAATGAAGAAATAGCTAAATTTGAAGTAAGAAGTTACCAATTTCAGAATGCATTTATAGATGTTAGATATAGTAGAGAAAACAAATATCCTTATTTATTTTCACATGCACTTGGTTATGTTGGCGGCCTAAGTAACGAAGAAATTCAATCAATTTTAGAAAACCAAAATTTAAAGCAATCCGAAACAACTTTTAAGTATTCAGGCGGGTTTATTGGTGGAAAAACAGGATTAGAGAATATATATGACTCAAGCCTTAGAGGGTTTTTTGGAAAAAAATTATATGAAGTTGATGCGAGGGGAAGACTTTTAAAAGAATTAAGTTTTAAGAAACCCATTAATGGAAATAATCTTTTTACTAATCTAGATTTAAATGCACAAAGAAAAGCTTTTGAAAAAATGGCCAACAGAAGAGGAGCGGTTGTTGCCTTAGAGCTTAAATCTGGTTCTATAGTTACCTACCTAAGCACCCCAAGCTTTAATGCAAATGGCCTTTCTAATGGCATGTCATCATTAGAATTTAATAAACTAATTAATGATGCTAACAAGCCATTTTTTGATAGAGCAGGGCAAGGAAGATACTCTCCAGCTTCTACAATTAAACCAGCTATAGCACTATTTGGTATTAAGGAAAAAATAGTAGATTGGAACTTCACACTTAAAGATCCAGGATATTTTGTGTTGCCAGAAGATCAAAGGATTTATAGAGGATGGAAAAAAGGAGGCCATGGAACAATCGGTATGAAGGATGCGATCATAGAAAGTTCTAATACATTTTTCTTTTCTCTTGCTTATAAATCTAACATTAGTGATTTAATTAACCACCTTTCTGAATTTGGTTTTGGTAGGAATGTTTGCAAAGATTGCTTTAATCCAGATTCTGGATTACTCCCAACACCTGAATGGAAAATGAATAACCTTAATTTTGGTTGGTTCAAGGGAGATACCGTTAATTTAGGAGTTGGGCAGGGGTATATGAGCGCTACCCCAGTTCAACTTGCATATTATTCTGCATTTCTTGCAAAAAAAGGGAATCTTCAAGACTTGTCTTTTATAAAGAATGACATTATTAACGACTCTGACTTTATAAATAATTTAAAGATAGATGAATCAGATTGGAATAAAATTCACTCTAGCATGATAGGAGTTATTGAAGATCCTAAAGGAACTGCTAAAAGATTAAAACCTTTAAAATCATATTTTGTTGCTGCAAAATCTGGAACTGTTGAGCTTGTAAGCACAGAAACCAAGGAAGATTATAAATTAGTAAGACAAAATATTGGCAACAGAGACCATGCAATCATTATAGCTTTTGGCCCAATGCCAAACCCAGAATATGCGGTAAGTGTTATTATTGAAAACGGTGAAAGCGGGGGTTCTGTTGCAGGACCTGTTGCTATAGCTGTCTTAAATGAGCTTATAAACGAATGAAGAAAAAAATAGATTTTAAGAATTTCAGCATTTATTTTGATCAATATTTATTTATTGCGATAACTCTGTTATCTGTCATGGGCCTATTTTTCTTATACAGCGCCTCACAAGAAGATATCAGTACTGTTGCAAAGCAAGCTATATTCGTTGGTTTTGGTTTGCTGTTAATGTTTTTAGTTAGCCAGCCAGACCCTGATTTTTATAAAACATTCTCAGGCCTATTTTTAATTTTTTCACTCTTGCTAATTTTCTTAACTATGATTTTTGGCAAAGAAATCAATGGAGCCAAAAGGTGGCTTGACTTAGGGTTTTTTACTTTACAATCTTCTGAGATTATCAAAATATCTTTGCCAATTTTCTTATCATCATATTTATACAATAAGCCTCTTCCAATAAGTTCTAAACATACTTTTATTTCATTGATATTAATAGGTTTTATATTTGCACTTGTAGCTAGACAGCCAGACTTAGGAACCAGTTTAGTAGTATTTATGTCAGGAGGTTATGTATTATTTTTAGCAGGTTTAAGCTGGAGGTTTATTGGCTCTGCAGCAGCCTTATTCTTATTATCTCTACCTTTTTTATGGAATAATTTTCTAGCACCATTCCAGCAAAAAAGAATTTTAACTTATTTAAACCCAGATACAGATCCTTATGGCACTGCATGGAATATAACTCAATCAAAAATAGCAATAGGATCAGGAGGAATTAATGGAAAAGGATATCAAGAGGGCTCTCAAGCGCATCTTGATTTTTTACCTGAGACAGAAACCGATTTTATTTTTGCTGTTATTGCTGAAGAATTTGGTTTTATTGGAGTTTGTATTTTACTATCAGTATTTTTCTTTATATTGCTCAGATGTTTATATTTAGCATTTAATGCAAGAGATAGGTTTTGTAGATTGGCTATTGGAGGCCTTAGTCTGGTTTTTGCATCTACATTATTTATCAATTTGGCAATGGTTGTTGGTGTTGTTCCTGTGGTTGGAATGCCTTTGCCATTTATCAGCAAAGGCGGCTCATCTTTGCTATCCTTTTATATAGCTTTTGGGATTATAATTTCTATGGCGACACATAAAAAATTAATGCAAAGATGAAAAAAATTATACTTATAACTTTAATATTTACTATTTCAATTACTGCAGACTATTCTAATCACAAAGATAGCCAAATGGTAATTGATGAACTGGTCACAAAACACGGCTTTAAGGAATCTTATGTTACTGCAATCTTAAAAAATGCAAAAAAGCGTGATGAGATGCTCCAATCAGTTGCTAACCCTGCTGAAAAAACAAAAACATGGGATGAATATAGAGCGATTTTTATAAAAACAAAAAGAGTTTCAGAAGGCAAAAAATTTATAAAAAAAAATATTAATGCTTTAGAGAGAGCTGAGAAAGAATTTGGAGTTCCTAAAGAAATAATTACTGCTATTTTAGGTGTAGAAACTAATTATGGTAGCAATAAAGGTGGATACAGAGTTTTAGATAGTCTTACCACTCTAGGTTTTGATGACCCGCGTAGATCTAATTTTTTTAGAAGAGAGCTTATAGAATTTTTCCTTTTAACAAGAGAAAATAATTTAGATATCAAAACAACCAAAGGCTCATATGCCGGAGCTATGGGATATGCACAATTTATATCGTCTAGCTACCGAGCCTATGCTGTAGACTTTGATGGAGATGGCTATGTTGATTTATTTAATTCTGTTGATGATGCAATTGGAAGTATTGCAAATTATCTTTATGTTCATGGGTGGAAGAGGGATGGAAAGGTCGTAACAAAAACTTACCCAAACAATGTTAGAAAATTTTATAAACCTCATGAGTCTTTAACAAGGTTCATACCCTTAACCTTTAATGAAGATGGAAAAGATCTTTTTTTTATTGGTGATGATAACTTTAGGGCTATTGCTAAGTATAATATTAGTGATGTCTATGCAATGGCAGTTTATTATTTATCAGAAGAGTTAAAAAAATGAAAAAATTATTATTCACATTACTATCAACCTCAATATTTATTCAAGCACAGAGTTTTGTTCCAGATTCTCCTGAGTTAGATCTTAAGAGCTATATCCTAATTGAGCCAAACACTAACACTGTTATTGCAGAATTTAATTCAGACTTGGAAATAGAACCAGCTAGCATGACTAAAATTATGACTAGCTATGTTGTGGCTGATCAGATTGCCAATGGTTTAATATCTCCTGATGACGAAGTATTAATTAGTGAAAAAGCATGGAGAATGAAGGGGTCTAAGACCTTTATAGAAGCTGGAAAAAAAGTTACAGTATCTGATCTTTTAAAAGGTATCATGATTCAGTCAGGCAATGACGCCTCTGTTGCAATTGCAGAATATTCAGGCGGCACTGAAAGAGGTTTTGTTGACTTAATGAACTCTTATGCTGCTTCTTTGGAAATGAATAATACAATCTTTCAGAATTCAACAGGGCTTCCAAATGAAAATCATTTTTCATCAGCAAAAGATTTAGCCAATCTGACAGCTAACTACATTAATAAATTTCCAGAAGAGTATGCTTTATATAAGCAGAAGCAATATACTTTTAACAATATTAAGCAATTAAACAGAAATAAGCTTTTATGGAGAGACGATTCAGCAGATGGTGTTAAAACCGGTCATACAGAAGCTGCTGGATACTGTTTAGTTGGCTCAGCAAAAAGGGGCGGTATGAGGCTTATTACAGTTGTTGCAGGAAGTAAGTCCGATAATGATCGTTTTTTATCTTCCCAAAGATTGCTTGAGTATGGATTTAGATTTTTTACAACACAGAAGATGTTAAGTGCAAAAAAAGAATATCATCATATTACAGTTTGGGGTGGGCAAGAAAAGGTGCTTGGCGTTGGCGTTTTAGAAGATGTATCTATCACTCTTCCTAGAACAAGCTTCAAAAATGTTGAAACTGTTTATAAGGTTAATAACAATATCCAGGCTCCTATTGTAGTTGGTCAAAAAGTTGGGACTCTAGAAATAATTAGTAATGATGAAGTTGTTCTTGTTACAGATTTAGTTGCTTTAAGAGATATTGAAGCTAAAGGTTTTTTTGGAAGAATGTGGTCGAAGTTCGTTCTTTGGGTATTTAGCTTATTTGGCCTAACAGATGAAAACACCACTTAAAGGCGTTTTTAATGGGGTTTTTGATACTGTAGATAATATAAAAATATCACCCTTTTCTCGAGCATATACTTTTTCTGATAGTGTATATGAAGTAGTACCTTTCTTTAATTCAACTGCAATTGCTTTCGATGAGCATATAAAAAGATTAGAATTTTCTGCTAGTCAATTAGCGATGGCCGTAGATTTAAAAGAAGTTATATTTGAAATTAATTCTTTAATAACATCCTCTGAATTTAGTAATGGCTATGTCTATTATCAAGTTACTCGAGGCGTTGATCCAGTAAGATCTCATATCCATGAACCAAGTCTAAAAATAGAAACCTTTGGTTATGCAAAGGCGCACTTATTCCAATGGAAGCCATTAAGAGTATCAGTGTGTGATGATATTAGGTGGGGTAGATGTGATATTAAATCAACATCATTGCTTGGTAATATTATGAACATGAATGCAGCAAAAATAGATAATTGTGATGAAGTTATTATGCACAAAGATAATTTGTTGACCGAGGGTGGCGCATCTAATCTTTTTTTTGTAAAAAATGACTCAATCTGCACCCCGGCTCTAAATGGAAATATACTTCCCGGCATAACGAGAGCATTACTAATTAATGAATTAAAAAATTATAATATAGAGGTCATCGAAGATAACTTCAGGCTAGAAGATTTATCTAATGCTTCTTGTGCATGGCTCACAAGCGCTACGAAAGGGCTGGCTCCCATTTCTGAAATTAGTAACCTAGAATCTCACTTAGATTTATACCATCCTCTTTTTAAAAAGAGTGAAGAAATTTTTAATAAGAAGTTCCTTAGCTAGAAGTCAGTTTAATAACTATATTATCAAGCTCGTACCAAAAATCTTTATCACTAAGACCTTTATTTGCAAGATCGAGCTCAAATACATTTTTTTGGAGCTGTATTAAGTTTCGTAGTTTGTGATTTTTAATAAAATGCATATATTCAGAAGTTTTATTTTTCCAAACTCCAGATTTAATTAGACTATCTACAGGATTTTTACTTTGTCTAGCATTGGCTGCACTGTTAATAATTTTACCAACTATCCAAACTAGAAGAGGTGCATAATGATCTTCCACTGATTTTATTGAATGGATAATTTTTAAAGCTTGCTTGGTATTATTTGAAATAATTTTATCCTCAAGCTCAAATGGCATAAATTCTGCAGACTCCGCAGAAGATTTTCTTTCCTGGCCATCACCATCCTTGTAAGTCAGTCTTAGAAGCTTTACTTCATTCTGTTGGGCAACTAAGTTTCCGGAGTTCATTTCAGATATATTTTGCACCAAAGAGGGCCTGTCTTTTTCAGAAATAAAAGATAGTTGATGCTTAAGCCAAATCTTTTCTTCAAAAGATTTAAGTTTCCCGCAATCAATGATTAGGGCTATCTCATCCATCTGTTTTACCCATTTAGTTGTGAGATTAAGCTTTTCATTACTTGAATTAATAATTATTGCAATATTATCCATATGGTTAATATTTTCAATTTGGGATATTTTAATTATTTGATCAGGGATTTTTCCTTGATCATGATTAATCTCAACTATTATTTTTGAGCCAAATAAAGATCCAGAAGCATTTTCAATAATAGTCTGATCTATTTTATCAAACCCATCTTTATTAATAATTATTTTTTCTTTGAACCCCTTATTTGATAAATGCTTGAGCAAAAGATCTTTAGAGTTATTTTTTAGGACAACCTCAGATCCAAAAATAAAGAAGATATTTTGTGACTGATCTAAATATTTTTGAGTTGTCATTGCCTCACATTTCAAAAGCATTCACCTCAAAAATTATTTGATCAATTAACTCCTTCTGCATTTCAGACTCAAGAGATTTAATCATTTGATCTTGTGCAAATGGATTAAGTTCATTCGATTTATATCTTTTGTAACTAATAAGCTTTTTACTTATTTGTTTATTTCCAATCATTTTTATATGTATTTCTAAATTAATTTCTCCTTCAAGGGCTCTAAGAGAAGAGCCTCCATAGATATCATATTTATTTAAAATATAGTCTTGTATTAGAATCTGATTTTGACGATTCTCAGCTTTTTTTTCTGTATCGAAAAGGATTGCTAGCTTTTGCTCAAAAGAATTAGGGACGCTACTATCAAACTGAAAATTAAATAGAATTTTTTTATCTAGATCTATATTTAGTTGATTAAATTGGCAGCCAGTTAAAGATACCAACATACAAGTGTATAAAAAGAAAGGTCTTAGTTTCATAACCTCATAGTATCTATCAGAAGAACATATATCAAAGATTAATTTTAAATAACAAAATTTATTATTTTTTCTTTAATATAAATAGTTTTTTTAATAGCAGAATTGTTTATTGTTGATGCCACATTATTGATAGCCAGTGCTAAATCTTCTATATCTTTTTGCTCAAGGCTTTTATTTATCATGACCTTACCTCTGACCTTTCCATTTACTTGAACTATTAAATTAAATTCAGAAACTTCTAATAACTCCTCTCTAAGAATAGGCCAAGAAGATTCAATTTCTTCGTTTGCAAAGTCAAAGTAAAAATTATTCCATAAATGTTGTGAGATATGAGGCGCAATAGGATTGAGAGTTTTAAGAATAATTATTATTGCCTCATTAAGACAATATTGATTTGAGGTCGACGCATTATCTTCTTTAAAAGAATCAGGTATAAAGTTAACTAGCTCCATTATTGAAGCAATGGCTGTATTAAATGAGTATCTTGTTTCAAAGTCATTTGTAACCTTTTTAAGAGTATTATGTGATTTTCTTCTAAGCTCTACTTCTTGTTTTGAAGGGTCTTTGGGCTCTTCTAGGTCAATAAATTTTCTATTGCTGACTAAGTTCCATATTTTTTTCATAAACCTTGAAGCACCTTCTACAGATGACTCTGACCATTCTAGACTTTGCTCAGGGGGAGCTGTAAACATCATATAAAGCCTTACAGTATCAGCGCCATACTTTTCTATATAAGATTGAGGATCTACAGTATTTCCTTTTGATTTGGACATTTTAGCCCCATCTTTAAGAACCATGCCTTGTGTAAGAAGCTTTTTAAAAGGCTCATTGCCTTCAACTAAATCCATATCTCTAAGCGCCTTATGAAAAAATCTTGAATATAGTAAGTGCAGTATCGCATGCTCAATACCTCCTATATATAGATCAACAGGCAGCCAATATTTTGAATTTTTATCAAACATTTCATCTGCATTGTCTGATGAAGTAAATCTTGCGTAATACCATGATGAGTCCATAAATGTATCAAAAGTATCTGTCTCTCTTTTTAGTCCATCAGAAATATTATAAAAATTTTCATTTTGACTTAAGGGAATAGGTGCCGAGTTCTTTTTTAGCTCTGGAAGCACTACAGGCATATCTTTTTCATCAAGAACTCTTGGTTCACCATTTTCATAAATAACCGGAATAGGGCAACCCCAATACCTTTGTCTGCTCACGCCCCAGTCTCTTAATCTGAACTGGATTAACTGCTCACCAAGCTTTGCATCTGCTAAATCCTTAATAATTGCAAGAGATGCCTCATCAGAGTACATCCCATCATATTTATCAGAGTTTATTAATTTGCCTTTTTGTACAACTGGAAGTTCATTATTATTATCAGAACTAATAACTTGAGGAATCTCTAAATCATATTTTGATGCAAATTCGAAATCTCTTTGATCATGAGCAGGAACACCCATCACTACTCCGGTTCCATAATCAAGAAGTACAAAATTTCCAATCCATACGGGTATTTTTTTCTTTGTAATTGGATGAATTACATGCATTCCACTATAAATTCCAAGTTTTTCAGCTTTAGCCATATCAGCTTCAGCAGCTTTCACTTCTTTGCATTTGTTTAGAAAGTTTTTTATCGATTCATTATTTTTTGACAACTCTATCGATATAGTGTGATTTGGTGATATTGCTAAAAAAGAAACACCAAAAATTGTATCTGGCCGTGTTGAAAATGCCATTAAAGAATCATCAGAACCCTCAATCATGTATTTAATCTCTGCTCCGTGAGATTTCCCAATCCAATTCTTTTGCATTGTTTTAACATTCTCAGGCCAATCTACTTCATCTAAAGATGTTAAAAGTTCGTCCGCATAGTCTGTAATTTTTATAAACCATTGATCAATTTCTTTTATTTCAACTTGCGCCCCAGACCTCCATCCTTTTCCATCTATAACTTGCTCATTTGCTAAAACTGTTTCATCAACTGGATCCCAGTTCACTAATGATTTTTTCCTATAGACCAGACCTTTATCATAAAACTTTTTAAATATTAACTGTTCCCACTTATAGTATTCCGGCTCACATGTTCTAAGCTCTTTCGACCAATCATATCCAAGGCCCAGGGATATAAGTTGCTGTTTCATGTGTTCAATATTTTCATTAGTCCAATCTTTTGGACTAACTTTATTAGCAATCGCTGCGTTTTCAGCGGGAAGCCCAAATGCGTCCCAGCCCATAGGCTGAAAAACATTAAAGTTATTCATTCTTTTATATCTAGATATGACATCACCAATCGTATAATTTCGAACATGACCCATATGCAATTTACCTGATGGATATGGAAACATTGATAGACAATAAAATTTTTCTCTATCATCAGGACTGGCTTTAAACTTGTCTTCTTTTAACCATTCATTTTGAATAGTTTTCTCTATTTGACTCGGGTTGTATTCAGGATTCATTTTTTTAGGAACTCATTTTCTAAGTAATTAATAGTATGTCTATTTTCTTTAAAGGTATCATCATGAAGAATCCTCTGGTGAAGAGGATGATTTGTTTTAATGCCCTCTATAAAAAACTCATCTAAAGCACTAAGCATTCTTTTAATGGCCGAGCCTCTAGAATTTGCCTGAGTAATAATTTTTGCTAGCAGTGAGTCATAGTGAGGAGGGACCTTATATCCTCCATAAATATGAGAATCATACCTTATGCCAAAACCTCCAGGTGTATGCATTTTTGTAATTGTTCCCGGGGATGGTTGAAAATTATCCGGATCTTCTGCATTAATTCTGCATTCTAGTGAGTGGCCATAAAAATTAATATCATCTTGATTTAGCTCAATTGGCATTCCAAGAGCAATTCTCAGTTGTGCTTTTACTAAATCAAAGCCAGTTATCATTTCTGTTACTGGATGTTCAACCTGAATTCTTGTATTCATTTCTATAAAATAGAATTGATTGTCTTCGTACAAAAATTCAATAGTGCCTACTCCTTCATAATTTATCTCTTCACATAAATTGATACAAGCTATCAGTGTTTTATTAAGAGCTTCTTGATTTATATTAAGTGCTGGAGCCTCCTCAATTATTTTTTGATGTCTTCTTTGCATACTGCAATCCCTAGTACCTAAATGAATCGCCTTTCCTTTGCCATCACCAACAATTTGAACTTCAATATGCCTAGGATTCCCAATAAATTTTTCAAGATAAATGGTTTCATTGCCAAATCCATTTTTAGCTTCCTGCATTGTTATTTCTGCATGGCCAATAAGATCTTCCTCTCTTTCAACAACTCTCATTCCTCTTCCACCACCACCAGCAGTCGCCTTAATCATAATTGGGTAACCTATATCTCTAGCAATTTTTTTAAACTCATCATTATTAGATGGAATCTCATCTTTATAACCTGGCACGATTTGAATTCCGGATTTTTCAGCCAGTGTTTTTGCAGTTATTTTGTCGCCCATTTTTTGGATTGTTTCTGAAGTTGGCCCAATAAATTTAAATCCACTTTTTTCACACATTTCTGCAAAATTATGGTCTTCGGCAAGGAACCCATATCCAGGGTATATCGCATTAGCACTTGTAAGTTCTGCAGCAGAGAGAATAGCAGGTATATTTAAATAGCTTTGAGTCGGAGATGCGGGGCCAATACAAACTGTTTCATCAGAGAACTTTAAATGTTTTAGATCTTTATCGGCTTCTGAGTAAACAGATACTGTCTTGATGCCAAGCTCTTTACAGGCCCTGATAGCACGAAGAGCAATTTCACCACGATTGGCAATAAGAACTTTGTAACTCATTTTAATTAACAGTTATTATTTTTTGCCCAAATTCAACTGGACTTCCATCTTCCACATCAATGCTGGCAACTTTGCCATCAAACTCTGATTTAATTTCATTCATCATTTTCATAGCTTCAACTATACATAGAACGTCACCGATCTGGACGCTGTCTCCTACTTTTACAAAAGGATCTTTTTCTGGGCTTGGGCTTCTATAAAAAGTTCCAACTATTGGCGAAGTAACAGCATTTCCTGTAATAGGTTGTGTAACTTGATTAAATTGATGAGTGTCTGGGGAGCTAACTGGATCATTTTTAACTATAACTGGCTTTGAAATAAACTCTTGATGAGAACTGTTATCTCTAGAAATTCTTACAGACTCGTCTCCCTGACTTACTTCGATTTCTTTAAGATCTGATTCTTGAAGCATCTCTATAAGTTTTTTTATTTTTCTAATATCCATTTATTTACTCCTGTATTTTAGAATGCCTTTAAGCATAGCTTCTTCATATCCCTTAGCGCCCAACCCTGTTATTACTTCTTCAGCTATATCTGACAGATAAGAAAAATGTCTATATTTCTCTCTAGTCTGTATATCTGAAAGATGAACTTCGTAGAATGGTATCTTGACACCAAGAAACGCATCTCTTATTGCTATACTCGTATGAGTGTATGCAGCAGGGTTTATGATCACAAAATCTATTTTTGCTTCAACAGCACCATGAATTGAGTCTATTATTTCATGCTCTGCATTACTTTGAAATGTTAATAAATTGCATTGATGTTCGTTTGCTAAGACTAACAAATCTTGCTGAATATCTTCAAGTGATTTGCTTCCATATAATTCTTTTTCTCTAGTTCCGAGAAGGTTAAGATTAGGGCCATTAATAAGCAATATATTCATAAATTAGATTTTAACAGAAATTAAACGATTTTTGCGGATTTTATAGATAGTTTATAAGAGTTTATTTTTTTGCATGGGATAGCAAAACCCTGCCTCTGAACACCCTTGATAGTATATAAAAACTTCTGATAAGTTCAATGACGGATTTACATTAATAGTTATTACAAATTTATCCCTAAGAATTTCAGTTTCACCAAAAAACTCATCTTTATATAGCTCTTTCTTTGATTCAAGAATCCTGAATGGAATCAACTCATTTTTATATTTAAACTCAATACTATCCAAATACATATAATAACCATCTCTTATTTGCCAGCTTACAAGTGCTGCATTCATTTCTATATTACTTGATAGAGAAAATACTTCTTTGGCAATTGGTATTGTATTTTGTTCCTCAAAAAGGCTTGCTGAATTTAATTCAAATACAACTATATTACATAGTAGTATAATTAATAATCTGTTAGTCATATAGGATAAAGAATAAACCCCAAAGAAGTTAAAATAAAGATTTTATTAAATAATATGGTAAATACAAACTCATGCTACAGATCTTCGCACTAAAACTTTTCTTTTATGTACCTATTTGGCTTTTAAAAATAGTTTTTTATAAAAAAAGAAAAATATTAAGAGGCCATCAATTCGACGCTCAAGCAGCTGCACTTTTGTTTATTACTCCAAAAACTGATTTATCTGTTCTTGCAGACAACGAAATACCAAATACCAGAAACTCAATTAATAAAAATAGAAAAAAAACTAAACTTTCATTAATACCCTCAAGAGAGGTAAAAAAAATTGACCATGTTTTACCAAATCATAAGTTACTTTTGAGGGAATATCAGCCTGTTAATTTAGATAAAAAAAGAGCGGTACTATATTTTCATGGAGGAGGATATGTTCTCAGTTCTGTTGATACCCACGATGATATGGTGTCATACATGTCGGACAGTGTGGGAGTAAAGTTTTATTCACTAGACTATAGGCTTTCACCAGAGAATAAATATCCTGACTCTCTAGATGACGCATTAGAAGCATATGCATGGCTAATCAAGCAAGGCTTCAATCCTAAAGAAATTTCAGTTTGTGGAGACAGTGCAGGTGCACATTTAGCAGCCTCATTAGTTCATGATCTCTCAAACCGAGATGAAAATCTTCCAGCAAGTCAATTTTTGATATACCCGATGTGCGATCCATCTTGTTCTTCAAAGTCATACGAATTGCTCTCATCAGGATACTTACTTACAAAAAATAATATGATTTGGTTCTGGGATAAGCTCAGAGGCTCCAGAAAAGATGATATTAATCCAACATTTAATCTATTAAAATTTAATTTTGAAAAAGCGCTTCCGCCTACAATAATCGTAACAGCTGGCTTTGATCCACTTTGTGATGATGGAGAAATATATGCATATTTATTACATAAAGGTAAACATAATGTGAAACAATTACACTATCCAACATTGTTTCATGGTTTTGCATCTGTAACTAAGTTAAAAGCAGCTCAAACTGCTGTTGAGGATTTTTTAAAAGAATATAAAAAAATATTATGAGTAAAATTTTAGAAGTAAATAATTTAAGCATCAATTTTTCAACAAGAGATGGATTGTTCAATGCTGTGGATGACATAAGTTTTGACATTGAAAAAAATCAGACATTAGCCTTAGTTGGTGAATCAGGTTCGGGTAAATCTGTAACTGCTATGTCAATTCTTCAACTTCTTCAAAAACCTCAAGCTTCTTATTCCAAGGAATCTTCTATTAAGTTCAATGGCGATGAGATTATAGATGCTAAGTATGAGAAGCTGCTCTCTTTAAGAGGAAATATTATATCTATGATATTTCAAGAGCCTATGACTTCACTGAACCCGTATCATAGAGTAGGAAACCAAATCACTGAATCAATATTACTTCACTCCAATAGCTCAAAGAAAGAAGCTTTAGATGAAGCAAAAAAATTAATGGCGCTTGTTGAGATTGATGATGTTGAGAGGCGTTTTTACGCATACCCTCATGAGCTTTCTGGCGGGCAGAGGCAAAGGGTTATGATTGCTATGGCGCTAGTTAATAAACCTGAGCTATTGATAGCTGATGAGCCAACGACTGCTCTTGATGTGACTATTCAAGCCCAGATACTGGATCTTATGTCTAAGCTAAAAAATGAACTAGGCATGTCAATACTTTTTATTACTCATGATCTTGGACTTGTTCAAGAATTTTCTGACAATGTTTGTGTTATGAAAAATGGCAAAATAGTTGAAAAAGGAAATACTATTGAAGTATTTGATAATCCCTCTCATGAATATACAAAAAAACTTTTAGATGCAGAACCGCAACCAAAAGAAGACAACCCTGTAAGTGATGATCCGATAATTGAGATCAATGACTTAAATGTTTACTATTCAATACCCTCAACGAATTTTTTTAAAAAAAATAGCTTCCATGCAGTTAAAAATACCTCATTTAGCATATACAAAAATACTACGATTGGTTTAGTTGGAGAATCTGGCTCAGGCAAGTCCACCCTGGGCAAGGCCATAGCAAATTTAATTGCCTTTGAAGGAAATATTAAATTTAACGGAAAAGATATTGATTCAAATTCGCAAAAAGAAAATAAAGAATTGAAAAAAAATGTCCAAATTGTTTTTCAAGACCCATATGGTTCTTTATCGCCTAGAATGACGGTTGGAGAAATAGTTGGCGAGGGTTTGGGTGTTCACTTCAAACTTTCAAAAAAAGAAAGAGATGAAAAGATAGATAAGGTGCTTTCAGATGTTGGTATCGAAATAGCAGCTAAGAACAAATATCCACATGAGTTTTCAGGGGGTCAAAGGCAGAGAATTGCAATTGCTAGGTCTTTAATTATGAATCCTGCTTTTATGATTCTTGATGAGCCAACATCAGCATTAGATAGATCTATTCAAATCCAAGTAATAGACTTGCTAAAAGAGATACAAAACGAATATAGACTTACTTATCTATTTATCAGTCATGATTTGAAGGTTATTAGATCGATGTCAGATTTTATTTTTGTTATGAAGAATGGTGAAATAGTAGAATCAGGACCTTCTTACCAGGTCTTTGAAAACCCAGAGCAAGACTATACTAAAAAATTACTCTCAGCTGCTTTAAAATATGCATCCGAATAATTTAATATATTAAATATGACAAATAGAAAATATTCTAAAGAGCTTGTCGATGGACCAAATCAAGCGGCATCCAGATCAATGCTTAGAGGGGTAGGATTCACATCTGAGGATTTTACAAAACCATTTGTTGGAATTGCTTCCACAGGAGCAAAAGTAACCCCATGCAATATGCACATAAATCAACTTTCAGAGATTGTTGAAAAATCAGTTGATAGCTCCGGTGGTAAGGGAGTTCTTTTTAACACTATTACTGTTTCTGATGGAATTTCTATGGGCACACAGGGTATGAAATACTCTCTTGTCTCCCGAGAGGTAATTGCTGATTCAATAGAAACTGTTGTGGGTTGTCTTGGGTATGATGGAGTTATTGCTGTCGGCGGTTGTGATAAAAATATGCCTGGTTGCATTATTGGAATGGCAAGATTAAACAGACCATCAATATTTATATATGGCGGCTCTATAAAACCCAGTAAAGAAAATACTGACTACGTTACAGTTTGTGAGAAAACTGGAGAATACTCAAAGGGTGATCTTAAAGAATCCGAACTGATTTATGTTGAAAAGATTTCCGTAAAAGGGCCTGGGTCTTGTGGCGGCATGTATACAGCAAATACCATGGCTTCTGCAATTGAGGCTCTGGGTATGAGTCTTCCTGGAAGCAGTAGTCAAGACGCAACCTCAGGTGATAAAGAAAACGATTGTGCTAAAGCTGGCGAAGCAATAATGAACTTATTGGAAAAAGATATTAAGCCATCAGATATTATGACTAAAAATGCTTTTGAAAATGCTATAACAATGGTTATATCGCTTGGGGGATCAACAAATGCAGTTTTGCATTTATTGGCTATGGCGCACTCTATTGGCGAAGACTTAGAGTTAGATGACTTCACAAGAATAGGTAAGAAAACACCTGTAATGGCAGATCTCAAGCCCTTTGGTTCCCACTATATGTCAGAACTTAATGCTAACGGTGGTATTCAGCCCCTAATGAAGACTTTACTCGAAAAAGGTTTATTGCATGGGGAATGTCTTACGGTTACTGGAAAAACCCTGGCTGAAAATCTTGCTGAAATAAAGCCTTATGATGCTGATCAAGACATAATAAAATCATTTAACAATCCAATTAAGGCAAACAGCCATCTTAGGATTCTGTATGGCAATTTAGCTAAAGATGGTGCCGTTGCAAAAATTACAGGAAAAGAAGGAACCTCTTTTAAAGGAAGTGCCCGTGTTTTTGATTCAGAAGAAGAGGGGGTAGAAGCAATCCTATCAAAATCTATAAAAGCTGGAGATGTTGTGGTAATTAGATATGAGGGGCCAAAAGGAGGTCCGGGCATGAGAGAAATGCTAAAACCTACATCTGCCATAATGGGTCAAGGTCTTGGCGATAAGGTAGCTTTTATAACAGACGGTCGTTTTTCAGGAGGCACTCACGGATTTGTTGTTGGGCACATTACTCCTGAGGCTGCAGATGGCGGCTTAATTGCAATAATTGAAGATGGTGACTCTATATTAATCGATGCAGATTCAGATAAGTTAATTCTTAATATTTCTGAGGATGAAATTTCAAATAGACTAAGTAGATGGGTAAACCCAAAAACACCTCCCAAAAAAGGAGTCTTAGCAAAATTTGCAAAAAGTGTTAAATCAGCTAGTCTTGGAGCGGTAACAGATTAAATATGTATTTTAAAAGAAAATTTCCCAATAGTAGACTAAGAAGAATACGTCTCAATTCAAATCTTAGAGACTTGCTTGCTGAAGTTAGATTGTCTACAAATGATTTAATTCAGCCTTTATTTATAAAAGAAGGCTTGAGTGGAAAAGAGGCTATTGAAAGCATGCCCAATATTAATAGATATGGACAAGATTCAATTTTTGCAGAAATAGAAGAGCTACTAGAGCATGATATAAATACGATTGCTCTATTTCCAGTTATTAATCACTCCAAGAAAAATAGCACTGGAGATGAGGCTATCAATGCATCTAATTTGATGTGTGAAACTATTAGTAATATAAAGAAACGATTCCCTGAAATAATCTTAATATCTGATGTTGCTCTAGATCCATATACCGATCATGGGCATGACGGTATTTTAAAAAATGATTATGTTGATAATGATGAGACTTTAGCTGTTTTAAGGAAGCAATCACTAACATTGGCTCAGGCTGGGACAGACATAATTGCACCATCAGATATGATGGATGGAAGAATAGGCTCTATAAGAGAGGCATTGGACGAAATGGATTATAAAAATACGATCCTACTATCATATGCAGCAAAATATAATTCAAAGTTTTATGGTCCATTTAGAGATGCTGTTAATTCAGCTTCAAGTCTAGGTAAGTCTTCAAAAGCCAGTTATCAAATGTCACCAAAAAATATAAATGAAGCTCTCCATGAAGTTGCTATGGATATTAATGAAGGTGCAGACATAGTAATGGTTAAGCCGGGTATGCCTTATCTAGATATAATTTCAAAAGTAAAAGAAACCTTCAAAGTACCAACCTTTGCATACCAGGTTAGTGGTGAGTACAGCATGCTTAAACTGGCGATCGATAAAGGATGGCTTGAAAGCGATGTTATGTTAGAATCATTAATAAGCTTTAAGAGAGCTGGAGCTGATGCTATTCTAACGTACGCAGCTAAAGAAATTTCCAAGGAGATAACTAACAAATGACCAACGTGATAGAAATTCATGATGAAGAAAACTTTAATAACGACGTTTTAAATTCAGAAAAGCCTGTATTGGTTGATTTTTGGGCTGAATGGTGTGGACCTTGCAAACAGCTTGCACCTACTGTTGAGGCAGTTGCCGCAGAAAAATTAGAAACATTAAAGGTTTGCAAAATGGATGTTGACTCAAATAGAGAAATTGCTGCCAAATATGGAATAAGGTCAATACCTTCATTAATAATTTTTAAAAATGGAGAGCCTGCAGGAGTTGAGGTAGGAGCGCTAACTAAACAACAATTAGAGGATTTTATAAGTACAGTAGTTTAACTTTGCAAAGAGTTCTTTGCATATTGCAAGAAATAGGATTATCATTTCAACTTCTTCGGCTTTAAGCCATCTAAAACAAAAACTCACTTTTTCAATCACAAAAACAACAATTAGAACGGAAATAATTAAATGAATCTTACTGAAATTAAAATAAAACCAATAAATGAACTTGTGGATATAGCTACTGAGCTTGGGCTTGAAGATGTTGGAAGGCTTAAAAAGCAAGAGATAATATTTAGAATTTTTAAGCATAAAGCTTCTGAGGGTGTTGATATCTATGGCGGCGGAGTTCTCGAGATTTTAAATGATGGTTTTGGATTTCTACGTTCCCCAGAGGGTTCTTACTGTGCTGGTGAAGATGATATCTATGTTTCACCAAGTCAAATCAGAAAGTTTAGCCTTCGAAAGGGAGACTCAGTTGCTGGAAAAATTAGAACGCCTAAAGATAAAGAGCGCTATTTTGCATTAATTCAAGTTGATACAATTAATGGTGAAGAGCCAAGAAATACCAAAAATAAGATTCTCTTTGAAAATTTAACTCCTCTTTTTCCTAATGAAAGACTAATCCTCGAGCAAGGCACAGGATCTAATGAAGATTTATCCTCTCGAATAATTGACTTGATTGCTCCGATCGGAAAGGGGCAGCGTGGCCTTATTGTTTCTCCACCCAAGGCTGGTAAAACATTAATGCTCCAAAGCATAGCTCATTCGATAAAAAGCAATAACCCAGAAGTTGAGCTTATAGTTCTTTTGATTGATGAAAGGCCTGAAGAGGTGACAGAGATGTCAAGAACCGTAAAAGGAGAGGTTGTAGCTAGTACTTTTGATGAACCGCCTACTCGACATGTTCAAGTCGCAAATATGGTTATTGAAAAAGCCAAAAGACTTGTTGAGCATAAAAAAGATGTAGTTATCTTGCTAGATTCTATTACTCGTCTTGGAAGAGCTTATAACTCAGTTCAACCTGCATCAGGAAAAATCTTGAGTGGTGGAGTTGACTCTAATGCATTAGAAAGACCAAAAAGGTTTTTTGGTGCAGCTAGAAATCTTGAAGAGGGTGGAAGTCTTACTATTCTTGCTACAGCCCTAGTAGAAACAGGATCGAAGATGGATGAGGTTATTTATGAAGAGTTTAAAGGCACAGGCAATATGGAAATTCATCTTGAAAGAAAAATAGCAGAAAAAAGAATATATCCAGCTATTAATATCAGAAGATCAGGAACAAGAAGAGAAGATTTACTGACTGCTGAAGATGAGTTGCAAAGAATGTGGGTTTTGAGAAAAATTCTAGATGATATGGAAGATGCTCAGTCAATTCAATTCTTAATAGATAGATTGAAATCACACAAAACAAATGATGAATTCTTTACCTCAATGAAAGGAGGTAATGGCAAGAAAACTAGATAAAGTTTTTTACCATCTCAATCATCATCTCGTCTGATGGGCTAGATGATACATAAACCTCTAACTCTTTCGAGTCATCTCTCAATTTCTTTTTGATATTTTCTGATGCAACAATAAATATCTTTTTTTTCAAAATAGTTTCATCTAAATGATCAATTAAAAATTTAATAGTACCAAAGTTATAAATAAGTACTATTTCCTTGTTATTGTTTATTTTTTTTAATTCTTCAGCCAGATAGATCACCTCATAACACACAATTTCATCTAAATCTTTTCCTAGGTTGTCTTGAAGGATTCTGTTGGAGTTATTCCCACAAAATAAAAGACTTTTACCAGGAAAATTAGTGCGAATTAAACCTAGGATTCCTTCAGATGAGAGCTCATTAGGAAAAATAGACTGAATACCTTTTTTTAATAGTTTATCTGATGTCGTTGGTCCGGTCGTGAGAATATTATGATGAAGCAAATCTATAACATTTAAAGACTTAATAATTTCTAGCCCATTTATAACCGAATTCTGACTTGTAAAAATTATATTGTTATACAAATGAATATTTTCAATTTTTTTAATAGATCTTTTATCAGGGTTAGTAGACACAATTTTAGAAAGATGAATATTACTTATTTTTATGCCTTGATCGTTAGATAAGTTTTTTAGGTTACTAGATAAGTTTTTTGGTCTTGTATTAATAATTATCATTTCAAAATCAAAGTCTTTGCTCCTTCCGAAATAAATTTATTAGCAAATAAAACTATATCCTTTTTGATATCTTTGAAAGAAGATTTTGTTTCCTTGTAGATCAATTTATCGCCCTCATAAGAAAGAACTTTGCCAATAATTTTTATCTCATCACCAGAGTCCTGACAAAGAATTGCAATTGGAGAAAGGCAATCACCATCCATTAAAGCAACAAATAACCTTTCTGCATTTGCAAGAATTAATTCCTTAGAATCTCCTATATTTTCCAGTATTTTTATCATGCTTTTATTGCTGGATAAGCATTCTATTGCAATGTGACCTTGAGACGCCGCAGGCAACATTTCATCAATTGAAAACTCATATGAATTTTTTTTTAAACCCAACCTGGTCACAGCTGCTTTTGCAACAACTAAGCCATCAAATTGACCTTGTTTAAGTTTGTTTATTCTTGTGGCAATATTTCCCCTTACGGGAATGGTTTTTATATCAGGCCTTAAGTTATTTATTTGTGCTTTTCTTCTTGGCCCAGATGTTCCTATTGTTGCATTCTCTGGAAAATCATAAAATGGCTTGCCATCATGAGACAAAAGCAGATCACCAGGTGATTCCCTTTTAAAAACACTTACAATTCTGAATTTGGGGTCTAGTCTTGCAGGAACATCTTTTAGACTATGAACAGCAATATCTGCTTTATTAGATTCAAGAGCAGATTCTAATGTTGAGATAAAAAGACCCTTACCACCTATCTCATGAAGTGGTTTATCGGTCTGATCTCCTTCCGAGGTCATTGGGATTAATTCAATCTCAACATTTTTTATGTTATTTTTAATCTCATTAGCAACAAAATTAGCTTGGTACATTGCTAATTCTGATTGACGGGTAGCTATTCTTATTTTCATTTTTTCTTTAGTAAAAGAGCTCTAACATCACCTACATTTTTATCTTTTAAAATTTCAAATTCTTCGGGAACTTCAACTATAGTAAATTTACTATGTTCTAGGTATATTTTACATGATGGCTTTATATCACTTTTACGAGCAATTAACTTAAGAATTTTCATTTCAAAATCTTGATTAAAAGGAGGGTCTAGTAATATGAGATCAAAATAAGATAAGTCATTTTTCCTTACCCATTCAAATGCATCTTTAAATATAACTTTAGATTTATCTTTTATATTTAAAAGCTTGATATTTTTTGTTAATACTGAATAATTTTTTTTATTAAGCTCTACAAAAAAAACTTTTTTTGAATTTCGTGATATTGCTTCAATTCCAAGAGATCCAGTTCCAGCAAAAAGGTCTAGACAAACCATGTCATTGATTTCAAATTGCAGCCAATTAAAAATGATTTCTTTGAGCTTATTTGAAGTTGGTCTCAGAGTATCCTTGAAATCAAAAAGAATTTTTTTTCCTTTAAGATGGCCTCCAGAAATTCTAATATTATTCTTCATTGCTTATGTGCAAAACATGTATGCATATTCACCGAAAATTTATAGTTAAAAGTCATTTAAACTAAGTATAATTCATCCATGAGCTTACAAGATACTTTTAGACAAGCAATGAGAAGCTATATTTACTCAGTAAGCGTTATGTCAAATATTGATTCCTATGGAAAGCATAGTGCCATTACAGTTTCATCAGTTACCTCTGTTTCTCTAGACCCGCCAAGTTTATTGGTATGTATAAATAAATCAGCAGGTATCCATGAAACTATTCAAGAAGGGTCTAGTTTTTGCATCAACCTTTTAACAAAAAACCAAGAAGATATTTCAAACTTATGTAGTTCATTTCAAACAGAAGGAAAAAGATTTAATGATCAGGACTGGGATTTAAAAAATATTCCATTTTTAAAAAGCGCTCAAGCTAATATTTTCTGTACTGTTGATAAATTAATTCCATATCATACACATACTATTGTTATTGGACATGTAACAGATTCTTTTAGCAATCAAGAAATTAATACACTGACTTACGTAGATGGCTCTTATCAATAAAAACTTTAGAAAAGTATTTCTAGTCTTGATATTTTTTAGTACCTCTGTGTCTGCCTCTAACGGATCTTCAAATTTGAATGACTGCCCGGAAAAACCAAGTGTTTTCATAATTTCTCCACAAAATGGCTTCATTTCAGACTCTAATAATGTGAAGGTTGTTTTTGGTTCAAAGAATGTAGAGATTAATCCAGCTGGTAAAGGAGAAATTGCAACTAATAAATGCTTTGCAAGCGGACATCATCATTTATTAGTTAATATCGAAAGCCCTCCAGAAAGCTTTATCCCTTTTGATAAAGGTTATTATCATTTTGGAGGAGGTCAAACCGAAACAGTTCTTGATTTAGAGCCTGGAACCTATTCTCTTCAACTCATTCTTGGTTCATATGTGCATAATTCAAAAATGCAGGTAAATGATTTTGCAGGACAAGGACCCTTTTTGTCTAAAAAAATAATTATTAAAGTTAATTAGAGATTAGACCACTTATAACTTTATCTAGATGCTCTTCTAGGTTATCAGCAATCTTACTCGCAGTTGAAATCGGGCCAGAACCTTCATCGAAATCATCACCTGCCACATTTACTTTTCTTATGATTCCTACAAGGCCGTGCAACATTGACCATAGAGTTATACATTTAAAGGCAACCTCTTCCTCAGAATCATTTGCTAAATTCGAAAAATTATCTTTCATATTATCGTATGTCTGGTTCGCAGAAAGAAGAAGATCAGGGAAGTCGGCAAAGTTACCAACAGACGTCCCAAACATCAAATCATATGTATTTGCATTGTTTAAACCAAATTCTATATATTTACTTGAACTAGCAATAATTGTTTTCTTTGTAACCTTCTCACTTCTATTAAAAAAAACAAGCTCATTGAGTTTTTTAAAACCCACTGTTGCAACGGCTGCATATACACATTCTTTTGTTTTAAAATGTCTGTAAGGAGCAGTTTGAGAAACACCACTTTCCTTCGCAAGTGATCTAATGCTTAATTTAGTATAACCGTCTCTATCACAAAGCTTACAAGCACATGCGATGAGCTCTTCTTTTAGGTTTCCGTGGTGATAGGTATTCATTATTTAAATTTAATGTTGACACTGCTAACATGTACTATGTTATTATGTTTACACTGCTAACATTAAGTTTATTAAGAATAAAAGTCAAATAAATATATACATGAACATAACAAAAACAAATAAAACTAGAATAGCTTTTTTGCTATGCAATATATTTTTAATAAATCTTGAAGCTTTAGAAGTTCTTGAGATTAAAATTCTTGACGAATATTCTGTAACTCGAGAATTTCCAGGAAAACTTATACCGACAGAGCAGTCTAAGTTGGCATTTGAAATACCTGGAAAAATAAATACCATTAATGTTGATATTGGAGATGAAGTTCTCTTTGGTAATGAGCTTGCTACATTGGATGATAGAGAGGCTCTAGCTCAACTCAATCAATCCAAAGCTAAATTTGATTTAGCTGAACAATTACTGGCTAGATATATAGATTTAAGAAAGGATGGGCACATATCTATTCAAGATCTTGATAAAGCCAAGTCTGATCAAATAGTAGCTAAGTCACAATATGATTTCTATAAGGTTAAATTGGATCAAACTAAGCTATTAGCTCCTTTTAACGGAGTGATTCAGAATAGATTTCTAGATACTGGATCAGTAATCAACTCAGGCGCTCCTGTTTTAGAAATTTTGGGCTCTAGTAATGTTGAAGCCAGAATTTCAATCCCAACAAATTATATGAACAAAATTAAGATTGGAGATGAGTATGAATTTGATATCAATGGGATATTTGCAAAGGCTAAATTAGCTAGGCTTGCTCCTATGTCAACTGGAGGCTCTAATAATAGATTGGCAATTTTTAGATTCGATACTTTCTTTAATCCAGGATCAATAGTAAAGCTCAAGCTCAGTATTTCTCAAAAAGCAAAAGGTACATGGGTTCCAATTAAATCATTGTCTCAATCGGAGCAGGGTATTTGGGCTATTTATACTATTAATGAACAACAAGTGGTAGTTAGAGACTTGGTTGATGTTATTTATTTTGAAGATGAATATGCTTTTGTTAGTGGCACAATTAAAGATGGCGATTTAGTAATTTTAGGTGGAGCTCAAAAGATTATTGAAGGCAAGATAATAAAATAAAATGAGTGTTATTAATTTTTTAATAGAAAAACCTAGAATATTATTTCTTACTCTAGCATTTATATTACTTTCTGGGATTTCTTCTGGGCTATCGGTTCCAATTCAAGAAAATCCTGAACTGGCGGAAAGATGGGGAGGAGTTCGTATATTTCTTCCTGGTGCATCTCCTGAAAGAATAGAAACAGAAATAGTTAATGCTCTAGAAATTAAACTTAGAGAAGTTGAAGAAATACTTGAACTTGAATCAATAATTACTCAAGGCTTTTCAACGATTGTAGTTGAATTAAATCAAAGTGTTTCACCTATGCTTATTGAAGAGACTTGGTCTAAAGTGCAAGACAAGCTGAATCAAATACTCATTCCGCAAGGAGCAGAAATATTTCTTGATAGAAGCAGTGGACCGCCTATTACCGTTCAGTATGCTGTTACTTGGAACGGCGATGGAGAAGTTCCACTTATAATGATGTCTAGGCTGGCAAACCAGCTTAAGAGGAAGTTAAGCTCGATAGGTTCTTCTCATCAAACTGCAATTTTTGGTGAAGCAGATGAAGAAGTTCTGATTGAACTAGACTCATCAAAGTTATCTTCACTTGACTTGTCATTCCAAGATATCTCAATAGCCATTCAATCCTTAGATGCTAAAAAACCCATTGGAGTATCCTCAAATAATAATTCTGAACTTTTATATAGACTTAAAGACAACATACAGAGTGTTCAAAAGATCTCAGAAATTCCTATTAAAGTTATTAATGAATCAGAGATTATCCAATTAGACGATGTGGCATCTATTACAAAAGCCCCAGTTTCTCCCGTTGAAGATATATTTTTGTTCAATGGAAAGGTAGTTGTTTCTGTTGCTGGAACTGGATCGTTTTCTCAAAGAGTTCATGATTATGTTGACCGAGCAACAATCGTTGTTGATGATATGAGAGAAACTCTTCCTAGTGAGATCTCTATAGATTTGGTTTACGACGAGTCTGCATACACAACTAAAAAATTCAACGAACTTGTCAAAAGCTTTTCATTGGCAATATTTCTTGTTTTAAGTTTAAGCCTTTTCTTTCTTGGAATAAGATCAGCAATAATTGTCACTCTCATCCTTCCGTTTTCTATTTGTTTGGTTATGGTAGGTTGTAGGCTTATAGGCTTACCTCTTCATATGACATCTATCACTGGGATTATTATTGCTCTCGGCTTGCTTATAGATAATGGAATTATTGTTGTTGAAGATTACAAAAACAGAAGAGCATCTGGATTAAGTATCAACGACTCAATTTCTCAAGGGTTAAAAAACTTATCTGCACCTCTGGCGGCTGCAACAGCCACAACTGTATTTTCTTTTCTTCCCATAGTTACTGGAGAAGGGTCAAGTATAGAATTCGTAGGTGGCATGGCAATGACAGTGATTATGTCAATTACCTCTTCTTTGGTTTTAGCACTATTAATGGTTCCAGTTCTGATGAGCTATATGGAGAAGATTCCTTACTTTCATAACCGAGACATAAGTCAGGAGGGATATAGAAATGAAAAAATCCTTAAGACATATAGGGCTTTTTTAAACTGGGCATTCTTGGTTCCCAGACGAGCAATTATGATATCGCTTGCTTTGCCTGTTTTAGGATTTCTGCTTTTCAATTCCCTGCCTAAAGATTTTTTTCCGGCTCAAGATAGAGATATGTTTAGAGTTAATATAGAACTTCCTTCTAATGCATCTTCACAAAAAACAATGGAGAGAGTAAAAGAAATAAGGGAAGACATTTTTAAGAGTGGGCTAATTTCAATAGAAAAAGATTATTCATTTATAGGCAGAATGATGCCAAGAGTTTTGATGAATGTTGTAGGCGGTGAAGAAAAACAAGGATCCAATAATATTGCACAGTCTGTATTTTTTGCAACAGATTATTATGAGATGATTGAAAACCTTCCGGAGCTATCAAGAAGACTTGTTAAAAATAATCCAGATATCATAGTTCTGGTTGATAGCTTCTCTTCTGGGCCACCAGTTTTTTCAGATGTCAGTTATGTAATCTTTGGAGATGATCCAGACTTGCTTAAGTCTCTCGGTGAAGAGCTCGAACTAATCATTAATAATTCACCTGATGTGAATCTTACAAAGTCTGCAACTTCAGACTCAACTACCAATGTAGAGTTTGAACTTAATAGCTCAAATATTTCACTGTCTGGTAAAAATGCAAATGATCTTATCAATGAAATGTTTACAGCAAATAATGGAATAATCGTTGGTACCATGCTCGATTCGAACAAAGAAATTCCAGTTCGCTTGAAGGGCCTATCCAATAAAAATAATCTCACCGGGAATACTGGTTTTATAACAATACCCTCTCAAGATGGTTTTGAGTATTTTGATAGTTTTGGTAAGAGCTCATTAACAAATAAATCATCGACAATCACCAGGCTTGATGGTCAAAGAACAAATGATGTAGAGGGTTGGATTTGGACGGGCACACTTCCATCAGCCACCGAAGAAGCTATTAAAAAAGATGTTCAAGATTTTGAATCAAGACTGCCAATAGGGTATTCATTAAAACAACTTGGCGAAGCAGAAAGCAGAGGCCAATCTCAAGCCTCATTATTTTCTTCAGCATTTATGTATTTCATTCTTATAATAGTTGGCTTGGTAATGGCGCTCAATTCCTTTAGAGAAGCTGGCCTAATTCTCTCTGTTGCATTTTTATCAATTGGATTATCTTTTCTTGGTTTATTTGTAGGCCAGCAAAACTATGGATTTATTGGAACTATAAGTGCTGTAGGGCTAATAGGCTTATCAATAAATGATTCAATTATTGTTTTATCGCATATCAAAGAAGAGGCTGACAAGAAATCAATAACTAAAGCTGAACTTATTGAGGTTGTTATAAGGTCTACACGACATATCATTACCACTTCTTTAACAACACTTGGTGGATTTTTTCCACTTATCTTTGCAAGTGTGTTCTTTAAACCGCTTGCTTGGGCAATGAGTATTGGAGTTTTAGGAGCAACTATTACAGCCTTATTATATATTCCTGCAATGTTTATGATTATGAGAAAGGTTAAGTACTAGAGCACCTATCTGAGCAATAACTCTTCCCTAGTTTTTTTATGACAAGTGATTCGTGAGTATAAGTCTCACAAGAGTCACATTTAATCATAGAGTTATCAATCTTATTTTTATGAGTATTTGATATAAGAGATCTAAAAAAGAATACAGCAGGTATTATCAATATAAATATGACCAATGGAATCAAAAATAATATTGATTTTAATAAGGTCATTTTTAGTCACTAGATGCTGGTTTACTATTTCTTATAAAATTCCAAGACCAACCAGAGTTGTCTTCAGATTTTTTTGATTGCTCATCTTGGTAGTTAATAGAAATTATTTTTTTAGTATCTTCAAGCAATTCAACATATCCCAAAGACTCGTATGAAGCCTCCAATATCTTAAGAGCTCTGAAATTTTCACTTGAGTTAGGAATATTTTCAATTACATAGTTAGCTCTTCTTATCGCCGCAATATGTGCATCAACACTAACATAATAATCGGCTGCTGCAAGTTCATTTCTTGCAATCATATTCCTTAGGTAGATATTTCTTTGTTTAGCATATGTAGCATATTGGCTGTCTGGAAATCTAGTTAAGAATTCAGTTAATTCTGAGAATGATTCCTTTGCCCCAGAGATATCTCTATTAGATAAATCAGTATCAGTCATTCTTACAATGAAACTATTATCTCTTGTATAGCTAGAAAGGCCCTTCATAAAATATGCATAATCAATATTTGGATGCCTAGGATGAAGTCTTATAAATTTTTCTGCTGCAGCATGCGCAGCTTCAGTCTCAGCATTCATAAATTGAGCATAAATAAGCTCTACTTGCGCCTGTTCAGCATATTTACCAAAAGGATACCTTGATTCAATTGCTTCTAATGAATCAATAGCGCCAAAATAATTTTTTCCAGCCATTCTTCTTTGGGCTTGATCGTAATAAATTTTTTCAGGCTGTTCTATTTCTGGGCCATCAGAATTACAACTAATCAATAACAGAGTTACAATTGGCAATACTATAAATAGTTTTAAAATTAGTTTATCTTTCATTATTTGCACATTCTACCTGCATTATCGTAATTTAAGCTTGAAAACATCTATTTAGATTAATTTTTTTATAATAAGTTCATATGATTGTTAAAAATGTTCCAAATGATCTCTCTTCAATGAGGCTAGACAAAGCTACAGCAGAAATGTTTACAGATTATTCCAGAACTCAGATAAAAAAGTGGATTGAGGAAGGTAGAGTTCTTATAAATGGAGAGGTATCCCAGCCAAGAGATAAAGTTTATGAGAATGATCAGATTGAATTAAGCCCTAAAGAAGAACAAAAAGTATCATGGGAAGCCGAAGATATAAATTTTGAAATTCACTTTGAAAATAAAGACTTTATTATAATTAATAAACCGGCTGGCTTAATAATGCATCCAGGTTCTGGTTGCTATGATGGAACTCTTGCAAATGGGCTCATTTATAAATTTCCAGAATTGGTCAATATTCCAAGATCAGGAATTGTGCATCGTTTAGATAAAGACACTTCAGGTATATTACTAGTTGCTAGAAATGAGTCTTTTAGGAACTTCTTTATAAATGAGATGCAGGAGAGAAGAGTTGTAAAAAAATACACCTCTGTTGTAATTGGCTCTACTCTAGGGAGCTTTTCTATTGAGGACTCTATTGGAAGAGATAAAAACAATAGAACCAAAATGGCAATTCGAGAAGATGGCAAAGATGCTTTAACTTTTGTGAAGCTAAAAGAAAATATTGGAAATTACTCTGTGCTGGATATAAGAATAGAGACAGGAAGAACTCACCAGATTAGAGTCCACTTGTCTTCAAAAAAATTACCAATAGTTGGTGATAAAACCTATGATCCAAGCAGGTCTATTGCAAGAGACACACCTGAAGAACTAATTAATACTATTCGAAGCTTCCCAAGACAGGCATTGCATGCAACTCATCTCTCATTCAATGACCAAAAAACAAATAATATTCTTTCTTTCGATATCCCTACTCCAAATGATATGGAGGAGTTGCTTGAAGAGTTAAGAAAATTTAACTAATAGTAACTAAAAACTTGTTTTTTGATGCATAAAATAATATAAACCTTATTCCTAAGAGTATTTTTGGTAAGAAATTGAAATTATCTGGCGCAGACATGCTAATGCAGGCACTTCATGATGAAGGTGTTGAGCTTATTTTTGGCTATCCAGGTGGAGCAGCGCTTCATATATATGACGCAATTTTTAGACAAGATAAGATAGACCATATTTTAGTAAGACACGAGCAAGGCGCAACCCATGCTGCAGATGGATATTCTAGGGCTACAGGTAAACCCGGAGTTGTTTTAGTAACATCTGGTCCAGGTGCTACAAATGCTATTACAGGCATAGCTACTGCATTCATGGACTCCATCCCAATGGTGGTTATTTCTGGCCAGGTAGCTAGTCACTTAATTGGTACCGATGCCTTCCAAGAAACAGACATGATTGGCGTATCTCGACCAGTTGTTAAACATAGCTACACAGTTTTTAATGCTGAAGAAATACCGAAGATAATTAAAGAAGCTTTTTATGTTGCAACTTCAGGAAGACCTGGTCCTGTTGTTATAGATATCCCAAAAGATATGACAGCGCCAGATAATCTTTTTGATTACTCATATCCTGAAGAAGCTATAATAAGATCATATAATCCACCAATTCAACCAGAACAAGATCAAATAGATAGGGCAGTAGAAGCTATATTGATTGCAAAAAAACCTGTCATATATGCTGGTGGCGGAGCGATTGCCAGCAATGCTGAAAAAGAATTATTTGAACTAAATAAAATTATTGATGCGCCTGTTACAAACACCTTAATGGGATTGGGGATTTATCCAGCCAGTCATCACAGATTTCTTGGCATGCTTGGAATGCACGGAACATATCAAGCAAACATGGCAATGCATAATGCAGATTTAATCATTGCTATTGGTGCTAGATTTGACGATAGGATTACAAATAAACCATCCAAGTTTGCACCCAATGCTAAAGTAGTTCACTTAGATGTAGACCATTCATCTGTATCAAAAATTATAGAAGCAAATGTGGCTGTTTTTGGACAAGTAAAAAATTCTTTAAAATTAATTAAGGATACCCTCGAGAAAAAATTAGATTCTTATAATTCAGCGACTATTCAGCCTTGGCATGAGCAGATAAAAGAATGGAAATCACAACATGGCTTAAATTATGATCTTTATAAAGATCAATCGGATAGTCATCCTATTTTACCTCAGGCTGTAGTTCAACATGTTCATGAGATCACAAATGGAGAGGCATATGTAACTTCTGATGTTGGCCAGCATCAAATGTTTGCAGCTCAATATTATCATTTTGATAAACCAAGAAGGTGGATTAACTCCGGGGGTCTAGGAACCATGGGTTTTGGATTGCCAGCAGCAATGGGTGTGAAGTTAGCTTTCCCAAAAGATGAAGTTGTTTGCATTACAGGTGAGGGTAGCATTCAAATGTGTATACAAGAATTATCCACATGCCTTCAATATAATCTCCCGATAAAGATAATTAATATCAATAACGAGGCGCTTGGGATGGTTAAGCAATGGCAGGATATGAATTATGGTGGCAGACACTCTGAAAGCACTTATCAAAACTCGCTACCAGATTTTATAAAACTGGCAGAATCATATGGTCATGAAGGAATTAAAATTGAAAAAAATTCTGAATTGAAAGATGGCCTAAAAAAAGCTTTTGCAATGAAAGATAAACTTGTCTTTGTTGATATCTATGTTGATCCATCGGAGCATGTTTACCCAATGCAAGTTGCGAATGGCAGCTTAGAAAATATGTGGCTATCAAAGGATAAACAAACATGATTAAAAGAAAGCTAATTTTAATTATGGAAAATAAACCAGGAGCACTTGTAAGGGTTGTTGGGTTATTTCATCAAAGAGGCTACAACATTGAAACCCTTCATGTAGATTCTGTAAAAGACTTTTCTGTTTATAAGGACATTGAAAAGAAACTTGAAACTAAATTTGAGGACAATCAAATATCTAGACTCACTATAGAGACAATGGTCTCAGATGATCTTATGAGGCAAATTTTGAGACAGCTTAACAAATTAATAGATGTTATAGCTGTTAGCAACGAAGAAACAACCTATTTAAAAGGAGTACTACTAGATGAAAATTTACTATGACGAAGATGCAATAATAGAAATTATTAAAGGCATGAATGTTTCAATAATTGGTTATGGATCTCAAGGTAATGCTCACGCAAACAACCTTCATGAATCTGGTGTAAATGTAACTGTGGGTTTAAGAGAAGGGTCTTCTTCATGGGTAAAGGCAGAAGAAGCAGGACTCAAGGTTCAAACAGTTGCTGATTCAGTAGTCCAAGCAGATTTAGTTATGATTTTGGCGCCAGATGAATTTCAAAAAAATATATATGAAACAGAAATAAAACCAAATTTAAAAACTGATGCAATTCTTGCATTTGCTCACGGGTTTAATATCCATTTTGAAAAAATAGTTCCTGAGGCAACTAATAGTGTAATTATGATTGCACCAAAAGGACCAGGTCATACCGTTAGAAGTACTTATACCAATGGCGGAGGTGTTCCATCTTTAATAGCCATATTTGATGACGCATTGGAAAACAAAGATTATTCAGCAAAAGATGTAGCTCTTTCATATGCTAAGGCAAATGGAGGTACTCGTGCTGGAGTTCTTGAAACTTCTTTTAAAGAAGAAACAGAAACAGATCTTTTTGGAGAGCAGGCAGTATTATGCGGAGGATTGACTGCACTAATTAAAGCTGGATTTGAAACTCTCGTTGAGGCTGGATATAGCAAAGAAATGGCTTATTTTGAATGTCTTCATGAAACAAAACTGATAACTGATTTAATCCAAGAAGGTGGTATTGCTAACATGCATTATTCCATTTCAAATACTGCAGAATATGGAGACTATGTTAGTGGACCAAAAGTAATAACA
>CALSQM010000012.1 GCA_943788515.1 uncultured SAR86 cluster bacterium
CATAATTTCAATATCATTGAATAGCCAATTTAGCTCTGAAAGAGCAATTAATATAAAAATTAATGGCGATGATATTTATAAAGATTACAGGATTAAATTTGATAATCTTGAACTTATAAAGATGTCAAATCATGATTCTGTAATGGCATCTTTTATTATAAATAGCCCAAATGGCAAAACTTTTGTATTAAATCCAGAAAAGAGGAAGTATTTTACTAGAGGCCAAATAACCACGGAAACAGCAATACATGCAACACCTCTCAAGGATATTTATTTAACACTTGGCGATCAACTCGATGATGGAAGCTGGACTGTTAACATTCAATTCAATTATTTTATACGCTGGATATGGATTTCAGCTTTATTGATGGCAGTTTCAGGTTCATTTTTGGCTTTTTCTTTAAGAGATACTAAAAGATGATTACTTTATTAAGGTTTCTAATTTTTGTTATCCCAATATCTCTAATAAGCTTTTTATATTTTTTTATAAATGATAATGATTACTACCCAGGAGCAGATTTTAAGGTTTCAGATATGCCTTTGTTTGAATTGAACTCCCTATACGAAAAATCAATAGTAACTAATTATGATCTAGAGGGGAGCTATCTTGTAAATGTCTGGGCTAGTTGGTGTATTACCTGCAGGATAGAGCATGGGTTCCTAGTTACTTTAAACTCTGAAAATGTTCCAATTATTGGTTTGAATTATAAGGATGATAGAAATGATGCGATTGAGTGGCTGGATAAATATAAAGATCCATATAAGCTCATTATTCATGATTATTCGGGTTCACTGGCTCTTGATATGGGGGTTACCGGTGCTCCTGAAACATTCTTAATTAAAAATGGAAAGATAATTGCTCACTTCAGCGGAGAAGTTAATAAAAGAGTTTGGAGTGATGTTTTTGCACCAGTAATAAAAAAAGAAAAGGTGGTTTGGAATGATCAAATATAGTTTTTTAACACTACTATTTTTTTCAAGTTTTATAATGTCTGATTCTTTATATAATTTTGAAAATGCTGCGGATGAAAAAAGGTTTTACAGTCTTATTAAGGAAATACGATGCCCAAAATGTACAAGCGGCTCCCTAGCAAGCTCAAATGCACCTGTCTCACAAGATATAAAAAATAAAATAATCGAACTAATAAAAGATGGGAAGTCTGACAAAGAAATTAAAGAGTATATAGCTAGTAGGTTTGGCAGCTCTGTTTTATATAATCCTGGTTTTAATAAAGATACCTATATTTTATGGGTTGCTCCCTTTTTAATACTCTTGATAGCTTTAAGTATTTATCTTTTTAGAAGAAAAGCTTGATGATTTTTATTTATCTATTATCTTTTTTTGCCCTATTGCCAATCTTTGCTTACTTACTAAATCAAGGCACCACTAATAAGGGCTATATCCTAGGTATAGCAACTATTATTATACTTTTATGTATTTTTAGTTTTATTGGTAAATTTTCATATCTGGGCTTTTTTGAAGAACAGGAGTTAACAAATGAAATTAAAGACAATATAAGAAATGATGATGGTATTTCATCTAAAACCCTTCAAAAATTCGAGCAACTCATTGAAGATGAAAATAAAATTTATTGGATGCAAGGTCTTATCCTAGAGGCTATCGATAGTAAGAAATATAACTCAGCAGAAAACCTCATTACTTATTCTGAAAGGTATTTTAAATCTAGCGAAGAAAAATTTATTTTTTATAGTCTTTATAGAGATTTAAGGAACTCTAAATTTCCTTTATTTGCAAACGCAACAATTTTAATTGATTTTGATAGACCTCCAAATTGTTCAAATTATTCAGGACTAGTTGAGATTTTTATTATGAATGGGCCTGATATACCTATTGCAAAAATTAATGTTAACGAAAACACAATGGCTATTCTAAATAATACAAGCTCTTCTATTCCTGGATTTGATGTTAGTTCTGCCTATTTAAATAAAGAGACTGTTGATATTCAATTTTCGTTAATGTGCAAAAATAGTGAGACTGAATATACAACAGAGGCATTGGTTTTACTTGATCAGAGCGAGCCTTCAAATACCTATAAAATTAGCTCAAATGAATGGTTAAAAAAGTAACAATAGTTTAATATATTCATAACAAAATAACTCTTCGCAATGCAGCTTAAACACATAAAACTAGCAGGTTTTAAAAGTTTCGTAGATCCAACGAAGGTATCCTTTCCTACAAATTTAGTCGGCGTAGTCGGACCCAATGGCTGTGGTAAATCCAATGTCATTGATGCCGTAAGATGGGTGTTAGGCGAGCTTTCTGCTAAGAACCTTAGAGGCGAGTCAATGGTTGATGTTATTTTTAATGGTTCAGAAAATAGAAAAGCCTCAGGCCAATGCAGCATTGAGCTACTTTTTGATAATTCAAGTGGGAAAATAGGTGGAGAATATGCGGCATTCAATGAGATATCTATCAAAAGGGTAATGAATAGAGATGCTCAGTCAACTTATTTTATAAACAGTACAAAATGTAGAAGAAAGGATGTTCAGGATATTTTTCTTGGAACAGGGCTTGGCCCAAGCTCTTATGCAATTATCGAGCAGGGCATGGTTAGTAGGCTTGTTAGCGCTAAACCTGAAGAATTAAGGACCCACATAGAAGAGGCCGCTGGGGTATCTAAATATAGAGAAAGACGAAGAGAGACTGAGAGTAGAATTAAGAAAACAAAAGAAAACTTATCTCGAGTAAAAGATATTAAAGATGAAATAGAAAGATTAATACGTAGGCTAGAAAATCAAGCAAATGCAGCTGAAAAGTATAATTCTCTGAAGAAGGAAGAATCAGAAAATCAAATTAATACAGCGATATTATTTTCATTAGAAGCTAAGAATAATAGAGATCAGCTTCAAAAAAATCTTGATGGTCTAAATAGGGACTTAAAGATAAAGCAGGCAGAGTCTGATACAAAGCAGTCTCAGATTGACGAATTTAGAACCCAAAATGAATCAGTTGTAGATTCTTATGAAATAGCTCAAAAGAATTTTTATACTATCGGTGCTGAAATTGCCAAGCATGAAGCCGACCTTCAAAACATATATAAGTCAGAGGCATCGAATCTTGTAGCTCTAGAAAGAGCAAAAGAGAGCTATGAAAAAGCCGTAGAGAAAGAATCTACTTTTAAGGACCTTAGTCCAAAACAACAAGAACTTAAGCTTAATATATCAATAATTAAGGCTTTAGATGCTGTAAAAAATAAAGATGCTATTCTGGAAAAAATCAAACCTTTAGAAAATGAAATTGAATCCAAACAATCTGATTTAGATTCACGTGAAGAATTAATTAATACTGTTAAAGAAAAGCAAATAACTGCAAGCCAGCATGCAGATGAGTTAAAAAAATCAAGCTTTTCAATTGGTGGAAATATAGCTAGGCTTGAGGGCAGTATTCTCAACCTTGAGAAAGCTGAGTCTCAAGCAAACAAAGATTTAGTTTCTGCAAAAGAAAATTATGAAAAAGCTAAAGAAAAAGAATCTAGTACAGATAATTTAAGCCCCAAAGAAAAGACAATTCATCTAATCGACACTATTTCTGACCTATTAGTAAACCTTGGCTCTGGCGCTAATGTAATAAATGACAAAGTTAAGGAATTAAAAGAATTGTTAATGAGCATCCTTAAAATAGCCTCAGACCAATCAAAATCATATACAGAAGAATTTCTGAAAAGACGGCATGAGGTAGAATCTACAATTCAAAAAAATTCGGAAGAAAAAATCTCAGCAAAACAAAACCTTGCAATATTAGTTAAGCAGCAAGAGAATTTAAATGAGGATCTTGCATCAAGCTTATCTACTTTAGCTATATTAGATACAGAGGTACGAGAGTTAGATGGTGGTAAGTTATTTGTAGCAAATGAGGTGAGATCTCTTGAGAAGAATGTGAGTAATCTTAGGCTAGATTTAAGAACCTATGAGGTTAATCTGCAAAATGCATCTCAGGTTCTAGATAAGGCTCAAATTAACATTTCTGAATTAGATCATAATAAATATCAAGGAATAGACCTTGAGGGTTTAGAGATTTCCCTTGATGAGATACAAAAGAATATCAATGATCTGGGTTCCATAAATCTAGCTTCACCTGACGAATACCTTGATAGGCAAAATGAGCTCTCTGAAACTATAAAAAATAGTAAGGATAAGAAATTACAAATACAAAATGTAATGTCTGATCTTGTAAACAAAAGCTCTGATGCTGAATCTATTTTATTAGAAATCCGTCAAAAGCAATCTGAATTCAATGAAAGTATGAGAAATCTTGAGAACAAAAAATCTATAGCTGAATTAGACCTCAAGTCCATATCTGAAAAAGTTACCAACGTAAGACTTGATCTAAAAACATATGAAATAAATTTAGAAAATGCTAATACTAAAATAAAAGATGCTGGTATAAAAATTGAAGATATTGATTACACTCAATATGATGGAATGCATATAAAAGATCTTCAGGATAGGCTTGCAGATATACAAGCTAAGATCATCAGGCTGGGAGCTATAAACCTAGCTGCTCCTGAAGAAATTGCTCAAGAATCTAAAAGAAAAGAAGAATTAGATGTTCAATACAATGATTTAACAGAAGCTCTTGATAAACTATCAGGCGCAATAAAAACTATTGATACAGAAACCAAAACCAGGTTTCAAGATAGTTTTGATGCAATCAATGCAAGAATGAAAGAGGTTTTTGCAAAACTCTTTGGCGGCGGTTATGCAGAATTAGCTTTAACTGAAGGGGATGCACTTAACGCCGGTGTCATAATAATGGCGCGGCCTCCTGGCAAGAAAAATTCATCTATTTCTCAGCTCTCTGGTGGTGAAAAGGCTTTAACTGCATTAGCATTAGTTTTTGGAATATTTGAATTAAACCCAGCTCCTTTTTGTATTTTAGATGAGGTTGATGCTCCTTTGGATGACCTAAATACAATGAGATTTATTAATATGGTTGAAGAGATGTCAAAAACTGTTCAGTTTATTTTTATAACTCACAATAAAGTTTCAATGGAAAAAAGTGACCACTTAATGGGTGTTACTATGCAAGAAGCTGGTGTATCAAGAATGGTTTCGGTTGATGTGAATCAAGCGCTCGAATTCGCAGAGGCTTAAATGCAAAGCAACCTTGATATTTATCTTATAGGCCTTTCTGTACTAGTATTTTTAACTATTATTTTTCTTTTTATAAGAAAGGTATCTAGCGGAAATGACCTGAAGGTAAAGATCGAGGAAGTGTCAGATTCTTTTGAAATTAAAGAATATGATGATGTTAAGCTGGAAACTCAGAAATCATTTGATTTTGAAGAACAAGAATTTATAAACGATCAGGAGTTAGTAGTTCTCAATTTAATTTCTATGGACAAATCATCTTTTGATATTGAGCAGTTATTTGGTTTCATGAATAACTCAGAGGCTAAATTAACTCATGGGTTCTTCTCTATAAAAGGGCAAAATAATAAAGAAATTTTCAGAGTTGCCAACGCTCTAAACCCTGGAACTTTTGAAGAAAATACAAAAACTTTTGCTGTAATAATGGCAACAGATCTTAATAATGTAGAAGAGCCTTTGTTAGCTGTGAGAGAAATGGTTGCATTTGCTTACAATTTCTCAGAGAAGTTCTATGCCAATATTTGTGATGCTGAAAGATTGCCCATAACTAAACAAATGATTTCACATATTGAAACAAAAGCTCAAGAGGTTACAAGGCTCAGACAACTTAAAAATTTTGATTAGCAGTAAAGATAATGGCAAATAAATTACTCCCATGGCAAATTATTCAAAAACTTGAAAGTGATAATAGTAGGCTTTTTAAAGAAAATGTTGTTGAGGAGCACCTTAGCGAAATAGAAATTCAAGAGGGGCTAGCAATGTGCCTAGATTCATTAGTAACTTTTGGCGTTAAGCAGGTTCCTGAATCTGAACAAGATGGACCTGGGCTAAGCTGGACTGATTTCAAGTCAAACGCATTTTTATTAATCGAACGTGAAAAAACAGGCCATGCAGCTAGAGACCTCATAATTGAATTATTAAATCAAGCTACCATAGAGCAATGGAATGACTGGTATAGAAGGATTTTAATTAAAGATTTAAGATGTGGCGTCAGTGAAAAAACAGTTAATAACGTTGCGAAGAGAATGGATATTCAATTTAGAGTTCCAGTATTTTCTTGTATGCTAGCTCATGATGGAGCCAAGCATCCAAAAAAAATTCAAGGGCCATGCTTGGTTGAATATAAATATGATGGAGTAAGAGTTATTGCCATTACAAAGAATAATTCCACAACACTTTATAGCAGGAATGGCAAAATCTTGAGTAACTTTCCTCACATAGAAGAAGCGCTTAATAAAAAAGAATTTAATGGTCTTGTTTTTGATGGAGAAGTTATGAGTGATGACTTCCAATCCTTAATGAAGCAAGTTCATAGAAAAACAAATGCCAAAACTCAAGATGCCTATCTTGCTCTATTTGACGTTCTGCCTCTTCAAGAATTTAATGAAGGTAAGAGCTTACTCAATACAATTCAACGAAAAGAAGTCTTAACCACATTATCAAATAGTTTTAGTGATTGTATAAAACCAGTAGAATTTACTATTATTGATTTCGATACAGAGGCTGGAGAAAAAACCTTTGCCTCAATGAATAAGAAGGCCTTAAGTGAAGGATATGAAGGCTTGATGATTAAGCCAGAAAAAGCTTTATATGAGAGTAAAAGAAGTCATGCATGGCTCAAAATAAAACCATTTATTGAGGTAACTTTAAAAGTGGTTTCTATTCAAGAGGGAACAGGCAAGCACGAAGGCAAACTTGGTGCATTTAGTGTTGAGGGTGAGGATGATGGTAAGTTTTTTTCATTGAGTGTAGGGAGCGGCCTCACAGATGAAGATAGAGAGAATTTTTGGACAGCAAAAGAATCACTTGTTGGACAGCTTATAGAAATTAGAGCAGATGCAATAACCCAAAGTATGGAAGGTGAGAGCTATAGTCTTAGATTTCCAAGATTTAAAACTTTTAGAGGATTTGATGTTGGAGAAAAAATTTAATGCATCTTAAAAAAATAAAATTTTTGAGCATTTTGTGTATTGCTGTTTTCTTTCAATCATGTGTTACCAAACCACCTGAAAGTCCAGATAATATATGCCTTATATTTAAAGAAAAAAGAAGTTGGTATAAGGCTGTAATGAGAGTAGAAAAAAGATGGAAAATTCCTCCTTATGTTCTCATGTCATTTGTCTATCAAGAATCCAGCTTTAAGTCAGATGCTAGACCTGAAAGAGATAAATTGCTTGGGTTTATTCCATGGTTTAGACCTTCAACTGCAGTAGGTTATTCTCAAGCACTTACTATGACATGGGATGACTATAAAGACGAGACTGGAAATTCACGAGCGAATAGAAAAGATTTCAAAGATTCAGCTGACTTTATAGGCTGGTACGCTAGCAAAGGTTATTACCAAGGATTTGAGCGAACCGATGCAAGATCTCTTTATCTAGCATATCATGAAGGCTATGGGGGCTTTAAGAAGAAAACCTATAGAAAAAAACAATGGCTAGTAAAGGTTTCTGACAGAGTGCAAGCTAGATCTACCAAATACCAACAACAATACTGGGGTTGCGCTCAAGATCTAAAGAAAAAGAAATTCTTATTTTTTGGATAGTTAAATATTTTTTAAACTAAAGCCTAGATTCTTTATTTCATCTTGGAAGCTTTCTCCAGCAATCACAGATTTTTTAGATTCATTAAATAAATATTTTTTTGATACTCGAACTAAGTCGTCTATAGAGCATTCTTTCACTTTATTTCTAAATAGAAGTCTATCTTTCTTTGTCTTGTGATCTAGCTCACTCATGAAATCGTTCATAGCTTCACCATAAGGGGACATAGGCTTGTCAATACTAGAAATTACACCTAAAACTCCTTCATCTAAATGTGCATTAGTAATATTGTTTAGCGACCACTCTCTCGCGTAATTAAATTCTGAGAAAGTCTCAGTACATTTAGGGTCTCTATATGAAAAGAATTTAAACACACTATTATGAGAATCTTGCATAGCCCCAGCTCCATACGCACCGCCTTTTTCTCTAATAGCGGAATGAAGATAGCCATTTCTTAGAACAGTTCCTAAAACAGACAGAGCAGGAGCATCCTCATGAGATGAATCAACTGTTGGGAAAGCTTCTGCACAAAAACAAACTTGAGATCCAGTTATCCACCCAATAGATTTGTCTTGAATACTAATAAAATCCTGCTCATCAACATCAGTAGCATTTAAACCAGCAAATGATTTCAAGTTCATTTCATTCTGATCTAAAGATGAAGCCGTAAATATGTTTTTTGGTGTAAGAGATATTTTAGATTGAATGGATTTTAAATTCTTAATGTAGATATCAAGATTATCATTATTATCAATATTCTTTGATAAAAGACCTGTGTTAGTAATAAACCTAACTCCTGAAGTAAAATCATTGGTTGAGGCCACTTCAGTTAACTGAGATGCGGCATTAGCCATAGCTAAAATATGGCCATTTTGAGTTAGTGATTGCTCGTTATCAGCTGAGATAAAGCTAAGCAACTCTTGAATTCTTTGGCGCTCATCAAAATTTGCTTTCTGCACAGTTCTCAGCATTAAATCTTGCATTAAATGCGCATTTTTTTCTAAACTTTTTCCACTAATTTTAAGAGCTAATTTATGTTCTAAGCCACCTGCATTTGGAATCATTGCAAATGATGCTGAGATACCACCTGTAATAGAAGATTGATATTTTTGAACATCTTCATATGAGTCAGAGCCCAGGCCTACATCTGTAAGAGAGCTTGTAAACAAGCTAGCAATTTTTAGCTCATCATTATCAAGTGCCTCACAGGGAAATAGCATTGAATGATAGACCAGGCCATTCGTTCCTGATTTATAAAAATAGTTTTCTATATTATTTGAAACAAATATATCTGGTTTTGGGTAATTTCTTGATAAAGGAATATCATCTTTAGTAACTTTAGGAAGAATTTCTGGATCATCAATTTTTTCTTGACGTTTTTCTAGAGCCTCAGCCAAGGCAACAATTTTATTCTTATCATCGATTGTTAGGCTTTCAGTTCTTTGATGAACTTTTTGAACAATAGCATCCTCATTCCTTTTATTAAATTCTGTATCAGGGACTAAAGAGTAATTTAATTTATGAGGGTTATTAACCAAATGTTTCTCAATCAAACTCTCAATGTATTTATCTTGAGTTAGCCTTTCTTTAATAATATTAAAAGCATTATCTAAATCTAAGATATTTAAAGGATCATCATTATGTATACATGCAGGCAGACATGTAAGCATAATTTGAAGTCCAAATGGCATGCCCGAGCCTGTTATTTCTCTCTGTCTAATTTCTAACTGGTGGAGAGAAGAATCAACTAGCTCTTTTGGAATACCATCTCGAATAAGATTCTGCAAACAATCAGTAATTAAATTTTCAACTGCAATATGTTGATTCTTTTGAACACCCTCAAGACCTGCAGCAAAAACCATTTCTTTTTGATCTGCCTCTAGCCCAGTAAGAGGCGAGGGCGATTTACCTAGTTTTGAATTTTCTAAAACTTTTCTTAACGGGGATGCAGAATTGTCTAACAGAATGTTAGACATTAAGTATGTCTCTAATAATTCAATAGGGTCATGACTTTCATTTAGCAACCAGCTAATAACTACATGGTGGTTATCTTCATCTCCTGGTAATGGGTTGTATAAATCAGAAACTATTTTTGGTGCGTCAATTCTATCTTCATTTTTTACAGCAATAACCTCAGATGATGGCTGAAAGCTTTCTAAAACATTTTTTTTAATAAACTCTTGGATTTGAACTGGATCTATCTTTCCATAGGTAAAGAATGTTGCATTGGAGGGGTGGTAATGTTTTCGATGAAAATTTACTAATTCCTCATGAGTGAGATCTAAAATTTTATCAGGATCGCCCCCACTGTTATGTTTATACGTAGATGAGGAATATAAATGTTTTGACATTCCATGCCATAGCTGGCTTGTAACGGAGCTCATTGCACCTTTCATTTCATTATAAACAACCCCTTTAATTTCGATTTCACTTTCAATGTTTGTTTTGTCTTTAAATTCCAACCTGTGTCCTTCTTGAGCAAAATCAAGACTATCTAAATTAGGAAAAAATGCCGAATCAAGATATACGCCCAATAGGTTATCGAAATCCTTATTGTTTAATGTTGCGAAAGGATATGCTGTCCAGTCGCTTGATGTAAACGCATTCATAAAAGTATTAAGAGACCTTCTTATCATCATAAAAAATGGATCTCTGACTGGGTATTTTTTTGAACCGCATAGGGCTGTATGTTCAAGAATATGTGCCACACCAGTAGAATCTTCAGGTATCGTCCTAAATGCAACCATAAAGACCATTTCATCGCTATCTGAATCTAGGTGAACATGCTTGCAATTGAATTCAGATTCATTATATATTTGAGCATTGAGATCTAATAAAGGGATATATTTTTGGTCTTGAAGGTTAAACATAATAAAAATCTATAAAAACATGTACACTTATTCTATGAAAATAATTACAAAATTAGCCAGTATATTAATTTTAGTAGGCTGCGCCACCACTCAATCCAACATCGAGGTTGATTCAATTGATACTTTTAACTTAAGCAATTATAACGACTTTTATATAAATATAAATGAATCAAATATAAGCGCAGAAATAAATCCAATTGAATTAGAGAGGTTTAAAAATAATCTAAAAAATGCTCTTGAAACAAGAGGCTTAAAATACTCATCAGACTCAAGCCTAGTTTTTAATATCAACCTAAGTAGTAAGGATAAAGTCCAATCCGATAGGTCTAACTTTCACTATTCAAGATATTATTGGAATAATTATATGTATGATAATAATGTGAGGACTGTAACTGAAAATATTCTTAGAATAAATCTTAAGGATGCTTCCAAAGATACAACTCTATGGACTGTAGTTACTGTCTGGAGATCTGATTACTCAAGCGCTATTGCTAATGAGGATAAATCTGACGTTCTTGTAGATGAAATAATGATTAGTTTTCTTTAGGATCTCTCTATAAATAAATGAGAGTTAACATCAGATTACTTAATCTTTGTTTTATCTTTATTGCATGTATTCTCATTTCTGCATGTTCTAAATCAGAACCAGTTGAAGCTCCAAAAATTTCTAAAGTTGAAAAACTAATAAATCACTCTGAGGAATTTAATAAAGAGGTATTAACATATGAAACTCCTGGCGGGAGGGTCCATATTGCTATTGGTTTTGGTATTGCTAATTCAATTATGGTTGAAGGCATTGATGGAAATATTATTATTGATTCAGCAGATAGTGCCTTTGAGGCTGAAGAAATATATTCTTTCTTTAAGAAAAAAAATGCTAATCCCATCAAGGCTGTTATATATACCCATAATCATGGGGATCACACTTTTGGAACATCATTTTATTTAACCTCTCAACCAGAAAGGCCCAAAATTATTGCGCATGAATCTACGGATTATTATATGCAAAGAATATTAGGGATAATTAATCCGATCGTTTCAGTTAGAAGTGCTCGAATGTTTGGAACCCAATTACCTGCAGAGGACTTGATTAATGTTGGCATAGGCAAAAGTCTCAATGTATCCAAATCAACACCAGGCTATGTAAAACCAGATACTACCTTTAAAGATAAATTAATCCTAGATATAGCAGGTGTTGAGATTCAATTATTTCATGCTCCTGGAGAAACCAATGATCAGTTATTTGTTTGGTTGCCAAAACATAACTCCCTTATGCCAGGTGACAATATTTATAAGACTTTCCCTAACCTATACACAATTAGGGGGACTACTCATAGGGATGTAATGGGCTGGATAAGCAGCCTGGATCATATGAGAACATTTGACCCACAATTCTTATTTCCAAGTCATACAAGGCCTATAGTTGGAGCTGAGGTATTAGAAGCATTAACTGTATACAGAGATGCTATTCAGTTTGTGCATGATCAGACTGTTAGACTAATGAATGAAGGCTACTACCCTGATCAAATTGTTGAAATGATTGATTTACCTAAAGAGGTAAAAGAATCACCTTTTTTATATGAATTTTATGGAACGGTGAGATGGTCTGTTAAAAGTATCTACAATGGTTATTTGGGATGGTTTAATGGAAATCCATCTGACTTAGATCCACTGTCACGAATCGAAGAGGCTAAAAAATTCTCTAAGTTAGTAGGGGGCAATGTGGAGCTTCTTAAATCTTTAAATGCAGCAATAGATGAAGAAGATATGCAATGGGCACTCCAATTAAGCGATAGATTGATCGCTCTAGAATTCTCTTTGGACGAAACGAAAGCCCTGAGAAAAAAGGCATTAATACATATTGGTGAACGTTCATCAAACCCTAATAAAAGGAACTATTTTTTAACTTCTGCTATAGAGTTAAATGAAGCCTTTGATGGCTTTCCAGCGTCAGAGCGTTCCCCAGATTTGATCAATGAGATATCCACAGATACTTTATTCAACCTTCTTTCGGTAAAACTAAATCCAAACAATATTTATAAGAAGAACTATGTAGCTTGTTTTGAATTTACTTCAGGGTTGGTAAAAACAGTAACTATAAGGAATAAGGTCGCAGAAATTTCTAATAAGTTGGAAAAATGTAATATTACTATTAGGAGTAGCGAGGTAGAACTGAAGTTGGCCTTGTCAGGTTTAAAAAATCCTGTTCAGTCTCTTGCATCAGGTGATATTGAGGTTGAAGGGGGAAAGGTTGAATTTCTACAGTTTCTAGCTAGCTTCAAGTAACTTGTTTACCATCTGAATTTATCAAAATTCTCAGGGTTAGCCCACCCCTCAGAATTATTCCATGATCTTTTACTATTATATGTTTTAAGATTATAGGAGAAGCACATCTTGCCATCCTCTCTATTATTAAACTCAAGTTGAAATCCAAGCTTTATCATCATCTCTTGAGTTTCAACAGATTTTTTTGAATTAGTGCATATTAGAATCTTTTGGCTTAAAAGGTTTTTTATTTTTCCTATATCTGTTGGTGACAATTGAATATCATCAAGAACAATAAAAATGTCATCACCTGATTGAGGTATATTAATTATATTAGGGCTTATATTAATATTCTTGACATGAGTATTTTCTAAACTTTTTGCTAATTTTGATAAATCCTGATTTGTTATTAGTTGGGCAGATTCACATAGCTCATCAACTAAAACACCATATATAAATTTGAAAATAAATTTATTTTTTTTGCTCATTTCATTAAATGTTCTACCGCTTCACGTTCAGAGGAGAGTTCATCTATAGACACTTGAAACTTTTGTTTAGCAAAATCAGATAGCTCTAAATCTTTTTTGATTGTAACTACACCATTACTATCTGTGGAAAGTGGAAAACCGCAAATTAAACCTTCAGGCACTCCATATGAGCCATCACTCTCAACCGCAGCACTAAAACTATCATTTATATCAGTAGGGTTTTCACATGCTATTACGGTGTCAAGTGCTGCCTTAGCTGCTGATGTTGCAGAAGATGCACCTCTTGCATCTATAACAGCCTTACCTCTTTGCTGAACAGTTGGCAGGAATTCATTTTCAACCCAGCTCATATCATTAATAACTGAAGAAACTGATTCACCATTTACGTTTGCATTCTCTATATCTGGGTACATAGTCGGGCTATGATTTCCCCAAATAATCATATTGGATATATCATCTACATTTACGTTAGTTTTTTTAGCTAGTACTGATTTAGCTCTACTTGAGTCAAGCATAGTCATTGCCATCCATAATTGAGTATCTTTGCCAGATGCATTTTTACCAATCAACGCATTTGTGTTAGCTGGATTTCCAACTACTAGTATTTTTGCGTTATCTTTCGCATTATTACCAATAGCTTTTCCTTGATTTACAAAAATACCACCGTTAATTTTTAGAAGATCAGATCTCTCTTCAATTTTTTTACCTTCATAGACAATACCTCTTGGAATACTTCCTACAAGTAAGAACCAATCAGCATCATGCGATGCTTCTTCAAAGTTATCTGTATATGTAACTTCACCCATATGAGGGAAATAGGAGTCTTCTAATTCCATGACAAGGCCTTTTAATTTACTAACTACCTGAGGAATTTCAACAAGACATAGATCAACAGTTCTATTCCCAAAAGTTTTACCATCTACCAGTCTTGGTATCAATGAATATGCGATTTGACCAGCTGCACCAGTGACCACTACTTTTACTCTTGAGCTCATTTTTTTCCCTTTATGAAATTTATTAAATTAATACGTAATTATATTCCTAAAAGTTAAATTAATTCTTGGCTTTTTAATTTTTTTTGTCTTTTTTATTTCATGTTTCCAGTATTTTTGAGTGTTACCCTGCATGACAAGAAGCTGGCCATGATGCTGAGGTATTTTTAGACTAGTACCTTCATGTTTATGCTTAAAAGTGATATCTCTTTCTTCTCCAAGTGATAAAGATGCAATAAGAGGTCTTAAACCGAGTTCTTTCTCATCATCAGCATGAAGGCCCATAGAATCAGATCCATTTCTATAAAGGTTTGCTAAAACAGAATTAAATGTGCATTTACAAACCGATTCTACCAAGAGTTTAATTTCAAATAATTCTTTGTTCCAAATATTTTGATCAAGAACCTTTCCTGAATAAGAATAACTAATGCCATCATCAGAATACCAAGCTTGAAGACGAGGGATCTTATGAGTTTTCCCAAATATTTTAATTTCTCCTTCAACCCAATTTATATTTTGTAAACATGCTTCTTGCCAGTTATTTAATATTGATACATGTTCAATATTTTCATAAATGGTTATGTCAAGATTGGGGTAATCCTTGAGCTCATATCTTTTTAACATAGTAAAAAATTTAAATTTTGATTAGAATAATTATCTATTTTAAAACAAAGAATGACTTCCAACAAAAAGGAGACGCAGGATGAGTATAAGATTTGATGATCAAGTTGCAATTGTAACAGGTGCAGGCGGAGGAATCGGTAAAGAGCATGCCCTAGAACTTGCAAGAAGAGGGGCTAAGGTCGTTGTAAATGACTTAGGTGGAAGTGTTGACGGAAGTGGGACTAGTGATGCTGCCGAAGCTGTAGTGCAGGAAATTAAAGATGCAGGCGGGGATGCAATGGCTAATGGAGCAAGCGTTACAGATTTACCGGCAATTCAGAACATGGTTAAAGAGGTTATGGATAAATGGGGAAGAATCGATATTCTTGTCAATAATGCTGGTATTTTAAGGGATAAAAGTTTCCATAATGTCACGCTTGATGATTTCAATTTAGTCATGGATGTTCATTTTCAGGGAACATTAAATTGTACTCATACTATTTACCCGATCATGAGAGAGCAAGGATATGGAAGAATAGTCTTTACAAGTTCATCTAGTGGGGTATACGGAAATTTTGGTCAAAGCAACTATGGTGCTGCAAAAATGGCAATAGTCGGTCTGATGAATACATTAAAAATTGAAGGCCAAAAATATAATGTTTTTTCAAATTCAATTACCCCTGTTGCTTATACAAGAATGACAGAAGGCTTAATTCCAGAAGATTTTGGAAAGAACTTACAGCCTGAGTATGTTACTCCTGCTGTAATTTATCTGTCAGGAAAAGATGCACCAAATGGAGTTATTATTGCTGCCGGAGCCGGAGTTTATGCCAGGATAATTACCCATGAAACAATGGGAGTTTCGCTGGGCACTGGAGAAGACATGACACCAGAAAATATAGCAGCTAACTGGGATACTATTTCAGATATGGATGATGCTAGAGCTCTTCAAAATGGAGGAGAGCAAACCCTTAAAATATTTGAGTTAATTAGTAAGCAGTAATTTATATCAAAAAACTTGGACGGCTTGAAACCTGAATAATATACTCATTCAGGTTTCCATAGTCCTCGATATCCAATTTATTTAATCGAACTAAAAACTGAAGAGAAGTTACCATTTGCAAGTCTGCATATGTAAACCTATCACCTGCTATAAAATCCCTTGACTGAATAATAGTGTCATAATTTTCAAGCTCTTTGATTCCTAATTTTCTTTGAGCAAGTCCATATTCCTCATTTTGATTTTCCATTACACTCATGTGCGGATGAGTGTGCCTAAATCCATGCATCAAAGGCATCATTAATTCAAATGATACTCTTGAGTACCACATTTCAATTGAAGCTATTTCTATTGGACTCTCTCCAAACATATTTGGTTCTGGATAAAGGCATTCAAGATATCTGCACATCGCAGTAGTTTCTAATATAACTGTCCCATCATCTAATTTAAGGGCAGGGACTCTTGAGTTTGGAGCTATTGCCCTATATTCGGGAGTCTTATGCTCAAGCTTCCCGAGATCAAGATCGATGATTTCTATATCTGATATATTTTTTTCTTTTAAATATATAAGAACTTTTCTGGGATTCGGAGCAAATTTACTTGAATATAGTTTGATAATTTAGTTACCAACTATTGAGTAAATTACAATAAAGTGAAGCACAGATGCTATACATACCAGTACGTGAAAGAATTCATGATAGCCAAAATATTTAGGACTAAAGTCTGGAAATTTCATCCCATAACTTATAGCACCAAACGAATATATGGTACCTCCGGCTACAGTCAATATCAAATTAGTAAAGCCCATCACGGACGACATGATTGAAAGATAAGGGAGTGTCATATAACCTGCAACAAGATATAAGGCTGCTCTAATAGCTCTTGGTATGTTTGTAAAAAATAATGCTTGCAATATACCTATACCAGCTATTATCCAAATTATCATTAGTAGCTGTAAACCTGTTTCTTCCGGAAGTACTAAAAGACAAATCGGTGTAAAAGTCCCAGCTATCATTATAAAAATTGATGAATGATCAAGTTTTCTCATGATTTTTAACACCCTAGGTCTCCATTTAATTCTGTGGTAGAGGGCGCTAAATCCAAACATCATAAATATACCAATCGAGTAAATAATCGTCGCTGTAAGCTCAATTGAATTTAAGCTTTTTGATATCAGTGGGGTGCAGGCTCCGATAGATACGAAGAACATACATTCATGAAAATAGCCCCTTAAAAGGGGCTTCTTCATAATTCTTATTGACATGTTTATTCCCAGTTCAGGGCTCCGCCAACTTGATATTCCGTAACTCTTGTTTCGAAGAAATTTTTCTCTTTTCTTAGATCTATAATTTCTGACATCCAAGGAAAAGGATTGCTTACGCCTTTGAATTCTTCTTCAAGGCCTATTTGCGTCAATCTTCTGTTAGCAATAAATTTGAGATATTCTTCCATCATTGCAGCGTTCATACCTAGCACGCCTCTTGGCATCGTATCTCTTGCATATTGAATTTCTAGCTCCGTTCCTTCAAGAATCATTTGAGCAGCTTCTGATTTAAGTTCCTCATCCCAAAGGTGAGGGTTCTCAATTTTTATTTGATTGATAACATCAATACCAAAATTCACATGCATTGACTCATCTCTAAGAATATACTGGAATTGCTCAGATGTACCTGTCATTTTATTTCTTCTTCCCATTGATAAGATTTGAGTAAATCCACAGTAGAAGAATATTCCTTCAAGAACACAGTAAAACGCGATCAAGTTCTTGAGTAGCTGTTTGTCTGTTTCAACTGTTCCTGTTTTAAACTCAGGATTAGAAATTTCTTGTGTATATTTTAAACCCCATGAAGCCTTTCTCGCTACGCAAGGTACTTCTCTATACATATTGAATATTTCACCTTCGTCCATTCCCAATGATTCAATACAGTACTGATAAGCATGAGTGTGAATAGCTTCTTCAAGGCTTTGTCTTAAAATATATTGTCTGCATTCAGGGTTTGTTATTAACCTATAAAGAGCAAGAACAAGGTTATTAGCCACTAGTGAATCTGCAGTAGAAAAGAATCCTAGATTTCTTTTAACAATTGTTCTTTCGTCTTCTGTTAGACCATCTTCTGATTTCCACAAAACAATATCATTTGTCATATTTATTTCTTGAGGCATCCAGTGGTTGGCACTTCCATCAAGATATTTTTGCCATGCCCAATCGTATTTAAATGGAACTAACTGATTGAGGTCTGCATTACAATTAATCATCATTTTATCGTCGACTTGAACTCTTGAACCCATCATTTGATCAAGTTCAGCAATGCCTGCTGTTTCATCAAGGTTCTTAACAGCTTCTCTCGCTATTTCAGCTCTTGATCCTTCTTCTATGATTTTATTTTCTGCAGCAGGTACTGGCGCAGCTGTATCCATTACTGGCTTTGCAGGAGCATCTACTTTTTGTACTTCTTTAACACTTTCGCTAACATTTACTGCAGCGGGTGTATTGTTTTCTTCTTTACCGTAATCATCCCAATTTAACATTCCCTTTCTCCTTTATTTATTGGCAAGCTTCGCAATCTGGTTCTTCCAAAGAGCAAGCTGATGGAACTGGAGCAGGCGCCCCAAGTTCTTGAGGTGCAGCTTCAGTTTCACCTGAACTCACTGCGTTTAGTTTTCCTTGCTGTACTGTAGATTTCTCTGTTGATGTAGCAGCAATAGATCTTAAATAATATGTAGTTTTTAGTCCTGAATACCAGGCCATTCTGTATGTGATATCAAGTTTTTTTACCATCAGCATTCCCTATATATAAGTTTAATGACTGGCCTTGATCAATCCATTTTTGTCTTCTGCTAGCTGCCTCAACTATATATCTTGGCTCTACTTCAAATGCAGTAGAGTAAATAGTTTTTATATCATCTGGAATTCTTGATATTTCTGTCAGACTGCCTTCAAAGTACTTGAGGTCATTGATCATAACGTCATCCCATAAGTTAAGATCTTTTAGTTTATTTACTAGATGCGGATTTACGATTGTAAATTCACCTGAAAGATTAGATTTAACATATAGATTTTGATAAGTTGGCTCAACGGATTGAGTTACACCTGTGATGTTAGATATGGTTGCAGTTGGAGCTATAGCCATAACGTTTGAATTTCTCATACCATCAGCTACAACTTTTTTTTCTAAGCGTATCCCAATCAAGTGTTTCAGACCTATCAATGTTTATATACTCGCTTCCTCTGTTCTCAGCCAATATCTCAATTGAATCCTTTGGTAGAATTCCTCTACTCCAAAGAGACCCATCGAATGACTTATAACTTCCTCTTTCCTTTGAAAGTTCTGTAGATGCGTGAATTGCATAGTAGCTTATTAATTCCATACTTCTGTCTGCAAATTCAACAGCTTCATCACTGCAGTAAGCTATATCTTGAACATATAAGGCATCTTGGAAGCCCATCATTCCTAAGCCTATTGGTCTATGCTTGAGGTTTGAGTTTTTTGCCGTTTCTACAGAGTAGTAGTTAATGTTAATAACATTATCAAGCATTCTTATAGCTGTTGATACAGTCTTCTTAATTTTTTCTTGGTCAAGCTTCCCATCTTTCATGTGCCTTGCAAGGTTAACGGAACCTAAGTTACATACAGCAATCTCATCTGCGCTTGTATTAAGTGTTATCTCTGTACAAAGGTTTGATGAGTGAACTACACCCGCATGTTGCTGTGGAGATCTTAAATTACAAGCATCTTTAAATGTAATCCAAGGATGTCCAGTTTCGAAAAGCATTGTAAGCATTTTCCTCCAAAGCTCTTTTGCTGGGATTGATTTATGCTGATCCATCTCTCCTGCCGCAGCTTTTCTTTCATATTCTTCGTATTTCTCTTCAAAATCTTTTCCTATAAGATCATGAAGTTCTGGGGTTTCTCCTGGTGAAAACAACGTCCAGTTCTTACCTTGCTCAACTCTTTTCATAAACAAATCTGGAACCCAATTTGCAGTATTCATGTCATGAGTTCTTCTTCTTTCGTCACCAGTGTTCTTTCTTAATTCTAGGAACTCTTCAATATCTAAATGCCATGTCTCAAGATATGCACACATTGCGCCTTTTCTTTTCCCACCTTGATTTACTGCAACAGCTGTATCATTTGCCACTTTAAGAAAAGGAACCACTCCCTGGCTTTTTCCATTCGTTCCTTTTATGTATGAATTCATAGCCCTAACTGAAGTCCAATCATTGCCCAGTCCACCTGCCCATTTAGAGAGTAAAGCATTATCTTTCATTGCTCCAAATATTCCATCTAGGTCATCTGGTATTGTTGTTAGATAGCAAGATGATAGTTGAGGTCTTTTTGTGCCAGAGTTGAAAAGGGTAGGAGTTGAGCTCATATAATCAAAGCTTGAGAGTAATTTATAAAATTCTATCGCTCTATCTTCTCTGTTTTCCTCTTCCACCGCTAAACCCATAGCAACTCTCATAAAGAATACTTGTGGTAGTTCATACCTGACATC
>CALSQM010000013.1 GCA_943788515.1 uncultured SAR86 cluster bacterium
CAAAAATACCTTTCAAAACATACTCAAAAATCTATTTCAGTAATTATTACTGATTCAATGACACGACCATATAGATCGGGCGTAACCAACTTTGCTCTTGCAAGTTCAAATATTCAGAGTCTTATTGATTTAAAAGGGGAGAAAGATATTTATGGAAATATTTTAAAGAGTACAGAGATAGCAATTGCAGATGAGCTATCTGCTGCCGCTGGCATTTTAATGGGGCAGGGCGATGATGGGCAACCAGTTATTATTATAAAAGGCTTCAATAGAGATAAATATTCAAAAAATGATGCGTTTAATTTAATAGTTAATGAAGAAGATGACTTATATCGATAACATTGTCTAGATTGTCTACTATAATTAGCGCATGAAATTATTTAGCAAAGAATCAATTATTTTTTATAGTATTTTGGGTGCTTTTACTGGGTTTGTTATTGCACCATTTATAAGAAGTTTGATGGATTTATCAACTCCCATAGAATTGGTAATTACAACTTGTTTTATTATTCCTATGTATGTAATTGCAAAAAAATTATTGCTCAAATATTTTATTAAAAATTAGTCTTTAAGAAGTTGATGAAGAAGCTTGGGCTTGTCTGTAATAATGCCATCAACATTCAAATTGATTAATTTCTTTAATGTTTTTTTATCATTAATAGTCCAGACCATTATTTTAAGATTTCTGCTTTGTGCATATTTTATAAACCTTTTTGTTACAACCTTTATTCCATGTGAATACATAGGCACCTGAAGACAATCTCCAGGAATGTTTCCTCTATAAAGTCCAAAACTTGCCAATAGCAACCTAGCGACCTCTTTTGGGCCCATTGAAAGACACATTTCTGGATAATTATCCTGAACTTGTTTTAGTCTTTTGCTGCTAAAGCTAGCAATACAAATTCTATTTTCTGCATTATTTAGTTTAATGACTTCAAGAGCGGGGATTGCCACCATATCTGTCTTTAGATCAATTTGAAAAAACAGGTTAGGAAAAGTTTTTAGAGTTTCATCAAGTTTTGGAATCGAATGATTATTAAAAATTCTTAATTTATCAATCTCATGTGATGTAAGAGAGCTAAAAATTTCATTTTTTCCTGTAATCCTTTCTAAGGATTCATCATGGAATATATAAGGAATTCCATCTGAGGAAACTTGAACATCTGTTTCTATATACTTACAACCGATAGATTGCGCATATTCAAAAGATGCTAATGTATTTTCATACGATTCAATTGATCCACCCCTATGAGCCAGCACAATTAATCCAGAGTAATTCAGATAAGCTTTCATGAGGGGATATTGTATACATTATTGAGGTAAAATAAATAATCGAAAAATTACATTAAATATTGCTTTGAATAAATTTGATTCTATTAGACCTTACCAAGATCATGAAGTTAATAGCACTTTAAAAAGATTATCTTCTGATAAAAATATTATAGATACTATACTTAGAACTAATTCATACCCTTTTATAAAAAATTTACCTTTTTCAAAAAGCTTGATGCCTCTGATACTTTGGAGGAGGGTAAGAAATATAAAAACTATTAAAGGGTATCAGGAGATTTTTGAAGCGATTGTAACCAATATTATTGATAAATCTATAGATAACTTTTCAGTTTCAGGCATTGAAAATATTAGTAGAGATAAGTCATATTTATTCATATCTAATCATAGAGATATCACCCTTGACTCAGCATTATTAAATTTAACATTACATAAAAATGGCTTTAATACTACTAATAATGCTGTTGGTAATAATTTGCTTAACGAAAAATGGGCATCAGATCTAATGAGACTTAATAGAAGCTTTATTATTGACCGAAGCGACAAATCAAAAAAGGATATATATAAAAGTTTATTTTTAGCCTCAGAGTTTATATCTATGTCATTAACAGAAAAAAATGAATCTATTTGGATTGCACAAAAACAAGGCAGATCAAAGGATGGAATTGATTTTACAGATCCATCTGTTTTAAAAATGATTCACTTATGTGGACGCAAGACAAAAATTAATGATTTTCTTAATAACTTGTCCGTAGTCCCAATTTCCATATCCTATGAAAAAGATCCAAATGATTTGCTTAAAGCAAAAGAAATTTATCTCACATCGATTAATAGTGAATACAAGAAAGAACCAAGAGAAGACTTGCAGAGCATCTCAGATGGAATTACTGGGCATAAAGGGAACGTACATTTATCAATAGGCAAAGTTTTAAATTTTGAAGAAGACTGCTATGAGGCATCAGCTAAATTACTAACATCTAAAATCAATAATTTATATAAATGCCATGCCACAAATGAAGCAGCATGTGTTATTCAGGGATTTCCTTTAAAAGATCCTCATTTTTCAGAAGAAGAGGTAGAAAATGCTATGTCTTATTTAAGAGAAAGGCTGCAATTAGTCGAAGAGGGGATGCAGCCATTCTTGTTAAGACAGTATAGTAATTCTAATTATAAATTGTAGCCTTGTTCATTGTGCTCACTCATATCCAGGCCTACTTCTTCATCTTCTGAAGATACCCTGATATCAGTTACAAATGAAATTACTTTCAAAGTAAATAGTGTAGCTATAGCAGTCCAAGTACATATTATTATTATTCCTTTAATTTGAATGATAAGTTGATCAAAAACTCCAGAATCAGATATACCTGCTGAACCAGACCCTAAAAACCCATCTGGAGTACCAACAAAACAAAGCATTATTATTCCAAGCATTCCACCAACACCATGAACTGGAAATACATCAAGCGAATCATCAATTTTAAAATATGACTTAACAGCCTGGGTTGCATAAAAACAAATAACTCCAGCTAATAGACCAATCAATATAGCTCCAGCTGGTCCCACTGTTCCAGATGCTGGTGTGATTGTGGCTAAACCAGCAACCATCCCAGTTGCTATGCCAATAATTGTAGCCTTTCCTGATTTTAGCCACTCAATAGCCATCCAAGAAAGAGCTCCCACCGCTGCACTAATATGAGTTACAAGCATTGCCATTCCCGCTGACCCATCAGCAGCTAATGCACTACCTCCATTAAACCCAAACCATCCAACCCACAACATCGAAGCACCTATCATGACCATGGTTCGATTATGAGGGGGCATGGGAGTTTTCATAAATCCATTTCTTTGCCCAAGGTATAGAGCAATTACTAAAGCTCCAATCCCACAGGTTGCATGAACAACAAGCCCACCAGCAAAATCGATTACACCTAAGTTTGCAAGATATCCGCCATCACTCCAAACCATATGGCAGGCTGGTAGGTAGACCAAGGTAAACCAAACAACAGAAAATAAACACATTGCACCAAATTTCATTCTTTCAGCAAAAGCGCCCACAACCAGCGCTGGTGTTATTATTGCGAATGTCATTTGAAATGAAATAAAAACAGTCTCAGGAACACCCCCAACAAGAGAGTCTCTGCCTACACCATTAAGAAAAGCTGCACTTAAATTACCAATAAAAAGACCATCTCCCTTGAAAGCAAGACTATAGCCATAGACAACCCAGCAAACTGAAATCAGGCATGCTATTGCAAAGCATTGCATTAATACAGATAACACATTTTTTGATCTAACCAAGCCGCCATAAAATAAAGCTAAGCCCGGTAAAGTCATAAATAAAACTAAGGCTGTTGAGGTTAATATCCATGAAGTGTCGCCACTATTTAGTTCAGCTGCATAAATCGAAGGCATAAAAAATAAACCTATATTCAGTAGTAAAAGTTTGTTCAACATAATATCTCCCAAAAAAATATATTATCTATTCTAGTAGCATGCAATTTATATGCCATTTTATGAAATGTGGATTGTTTAAATGCAGTGCAAAAGAAAAGGAGTTGCTATTTTGGGTAACAACTCCTTCAGGGGACATAAATAAGGTAATTAGGGGGGACCTTATTTACATTTAAAAACTAGAACTCTGGGTAGGCTTCGACTCCAATTTCAGACTTATCTAAACCTTCATATTGTTCTTCATCAGAAGCTCTGATTGGTAGGAATTTATTTATAACTAATATAGTTATTAAGCTAGCAATAAATGTAAAACTAGCAATCGATACAACTCCAATGAACTGTATTACGAATGATGCATCATTTGAAAACGGTACAACCATTACACCCAATATTCCTACTATTCCGTGAGCAGATATAGCCCCAACCGGATCGTCTATTTTTAATCTTTTATCAAAAAATAAGATAGAGAAATAAACTAAAGCACCTCCAGATGCTCCTATCAGAACTGCTACGCCTGCAGATGGATCTAACGGGTTTGCTGTTATAGCAACAAGACCAGCAATTGCTCCATTCATTGCCATTGTTACATCCATTTTTCCAGTTAATATCAAACTTAAGAAAATGGCCGTAACAACACCTCCACAAGCTGCCATATTTGTATTTAAGAATACTTGACTAACAGCTATAGCACTTCCTTCACTAGCGATGGCTAACTCAGAACCACCATTGAATCCAAACCAACCTAACCATAGTATCCAAACACCTAATGCTGCCATTGGTATATTGGAGCCTGGCATTGGTAAAGATGTTCCATCGGCAGCATATTTTCCATTTCTAGCACCAAGAACAAGAGCTACCGCTAATGCTGCTGCTGCCCCACATAGGTGAACAGTACCTGACCCGGCATAATCCGAGTAACCTATTTGATTTAGGAATCCTTCTCCCCAGTTCCAATATCCTTGAATTGGGTAAATAACTCCAGTTAGAACAACTGCAAACAAGAAGAATGGAACTAATTTCATTCTTCCAGCAACAGCTCCCGACACTATAGACATAGCCGTGGCTACAAAAACAACCTGGAAGAAGAAGTCTGCCTGTTGTGAATATGCCATTCCATATGGAATACCAATATCTTCATTGGCTAGGCTTGTAGATAAGCCGAGTGAAGCTAAGCTAAATTCTGGTAAAACACCACTTATAATCGTCGCATCGCCAGGGTACATAACCATAAACCCACATACTAAGTACATAATACAAGCTATAGAATATAACCCTATATTTTTAGTAACAATTTCTGATACATCTTTTTTTTGAACAAGTCCTGCTTCGAGCATGGTGAAACCAGCGGCCATAAACATAACTAAAGCTCCTGCCATTACGGCATAAAATGTGTCTAATGCAAATGCAATTTCCATTTTTTTACTCCTTATACTGCTTCAGAACCAGTCTCACCAGTTCTGATTCTGACGACTTCATCGACAGTTGTTATAAATAATTTTCCATCACCAATTTTTCCTGTTTGAGCTGTTGTTACGATAGTCTCTTTAACAAGCTCAAGCTTCTCATCATCGACAAGAATCTCTAGTTTAATTTTTGGTAATGTATCAACAGAATATTCAGATCCTCTGTACATTTCTGTATGTCCTTTTTGTCTTCCATAACCTTTAACTTCAGTTATTGTCAGACCTTCAATTCCAGCTGCAACTAAAGCTTCTCTAACTTCTTGAAGTTTGAAAGGCTTAATGATTGATGTAATTAATTTCATAATAAAGTGGTATTAAAATTAAAGACTTGCTGATATTGAGAATACAAATGCATCTTCATCTGCACCATATCCACCATCAGAAAAATCTGAGTAAGCTAGACCGCAATCATATGAACCGCATGAGAAGCCATAAGAAATACCAAAGTTATCACCATATTCATCATATTCACCATATGAGAATCCAAAGTCACCTAAAGCGTATGAGATTTCAGTATAATCAGGCGCTGAATCTTGACCTAAAGCAAATGTAAGGCCAAAGTTACCCATTGATAATCCAATAACAACTTCCTCAAAATCCAAACCAGTATTATTTTCAGGATAATCAAAAGCTACGTAACCTAAATCAACTCCAACTCCGCCAACTTCGAAACCATAGCCAAAGTAGTAATCTAATTCGCTTCCAGCGCCATCATTAAAGTTCACATTTGAACCCCAAATACCAGCATAGAATCCATTTTCTGCTGCATAGTCAAAACCACCTGACATAGCAGGGCCATCGGTTTGCGTCATGCCTCTCCAAATATAATCAGATGCAAAACTTACATTTGCACTAACAGATGCAAAAGTAGGAAGAGATACTAGACTAACCAATAATAATAATTTTTTCATTTTTTACTCCTTTTATAAAAAAATAATTGATATTCATTAATACCTAATGCAATTAGCGTGCCAATATGAAATAGTTTTATGAAATGTAATTTGAAGATATAATAAATCTACAAATTAAAGGGGAAATCTGATGGATTTAAAAAATAATGTAGCACTTGTAACTGGAGGAGCTTCTGGCCTAGGAAGAGGAACTGTTGAGTATTTAGTTTCTAAAGGAGCAAAAGTAGCAATACTTGATATTAATGATGACAAAGCTAAAGAAGTTGTTGATTTATTAGGTGCGGATAATGTTTCTTATTTTAATACCAATGTTATGGAAGAAGAATCTGTTCAAAATGCTATCGATGGTATTAAAGAAACTTTTGGCAAACTCAATTTTGTTATCAACTGTGCTGGAACTGGTTATGGTGCAAGAATATTAGGTCGTAAAGGACCACACCCTTTAGATATTTTTAAATTTATAATTGATCTCAATCTTGTCGGCACATTTAACGTAATGAGATTAGGCGCAGAGTTAATAGACAAAAATGAACCTGATGAAAAAGGAGAAAGGGGCGTGATTATAAATACTGCATCTATAGCTGGCTATGAAGGACAGATTGGTCAATCAGCTTATAGCGCTTCAAAAGCTGGTGTTATTGGTCTTACATTAACAGCTGCTAGAGACCTAGCTCGTCATAACATCAGAGTTTGTACTATTGCACCAGGAATATTCGATACTCCTTTAATGCAGCTAGCAAAAGATGAAAATAAAGAGACCTTGCTTGAAGCTACTCAGTTTCCTCACAGGTTTGGACATGTTGATGAATATGCTCAATTAGCTGAGCATATTATTAGCAATACTTACCTAAACGGTGAGACTATTAGGCTAGATTCTGCAATGAGAATGGGCCCTAAGTAATATTTACTGGACAGCAACCCAATAGGTCATAGCTACTACGACTACAGTTACTAAGAAGAGTATGACTCTTGTATCTGACTTACTATCTTCGTTTGCTTCTGAAGATTCGTAATATTTTTCAAATTCATCTTTATTCATTTTAAGCTCCGTGTTTAATGACTATTCTTCCTACCTGTTGACCTTGGAGAATTTTATTAACTTCCTCTCCAATAGTATCAAGGTTTATCTCTTTCGTTTGTGATTTAAGATCAAGTTGCCATTCTGAGGACAAAAGTCTCCATAATTCTTTCTTTAGTTCGATTGGGGATTCAGCAGAGTCAATACCTATTAAAGAAACTCCACGTAATATAAAAGGAAAAACAGAAGATGTGAACTTCATACCTCCAACATTTCCACAGCACGAAATCGCACCTTCATTTGAAATCATAGAAATCATCTTTGCAAGCATTTCACCACCAACAGTATCTATTGCTCCAGCATATATTGCCTTATCAAGAGCTCTTACTGGTTCTGCCATATAGTCAGATCTTTGAATGATTTCTGTTGCTCCCATATCTAGTAATATTTTATTCTCATTTGTCTTGCCAGTTATAGCGTGAACTTCATAACCAAGCTTGGATAATATATTAACTGCTACAGAGCCAACTCCACCAGTAGCCCCAGAAACCAAAACTGGTAAATCTTTTGATATTCCGGAATCAATAATTTTTTTAACACATGCTGCAGCTGTTATACCAGCTGTTCCAATACTCATCGCATCAAACATTTCCATATTTTCAGGCAGGTGAACAACCCACTCAGCAGGCAGATGAACAATTTCACCAAAACCTCCATTAACAGCCATTCCTATCTTATAACCAGTAGCAATAACATTATCACCTACTGAAAATCTCTTATCCGCAGATTCCAATACCGTGCCAACAACGTCTATACCAGGAACAAATGGATATTCTTTCGCAACACCTTTTACTCCAGTAGAGGCTAATGCGTCTTTAAAATTTAATGATGAGTAGTGAACCCTTATTAGTAAATGACCAGATTCTATTAATGGTGCCTCTAGTTCTTGTATAGACCCACTAAATTGATCATCTTTTTGCTCAACAAGATAAGCTTTATATTTCACTTACTACTCCGATAGAAATTTTTCTGCATCAAGAGCTGCCATACAACCAAAGCCAGCAGATGTAACTGCTTGTCTGTATATTTGATCAGACACATCACCAGCAGCAAATACACCATCAATAGATGTTGCTGTAGCTGACCCATTCGTACCAGATTTAATTTGTATATAACCACGATCCATATCTAATTGACCATCAAAGATTTCAGTATTTGGCTTGTGCCCTATGGCAATAAAAACCCCCATCACAGGAAGGTGTAAATCAGATCCATCTTGATCTAGCATTACACCATTTACTCCCATATTATCTCCAAGAACTTCTTTTAACGAAGAATTCCATAGAATATTAACTTTGCCATTTTTTTGTTGATCAAATAGTCTGTCTTGAAGAATTTTCTCAGCCCTTAGCTCATCTCTTCTATGCACTAGATGGACTTTTGAACATATTCTAGATAAATACAAAGCTTCTTCTACAGCTGTATTACCACCACCAACAACTACTACTTCTTGATCTTTATAAAAAAAACCATCACATGTTGCACAAGCAGATACACCTTTACCTAAAAACTCTTTTTCTGAAGGGATTCCAAGATACATCGCGCTTGCTCCAGTAGAAATTATTAATGAATCACAGGTGTAAGAGTTAGTTCCTTTTAACACAAAGGGTTTTGATGAAAGATCAACTTCATTGATATGATCGTTGATAATTTCTACATCAAATTGTTGTGAATGTTTCTTCATTCGTTCCATTAGCTCCGGTCCTTGAAGACCATCACTATCTCCTGGCCAGTTTTCAACGTCTGTAGTTGTTGTTAATTGACCACCTTCTTGTGAACCAGCAATAATAATAGGATTTAAACCTGCACGAGCTGCATAAATACTAGCGGAATATCCTGCAGGACCAGAACCAAGAATTATTAATTTATTATGATTATTAGACATGGTGTAGATTATAATTGAATATTGCTTAATATGTATTTGATTAAACTAAAATTTAAATAAAAAATAATTATGATTCCTATATATATAAAAAATACTCTACTTAATTTTTTTAGCTTCTTTTTAATAGCTTTTTCACTATATATATTTATTGCATTAGTTTCATATAACCCCAGTGATTCTGGTATTTTTAATATCAACTCCAATCCCACAATTCAAAATCTTGGTGGGCCGTTAGGAGCAAAAATATCAGATTTTTTATTTACAGTAATTGGAATAGGTTCATATTTAGTTCTGCTGATTGGTTTTGTTTGGGCTTTACAGACTCTTTTTTTTAAAGACCCTTATAACTCTAAAATTAAAATAGCAGTTAGGTTTATAAGCTCTATAATTTTGCTTATAAGTTTTTGCTCAATAGCTGAATATTATTTCTCACAAAATGCAGGGGGATATATAGGCAAATCACTCTTTATTAATTTATCTAATGCTCTAGGCTTTATTGGCAGTCTAATATTTCTAGTAATTTTTATTATTCCAGTTTCATCGCTTTCTCTTAATTTTTCATGGCTCACAATTATTGATTTATTAGGCTCATCGATTTTATCAACTGCAAAGTTTATAAAAGTTCATATGCAATTATTATTTTCTAGACTTTTAAATCTTATGAGTAATCTGATAGTTAATATAAAAGAAAAGAAAAATTCTCTTGCTGAAAAAAGAGCTGAAAAACAAATTGAAAAAACTAAAACTATTTTAAAGCCTAAGAAATCTGAAAAAAGCTCAGACTTTTCATCCAAGGTTATTTCATCTGACGTTAAGCAGCCTGATCTTCCTAATACAACCGAAACAAAACTAAGGGAAATAGATAACCTTTCACCCAAAGAATCTGAATCTAAAGCTGTAATGCCGAGTACTGAACTTTTAGATAGAGCTTTAGATGATGGCTCATCTTTAACTGAGTTAGAGCTTAGTCAAATAGCAGATTTACTTGAAACCAAGCTTGAGGAATTTGGCATAGAAGCAAGTGTAGAATCAGTTCTTCCAGGGCCAGTAGTTACAAGATTTGAAATTCAGCCTGCGCCTGGAACCAAGGCAAGTAAAATTACTGGGATTGCACAAGATATTGCAAGGTCATTGTCTGTTAGTAGCGTTAGAGTTGTAGAAGTTATCGAGGGCAAATCTTATGTAGGAATTGAGATTCCCAATACCAATAGAAAAATGGTGAGACTCACAGAGATATTATCTTCACAGGCTTTTAAAAGCTCTCCATCAAACCTAACCTTGGCGTTAGGTCACGATATTTCAGGAAATCCTGTGGTTGTTGATCTTGCTAAGATGCCTCATCTTCTTGTTGCTGGAACAACAGGATCAGGTAAATCGGTTGGTGTTAATGCCATGCTATTAAGTTTATTATTCAAATCTGATCCAAAAGATGTTCGCTTAATTCTCATTGATCCAAAAATGCTTGAGCTATCTGTATATGATGGTATCCCACACTTACTTACCCCAGTAATAACAGATATGACAGATGCATCCAATGGTCTGAGATGGTGTGTGGTTGAAATGGATAGAAGGTATAAATTGATGTCTATGATGGGCGTCAGAAATTTAGCAGGATTTAATAAAAAAATTGAAGACGCAGCAGCTAACGGCAAACAAATAATCAATCCACTTCGCCCTGAGGATGAGGAGTATCTTGAAACCCTTCCATCTATAGTGGTGGTGGTTGATGAGTTTGCTGACATGATGATGCTTGTTGGTAAAAAAGTAGAACACCTTATTGCAAGAATTGCACAAAAAGCTAGAGCGGCAGGTATCCACCTAATTTTAGCTACACAAAGACCCTCTGTGGATGTTATTACTGGATTAATCAAAGCCAATATACCAACAAGAATAGGCTTTCAAGTTTCAACAAAAATTGATTCAAGGACAATTCTTGACCAAGGAGGAGCAGAACAATTATTGGGCTATGGAGATATGCTTTATCTTCCTCCTGGGGTTGGTGTTCCGATTCGAGTTCATGGAGCTTTTGTTGGGGATGATGAGGTTCATAGAGTTGTCAATGATTGGAAATCTAGAGCTGAACCTGACTACCTTGAAGATATAGTTAATTCAGCACAAGAGACTGGACCTATACCTGGCTGGTCAGGATCAGAGACTGCTTCGTCTGAAGATGCAGATGATTTATATGATGAGGCTGTAAACTTTGTTCTTGAATCCCGAAGAGCCTCAATTTCAGCTGTACAAAGAAAACTTAGGATAGGTTATAACAGAGCAGCTCGCCTAATAGAGACTATGGAAGAAGCAGGACTTGTATCTGAAATGAGTTCTAATGGTTCAAGAGAAGTTTTAGTTCCTAAAAGGGATTAATGACAAAGATCACATCATCTCTGCTATTTCTAATTTGCTTTAATCTTAATGCGCTTGATTTGGTAGATAATCTAAATACCTTAATTCAAAATGATTTAAATTTTATACAAAAGTCTATAAATCCTAAGACAAATAAAGTTGATAACTCTTCTGGTAATGTTATTAGAAAAAATGATGTTATAACCATAAACGTAGATACTCCATTTAAAGAAAGATATAAAATTAAACAAGATATAGTTGAAGTCTATGATTATGATTTTGATGAAACAAAAACTATTCTTTTAGAAGACATAAACGCGAGATCAATGAGTCTGTTAATAAAAGGTATAAGTCAGGAAGATGTATCCTCTTATACAGAAAATATACTTTATCTTAATAGTGAAATAGACGATGTCTATATTGAATTAATAAATGATAAAACCTTTGTGATTAAATTTATAGATAATTTAGGCATTAATAATATTATTAATTTTGAGGCTATAAAATAGTATGAACCTTTTAATGATAGGTTTGGGTGGGTCAATTGGTGCAATATCAAGATATAGTTTGAATGAACTCTTCATTAAAATAATGCCGACAATGGCTCCGCTGGGAACCTTATGTATTAATATTTTTGGTTGTTTATTAATTGGAATATATCTAGGTAATTCAATGCCAATAAAAGATTCATCTTATTACTTTTTTGTAATTGGATTTCTTGGATCTTTTACAACCATGTCTGCATTCACGCATCATACAATCCAACTAATCAATACAAATACATTAATAGCAACATCATATATAATCACATCTATATTTTTATGCATATTTGCAACCTATATTGGAACACTTATTTCTAGATAAATGATAAACATTAAAAATTTAAGAGATGACATCGATGCCGTAGCATTAGCATTAGCTTCGAGAGGTTATGAGCTTAACAAAACTATTTTTATTGAGCTTGAAAGTGAAAGAAAAGTTCTTCAAGTTGAGGTTGAGTCATTACAGTCTGATAGAAAAAACCTTTCAAACGAATTTGGAAAACTTAAATCTGAAGGAAAAGATATAGGCGAGCTTAAGGATCAAATTGATCAAATTAATAATGCTCTTAAATTAAAGGATTCTTTATTACAGGCCATACTAGAAAAGATGCATATCTATTTATTAGATATTCCAAATATCCCTCATGAATCAACACCAGTTGGTAAAAACGAAGATGACAACGTTGTTTTAAGAAAACATGGTGATATTCTTTCTTCTAACACAGTTGATCATTTAGACATTACATCAAAAATTGATACTGACCTTGCTGCAAAACTTGCAGGATCTAGGTTCGCAGTTTTAAAAGGTGATGTGGCTAAATTACAAAGAGCTTTAATAAGCTTAATGCTTGATACAGCTATAAAAAATGGATACGAAGAGTACTATGTTCCTTTTATGGCTAACAAAGAGTCTCTAACAGGGACTGGGCAATTACCTAAGTTTGAAGAAGATTTATTTAAAACAACCGAGAATCTCTATCTTATACCTACTGCAGAAGTACCTTTAACTAATGTACAGAGAGATACTTTAACTGAGATTGGTAAATTACCATTAAAACTTACTTCTCATACCCCATGCTTTCGATCAGAAGCTGGAAGTTATGGAAGAGATACAAAGGGCCTTATTAGACAGCATCAATTTGAAAAAATTGAATTAGTACAAGTTACTCATGAAGATGACTCAATGAATGCACTTGATGGGTTACTTGGTAACGCCGAAGAAATATTGCAACTATTAGAGCTGCCATATCAAGTTATAGAACTTTGTACTGGCGATATTGGCTTTTCATCATGCAAAACATTTGACATAGAAGTTTGGATGCCAAGCCAAAATAAATATAGAGAAATATCATCCTGTTCTAATTTTAGTGATTTTCAAGCCAGAAGGGCAAATATAAAGGTTAAAGGAGAGAATGGTAAGAACTTTGCGCATACCATTAATGGTTCTGCACTTGCTGTTGGGAGAACATTGATAGCTATTTTAGAAAATAGATATGACGGTTCTAACACAATTATCTTACCAAAGGCTTTAAAACCATACATCGAAGATTTAACGATCTCAATTTAGCAAATTTATACTGTTAATTGAGATATATTTCTTGTTTTATTTTATTCAAAAGTAGATAATAAATTCCATAACAACTTTATGGGGATAAATCCATGTTTAATCAAACTAAGTACCTTTTCTCAGGCTTCTTATTATTATCACTTTTTAGTGCAAACATCTTTGCTGCTAATGACACAACTTCAGCTCTAAGAGGGCAATCGAATGTTGGGTCTGCAACTGTAGAAGTAACACACATACCTACTGGTATAACTAAAACTTCATCTTCTGATGCAAGTGGTGTATTTTCAGTTGGTAACTTAAGACCTGGTGGTCCATACAAAATTACAGTTTCAAAAGCAGGATATGCGACTGAAACTATCAATGATGTATATCTATCAGTTTCTGAGACTGCAAAACTATCTGTAGCGCTAGCTTCTGATAGTGATATAGATGATGTTACTGTAGTTGGTACAAAATCAGCTAGAATTCAAACATCTTTAGCTGTAACTTCAGAAGATATTGAAAGAATACCTAGTATCGAAAGATCTATTTCCGACTATGTCAAAAAAGACTCAAGAATCTTTGTTGAAGGAACATCAAGAAATGCAACAATTTCTGTTTCAGGTACTAACAATAGATATAACAACTTCACAGTTGATGGGATTGAGCAAAATGACCAGTTAGGTCTTAATGCAAATGGTTTCCCGTCAGTTAGAAACCCTATTAGTATTGAAACTATTTCACAAATTCAAGTAGACATAAGCCCATTTGATGTATCAAAAGGTAACTTTACCGGAGCAAGTATTAATGCTGTTACTAAATCAGGAACAAATGAGTTTACTGGTTCTTATTATAATTACAGTACTGATGAAGATAATGTTGGAAAACTTAATGGTCAGAAAGCTAGCCAATTTAGTGATGAAACTAAAGGTTTCGTTCTTGGTGGTCCAATCATAAAAGATAAATTATTCTTCTTTGCATCTGTAGAAGAGTTCACATCGGTATCACCAGCTGAGCCTTATACATACAGAACAGCAACTCAAGCATTAGTTGATGAGGTTGCTGCTCAAACTCAAGCTTTATATGGCTATAACCCTGGCACAACATCATTTTTACCTCCACCAGAAATGGCTGATAAAGAGTTAGTTAAATTAGATTGGTACATTAATGACAATCATAGACTTGAATATGTTTACAGTTTCTCAGAAGACAATACTGTAAGACCTTACAACTACGACATACGTTTTAGTTCACATTATTACAATTATCCTGCTACAACTGAAAAAGATACTATTGCTTACTACGGAGATCTTTCAGACAACCTATACGTTCAAGTTAAATACTCTGAAGTAGAATGGGCTAATGATCAAGATTCACTTGGTGGTGAGGATTTCCCTCATGTTGAAATCAGAATTGATCAACCTGATGGAACATATACTGGTTCTGGAAGCAGAGAAGTTATATTCTTGGGTCCAGATAAGTATAGAAGTGCTAACGAAGGTTATGCTACTGATGAAATCTTAAACATGAAAGCCGTCTATACAATGGGTGACCATGAAATAACAGTTGGTTATGACAACATTGATAAGACACTTGGTAATTTATTTATTTCAAGAGAAAATGGTGCATACAGGTTTAATGGTGTTGATAACTATTATGCAGGTATCCCTTACTACTTCAGATTTAATAAGTCTGCTACTGGCGATCCATATTATGCATCAGCTGAGTTCACAGGATCATTTGAAACTTTGTATGTACAAGACAAGTACTATGTTTCAGATATTTTAACTGTTAACTATGGTCTGAGATATGACAGCTTTGAAATGGCCAATGGCCCAGCTTATAATGAGTATGGTTCAAGTCTTTTAGGCTTCAGAAATGATACACCTGCAAGCACAAGCATTGTTCAGCCTAGATTTGGCTTTCAACTTGATGCAACAAACTTAGATATGTTTAGTAGTGATAGAATTGTTGCTGCTGAAATAAGAGGTGGTTACGGATTATTTGCTGGTCGAGTACCTAATGTATGGCTAGCAAGTCCTTTTGCTAATTCAGGTGTTGTTCAGTATGGATCAAGAACTGGTAGATTTGCTGACGGCACTCCTAACTGTACGACTGGTGCTGAAATAACATGTTTTAAAGCACCTGAAACAATCTATCAAGATTTTCCATATTCAGATTATGCGAGTACAAGTCCAGCGCAAGCTATAGACCCTAATTACGACACTCCATCAACATGGAAGTTAAACTTAGAGCTACTCTTAACAACAGCTAATGGCTATGACTTGAAACTAGCCTATAACAGAGATGAAGCAAAAGATGGTGTTGGTTTTTCAGATGCATCTGCTAGCGTTGAACAGGTAGGTAAAACTGGAGTAGTTACGTATGACTCTGAGGGAGCCTATTATATTACTAATGGACCAGGTGCCTCATCAGATTCATTTACATTATCTCTTGATAAAGAGTTTGATAATGGAGTCAGTGTTTTTGCAAGTTATACAGGTCTTGATGCTGAGAATGCATGGAATGGAACTTCTTCACAGCTATCTTCTAACTTAGAATACAATCCTAGAGTAGATCTAATGAATGTGTCTGTTGGAAAAACTCCATGGGCTATTGAAAATAGATTAGTTGCTGGTTTAAATTACACTGCTAACTGGTTTAACAATGCTCCAACCAGTTTCTCACTATTCTATAAAGCTTATTCAGGTAAGAGATTTAGTTACGGGTTTGATGGACTTTATGATGGTTATGATGACGGTAACACTCTTTTATACATACCTACTGTAAATGACTCAAATGTTGTCTATAGTGGTGTGACAGAAGGTCAAGTTTTACAAGCTGTTTCACATCTAGGTACAGCTGGACAGCATCTTGATGCTAACTCTGGTTCTCTTCCATATACAAGACAGCTTGATCTAAGAATTTCTCAAGAAATTCCATTGCCTGCTCTTAGACTTGGTGCATCATCAGGTGACAGAAATCTTGGAGTTGGTTCTGATAAGCACAAAATACTCGTTTACTTTGATTTATTAAATGTAATGAACTTTATCAATGAAGATAAAGGTCAGTCTTACTACCAAAGTCAAGGCATGAGACGTGTGCTTAATTCTGGTGGTCTAGATTCAGATGGTAGAATTATTATCACAGGCGTTAATACAAGAGGTGCCTCAATTGATAGTTATGCTTCTAGATATAGAATGCAATTAGGTTTTGTATACAAGTTTTAAAATATAAGATCATTAAAAAAGGCAGTTTAAACTGCCTTTTTTTTTGCTAGAATAAATCATGTCTAATCTAATTCCAAAACTATCCCTTAATGATCTTTTACAAAATGATCAGCCTTCAATAGATTTACTTTCTGAAGCTTTAGAAAATCATGGCTTTTTTGTATTGACTGATCATGGAATATCAAATGATTTATTTAAAGAGGCTTATCATTTTTCTGAGAAATTTTTTAACTTAGAATTAGCAATCAAAAAGAAACTTTCACATCCAGAAAAAGCTGGGGCTAGAGGATATACTCCTTTTGGTAAGGAAACCGCTCTTGGTGAGACTGTACCTGACTTGAAAGAGTTTTGGCATCATGGTCCTATTATTGATGATTCATACGACAGAAGAATTATGTCTAATGTCGATGTAAGTGATTTAGAAGGCTTTGATGAATTATTTGATCAGCTTTTCAATGAAATGAAGCACCTTGGTATGAAGTTATTGTCTTCAATCAGCCTTACTCTAGATAAACCTGAAAACTTCTTTGATTCGAAGGTTGAAAAGGGCAACTCTCTTTTACGTTTAATACATTACCCACCTTCAGATAATGAAAATATGTTTAGAGCAAGAGAGCATGAAGACATTAATCTTATAACACTTCTTATAGGAGCTGATGAGCCAGGGCTTGAAGTTAAAGATAAATCAGGTAATTGGTTGCCTGTAAGCTCATCATTTAATGAAATAGTTTGTAATATAGGTGACATGATGCAACTGATTACAGATGGTAAATTAAAAAGCACACCTCATAGGGTTGTAAAGTATAATTTAAATGAAAAACGCTCTAGATACAGCATACCTTTTTTTCTTCATCCATCACCCGATACTATGCTCAGTTCTATATACGATGAGTCCGATAAAGGTGTCTTAGCTCATGATTTTTTAGATGAACGATTAAGGGCTATTAAGTTATACTAAATCATGACTGCACCATACGTAATACAAATAATAATCGGCTTTATTGGACTAATAGCACTAGCGGTCCCGTTCTCTAATAATGCAAAAATTATTAACTATAAATATATTTTGTATGGAGTTTTAGCCCAGATCGTCTTGGCTGCATTTTTATTAAAAATTCCTTTGGTTGTTAGTGCATTTGAAATATTAGATGATGGTGTAACTGTCTTGCAACTAGCTACTAAAGAAGGGGCTGGTTTTGTTTTCGGTAGTGAATTATCATCATTTCAGACATTTGCTTTTAGCATCTTGCCATTCATTATCGTAATGTCGTGTATCTCTGCCATTTTATGGTACTGGGGAGTTCTTCCTTTTATTGTAAATATGCTTTCAAAAGTTTGCCAAAGATTATTTAATATTGGTGGTCCAGTTGGGCTAGGAGCAGCAGCTAATGTATTTATTGGTCAAGTTGAAGCACCTCTTCTTATAAAGCCTTATTTGAGCAAGCTTTCAAAAAAAGAAATTCTTATCCTGATGACTGCAGGTATGGCTACTGTTGCTGGATCCGTCATGGTTGCGCTTATAAGTATTCTTGAGAGTCAATTTGCAAATGAAAATTTAATACAGCACTTCATTACTGCATCAGTATTATCGGTTCCGGCAGCCATCATGTATGCAAATATAATGATTCCATCAAATGAAATTACCGAATTTAGTGAGAATAAAACACCAAAAGTATATAAAAGTACCATGGATGCAATAACAAGGGGAACGAGTGATGGAACAAATATAGCTGTAAGTGTTGCTGCTATTCTTATAGCTGTTATAGCATTGGTTTTTATTGTTAATTCTTTTTTAGGTTTAATAGGTTCCTATATTGGTTTGGATATATCTATTCAAATTATTCTTGGTTATTTATTTGCTCCTGTTGCATGGTTAATGGGCATTCCTTGGGGTGAGGCATTGATAGCAGGCGAACTTCTTGGACTAAAAACAACACTTAATGAATTTGTTGCATATCCTGCATTGGCTGCATTAGAGCCAGGTATATTATCAGACAAATCTAAGTTAATTACTTTTTATGGTCTTTGTGGATTTGCAAACTTTTCTTCAGTTGGAATTTTAGTTTCAGGAATGGGTGCTATGGCTCCTGAAAGAAAAGAAGATTTAATTGAGGTTTCTTTTCAAGCTCTTATTGGAGCAACGTTGGCTTCTTGTATGACAGGCTTAATAGTAGGCTGTTTAATCTAATTGTTTAGAACAATAAATAAGTTTAAATAAGAAGCAAAAAGCAACCATATAACATAAGGACTATATAAAATTCCTGATAGTCTATCAATTTTAAACATTTTTAATGCCAGGCCAGCATTCAAATATATTAGTAACCATATATTTAATAATGCAACTAACGGCATATGAAATGAAAAAAACATCCATGACCAAGCTGTATTAAAAATAAGCTGCATAAAAAATATTCGACCAGTATCTTTAAAGGTCCTATATGCTGATATTGACATTAATATGTATAAAATTGGCCATACAATCCCAAATACATAACCAGGTGGATTTAAGTCTGATTTATTGAGAGCTTGATACCAAACATCAGTGGAGGTATCAGAAGAAGCCAGGCCGCCCAAGATAAGAGCCAGAACAACTAAAGGAAAAACTAATACTCTTTTATTGAATAACAAAGGTTATCTTTTACGAAAAAATCTAGATATTGTAGATGTGATATCTTTTGTAAGGGTCGAGCCGCCTGGTCTTGCTTCTAAAAATATAAAGGTACCCACAAAAACTGTAGATAGTAAGAAAACCCAAACTGCATCATATTCGCCCATGGCCTTATTATAAATGTTTTATATTTATTTGGTGAGATAAATTATATTTTTTCTACAATAATTGAGCATACAGAATAGCCAGCACCAAAAGAACAAATTACTCCTTTATTGCCCGACTCAAGATCATTATTTAGATTAAATGCAAACAGCGATCCAACAGATGCAAGATTACCAAATTGCTTGATTGGCATAGGAACCAATGAGGGATCAAATTCATCATCATTTAATATCTTTGAAGCTATCAATCTAATCATCTTGCCATTAGCTTGATGAAGCCAAAATCTTGAAACATCATTTGGATTAATATTATTCTTTTCAAGTTGATTAGAGATCAAAGAAGCAACAAGAGGGCAGACGTCCTTAAATACACTTCTACCATTTTGATCAAACAATAGCTCATCCATTGTTTTTTGGTCAATAGCGGCCCTATTAAGATAACTAAAATCACTTCTTATATTATTAGAAAATTGAGTATGAAGTTTTCTATCTATTATTTTAAATGCATGTTTTGAATTACTATCCTTTTGAACAACAGTAGCAGCACAAGCATCACCAAATATAAAGTGCTTATCTCTATGCGTAAAATTTACAAAAGGAGTTGATATTTCTGGGTTTATTACAAGTACAGCATTAGCAAGCCCTGAAGCTATGTCACTATATGCGTTGTTAATTGCAAAGGTTGTTGAAGAGCAGCCTACAAGCATATCGTATGCATAACCATTAATTCCAAGCTCTGATTGAATTTCTATTGCTACGGCAGGATAATTTCTTGCAGCATGAGATGTTCCAACTATGACTGCATCAATATCAGACGCGGTTAATCCAGCCTGTTCCATTGCTCTGTTAGCAGCAATAATTCCTACCTCAGCATGTATTGATAGTTTGCTTTCATCTTCATTTGATACTTTAGGCATCATTCTTGAAGTATCAAGAATGCCTTCTTTATCTATTACATACCTAGTTTCTATACCAGATGCTTTTTCAATAAACTCCGAAGAGGAATGGGGCATTAATTCAATAGTACCATTATCAATTTCATTTTTATTCTTGTCGTTAAAATGATCAACATAAGAATTATAAGAGTGGACTAACTCGTCGTTAGTAACCATGTTATCTGGGTACCAGACTCCTGTTCCAGCTATGTGTATATTATGCATAGGTATAAGTAAATAATTTGTTGTATTATAAATTATGTTGAAAGAATTCACTAATATAGATTCCGTTAAGACAATTAGCTTAACCAATGAAGACAAGGTTAATGGTGTTGTCATAATAAGTCATGGCATGGCAGAACATATGGGGCGATATAGTTGGCTTACAAATAAACTTAATAAGGATGGCTATCATGTTATTGGACATGACCATAGAGGCCATGGGAAGTGGATAAAAAATGGCTATAAAGAGGGTGTATTTCATTCATCAAATGGCTGGAACTTGGTTACAGATGATTTAACCAATTTAATATATGATTCCCAAGCAGAATTCCCAAACTACAAACACTATTTATTAGCACACAGCATGGGGTCTTATGTTGCCTTATCTGCTGTTAGTAAAAATTTAAGCTTGTCGGGTTTAATTCTTAGTGGATCATCCCATATATCTCCATTAACTTTATTTATCCAAAGAATGCTTATTAAAATTGTTATTTTGATTAAGGGGCGTGATAAAAAAAGTAATTTTTTAGACTCAATTACTATGAGAACTTTTAATGATAAATTTAAACCAACTCAAACACCAAATGACTGGATATCAACAGATATGACTAATGTTAATGACTACACCAACGATCCAATGTGTGGATTTATTGCATCTAATGGGCTATGGGATGATATGGCGAGCTCTTTTAAATCTATCTACAACAAAAAACACTATTCCTGTTCTGATCATGAACTACCAGTTTTAATAATATCTGGAGATAAAGATCCTGTAGGTGAAATGGGTGCTGGTGTTAAGAGGCTTTATGAATTCTTAAAATCTATATTTAAAAATACATCATTTATTTTACTAAAGAACGAAAGGCATGAGGTTTTCAGTGGCCTAGATAAGAGCAATACTTACTCAAAGTTAAAAACTTTTTTAATGGCTCACTAATTTTATAAATCAATAATTTTTTGAATTAGTTTATTTAAATCATTTGGCCTTTCAAAAAAAGGAAAGTGACCTGTTTCAGGCATGATATGCACATTGTTATCTTTATCTATGTTTTTTAATAGAGTGCTGTTAGGGTCAAATCTAGCTAACTTATCTTTGCCACCATATACAAAGTGTATTTTTGATAAATTATCAATTGCGATTTCTTTAATCCTAAAGGGTGAACAAGCCTTTAAATCAACTGATAGAATTTCTTTATAAGTTTGATTAAAGATTTTTTTTAACGGGTAAAGCTTAATTTCTCTTTCAGGATCAGACTCTATATTTTTAGTACCGTAGGGCGATTTAATAGTACCCTTTGATCTTCCATAAAAACCAGAACCCATAACACCAAAGCCTTTTGACTTAATTTGAGTCTCTGGAATATTAATAACACCGTATTTGGTAAAAAATTCACTTGCTTGATCTAGGTTTCCTTTAGCGTGATCAAGAAGTATTTCCCCAACAGCCAATGGGTAACTTGTATTAATTAGAATTGTTTGCTTTACATCAATTACTAATGATAGATTTAAGGCGATCAGACCACCCATACTGTGCCCAGCAATGATTGGTTTAGTTATACCCAGCTTAGAAAGAACTTTAATACAAAAATCTGTGTGATCCTCAATAGAGGTCAGTGCAGGCCCGGGAGTGAAACCATGACCAGGTAGATCTATACTTATTAGATTATGGTTTGGAGAGACAGAATTAAAATCAAACATTTTTGCAATTCTATGATCCATACCAGCACCTGGAATCAATATTATTGATTCAAGATTGGTATCTATGTCTTTCTCAGTGTGAATATAGGCTTTATGTCCTTCTATTTCTATTTGCATTATCTAAGTTTAAATTTATGCAAATATTGTAAATGATATTCTGCGTCTTTAGTCATACAATATGGCAGTAGTTTTTGAAATAATTTTTATGAACAATAATAAATATAATTATCCAATCTTAGAGAGAGTTGATACCGAAATAGGTAGACATTATTTAGATTCAAATAATAAAGCTGTTCCAAGTGTAACGACTATATTATCCGGAACTTCACAAAGTAAAGCAGGTATAGATCAATGGAGACAACGGGTCGGCGATAAAGAAGCAGATAGAGTTATAAAACAAAGTACAGATATTGGTACGGCTGTTCACGAGGCAATCGAAAAGTATTTAAATCAAGAAGAGTGGGATAATTTTACTGATCATGGTGATCAGTTAATGGCAAAAAGAATAACTGGTAAATTTATTACTGATGGTTTGAATGGGATCACTGAGGTTTGGGGTTTGGAAGTGGGACTTATTTTAGATAATTTATATGCTGGTACAGCAGACTGTGTAGGAGCTTATAATGGAGTTCCATCTCTTATAGATTTTAAAACTGCAAAAAAGATTAAAAGACGGGACTGGATAGAAGATTACTTTTTACAAGGCAGCGCCTATGCCAATGCCCATAATGTGATGTTTGGGACAGATATACAGCAAATAGTTATTTTGATGGTTGATAGAGATTTAATATTTCAAGAATTTCTTGTAAAGCCAACTGAGTTTAATGTGCTCACTGGTAAATGGAAAAGAAGGCTTATCGACTTTGATAAGAAGTATAATAAGAACTAATCAATCAAAATACTAACATGAAACCCTACATACTTGATTCCGCTCTCGGTACTGAATTAGAAAATAGAGGAGAGTACCTCCCAAGTTTTAAAACATCAATCTGGTCTGCATACTCGTTAATACACAATCCTGAAGTGATTAAACAAATTCATATTGAAAACATTGAAGCTGGGGCTGATGTTATTACTACAGCGAACTATCAAGCAACTCCAGAGCTCTTAAAAAGAGAACCTTCTGCGCCTTTATATAATGATTTAGCAAAGCGTGCATTAGAATTATGCCAAGAAGCTGTTAGTGTAACTAATTCAAATACTAAGATAGCAGGTTGTTACCCACCTATACATGTAACCTTTAGGCCTGATTTAAGCTCTAAAGAAAAAACTTTAAGAAAATTTTACTCAACCTTGGGGAATATCTATAAAGATAATGTAGATATTATTATCTGCGAAACCATGGCTTCTATTTATGAAGGAATAATTGCTGGAACTGTTGCAAAAGAATACTCTGATAGAGTTTGGTTGAGCTGGACAACAAGAGGTAATAAGCTAAATAGGCTGCCAAGTACAGAGCTCTTAGAGGAAGCACTTGTGAAAGGAAATGCTCTTGATATTGAGTGCCAGCTTGTAAATTGTGTTCATGCAGATACTGCATCATTGGCAATTGAAAAATTTAAAGATGTAACTAATTTTGGTATTTATGCGAACTCTTCAGTTTACAGAAAAAATGAACTAGAAGGTTTTGTTAGTGATGCCGATGAGTGGCATTATCATAATCATAAGCCAATTGATCATATTGAGTATAAAAATTTTGTTCAAGAATGGATTGATAATGGAGCTTATGTCATTGGTGGGTGTTGTAGAACAACAACAAAACATATCGAAGAAATTAAAAAACTTGTAGATAAAATATGAAACAAATAATAGCAATTGGCGGAGGTGGATTTGGAAGAACCATTAAAGATCTAAAGATTGAAAAATATATCAAATCTCATTCTGGTAAATCAAACCCAAAAATTTGTTTTATACCAACAGCAACAGGAGATGATCAGGGTTATATTGAAAACTTTTATAAAGCTTTTGATGAATTGGGCTGCGACACTTCGCATATTAATTTTTTTAAAAGAACAATCGATTTGAGATCACATATTCTGGAACAAGATATTATTTACGTCGGTGGAGGCAATACTAAAAGCATGCTAGCTGTATGGAAAGAATGGGATTTAGATTCTATTCTTAAAGTAGCCTATGATAAAGGGATTATGATGAGCGGTGTTAGTGCAGGAGCTATTTGTTGGTTTGAAAGAGGTATTACTGATTCATGGGCAGACCATCAGGCAACCATAGATTGCTTGGGATTTGTTAAAGGTACTTGCTGCCCACATTATGATGAAGAGCCCGAAAGAATACCTTATGTAAAAGATGCTTTAACCAATAATAGAATTAATTCGTGCTTAGCTATAGAAGGTTATACAGCATTGCATTTAATTGATGATGAACCTGCTTTTAGTGTAAGTTTTGGAAGTGATGATACAAATTGTCATAAAGTAATCTATAAAAATAATGAAGTCATTCACAATACTATAGGCAAAACTGTTAAAGTCATTTTATGAAAATTGAAAATATATTGTTGAGTATATTGACCCTAGTATTATTTTTTATTGCTCTAGGTTGGTTAATTTCACCAGAAATTTCTGCTAACTCGATAGACATGACATTGCTTGATGGAAAAGGTCGTAATACTCAAATAAGAGACTTTACTGCATTATTTTTGGGCACATCAATAATGTGTTTTTTATCTTTTATTACTCGTCAATACCAGTGGGTATTATCAGCAGGAATTATATTTTCTATAATGATTGTTGTGTCTTTTATCTCTAGTTATTATCATGACTCGATTATTTCATACCAATCATTAGTAGCAGAAATTGTATTTGCCACTATGGCAGGCTCTTCAGCTATCTTACTAAAATTTAAACGCTAAAGAATAGTAACAAAATTATTAGTATCTAAATTAGGTATTTTCTTATTTTTACCAATATTAGTTCCGATATATAAGAATCCTAGGATTTCTTGATTAACATTTAATCCAAGGCTTTTTGAAATCGTTTTATTAAAGGCTAGTTTTCCTGTTCTCCAAATTACACCATACCCTTGGGCGTTAAGACTCAGCATTATATTTTGAGCTGCTGCAGCTGTTGAAAGTTTTTGTTCAATAGCAGGCACTTTTGGATGTTCAGTAAAAGTATTAACCAGAATAACTATCATAGGGGCTCTAAAAGGAGCCTCTTTATATTTATTTACTCTGGACTCTTCAATATCAGGTATTGTTAGCGCATAGTCTTCAAAGATTTTTGAAAGTTTCTTCAAGCCATTTCCTTTGACCTCAATAAAGCTACTTGGTCTAAGCCAGGCATGATCTGGAGCTCTAAGGGCAGCCTTGTAAGCTAAAGACATTTCTTCAGCATTTGGGTGAGGCAAGGAAAGTTCTCTTGAGGAGACTCTATTCAATATATTATCTAATGCATCCATTTATTTTTAATTTATAAGAGTTAAGATAGGATAAGTCACATTTTTAAATAAAGGAATACAGAATGCCAACTCAACTAGGATTAATACTTGTTTTAATTGTTGTAGCTATATTGGTTTCAAAGAAGATAACAAAGAAAGATTCTGATGTCGATCAGCTTATCTATGAAGATGAAATGAGCGAAGATGAACTCAATGACATAGATAAAGAACTAGACTAAATAATTATTTTCTTAGCTCTTCTTCAAAGGATCTATATAGCTCCTTGCATGCGAAAATTGTTATGACAGAAAATGGTAACCCAAATATAACAACAGCAGTTTGAAGAGCCCCAAGTCCACCAGCCTGCAATAATACCGCTGCAACAACACCTAATAAAATAGCCCATGTAATTCTTGATATTAGTGGTGAATCACTACTTATATCTATATGTCTTTTTGATGAAAGCATTGATGCAACTAATGCACCTGAATCAGAAGATGTTACGAAGAAAGTAACAATCAAGACTAAAGAGATTAAAGATAGTGGTTTTGCGAAAGAAAGCGAATCAAAAAGAACAAACAATGCAGTGCTAGCATTAGAGCTAACGGCAGAACCAATATCACCAATACTATTAAGCACTAAATAAATTGCAGCATTGCCAAAAACTCCCATCCAAATAAATACAATTAATGATGGAACTATAAGTACTCCTATAATAAATTCTTTTATAGTCCTTCCATATGAAATTCTTGCAATAAAGAGAGACACAAATGGAGCCCATGCAAACCACCAAGTAAAATAAAATAACGTATAACCATTTTGATAAATAGAATTATTGTAAGCTTCTGTCCAAGTTGATAGTTGAATTAATTGGTTTAAATAAACTCCAGCATTTTGAACCATAGCATTTAGAATAAATATAGTTGGGCCTAATAATAAAACCAAAACTAACAAACAAACAGCAATAAGCATATTCATTTGAGATAACCTTTTGATACCAACATCAAGACCAAGACATACGCTTATAAGACCAATAATAGTAATGATTACGATAATAACAAACTCATTAATCTGCATATCAAATACATACTGAAGACCACCATTAATTTGTGACGCACCTAACCCAAGCGATGTTGCTATTCCTATAACGGTTGTAAGAATTGCGATAATATCAATTGTTGCGGATAGCACTTTATTATTTTCAACTTTAGTTCCAAGGAGTGAGCTAACTCTAAAAGCCTTTTTGTTATTGTAAGAAGCAAAGGCAAAACATAATCCCAAGGCCGCATAAATTGCCCAGCCATGAAGACCCCAATGGAGGTTAGTTAAACTTAGTGCCTTACCTGCATTATAGGATAGATCTCCAGACATCATTTCTGGATAGTCGTTGAGGTTTCCTATAGGTTCTGCAACACCATAAAATAATAAACCAATACCTAATCCTGCGCTAAAAAGCATAGCTATCCAATTAGTGTAAGTGTAAGCAGGCACGGCATTAGCACCGCCTAACCTTATTTCGCTATACCTTGTAAAGGTTAGATAAATTGTAAAAATTAAAAAACCATTAGCTACTAAAATAATAAACCAACCCAGGTATTCAGACAGAAGAAGTTGAGTTTGTGCAAATAGTGCTGCAGAGGCTGGCTGATTAAAATAAACCAATCCAGTTATCAGTGTTAGTAAAAAAACAGACGAAAGAAACCTAGGTTTATTAATATTATTCATAGTTTAATTTTTATATTTTTAGATATTTAATATTTAGTGAAACATAAAAAATTTTATTTTTCTATATGAGGTCTATAGACTACTTTAATAATTATGCATTTTGATTTTATGTAAAGAACAAAATTCCATCTTCAAATAAGACATAATTTGCATACCTAACTCAAACTGTTATGATAGATTAAAGACCATTTTACTGAAATTGCTGGTCTATAAACAAAGCTAAACTTCTCTGATAACATTAGGGGTTTATCTTTTTTTATTTAGCAATTTAAATAAATAAATAAAGGAATAATTTGTTATGTTAAATTACAAGAAGATACAAACAAAACTACTACCTTCATTATCTGCTTTGGCTTTGCTAAATACCTCTATATATACAGGTGTTTTAAACGGTCAAGATACTGTTGAAGAAATTGTAGTTACCGCAAGGAAGAAGTCTGAAAGCCTTCAAGATGTGCCACTTTCTGTTTCTGCTCTAAGAGAGTCAGATCTAGAAGAAAAGGGCGTTAATGTCTTTGAAGACTACTTATTACAGTTACCAGGTGTTACTGCTGGTGGTTCTGGTCCAGGCCAAAGCACTATCTATATAAGAGGTCTTGCTTCTACCACACCTAATTTAACAACAGCAGGTGTTGCTGGTTTAGCACCTAACGTATCTTTTTATCTTGATGAGCAGCCTTTGGCTCAACCAGGAAGAAATTTAGATGTATACGCAGCGGATATGGCTCGTATAGAAGTATTAGCAGGTCCTCAGGGAACACTTTTTGGTGCTAGCTCACAAGCTGGTGTTGTAAGAATGATTACTAACAAGCCTGTTATGGGTGAAAGTCTAAGCAGCATCGAAGTTGAATCAAGATTCACTTCTGGTGGAGATGAAGGTAGTAAATTAGAGTATATGACTAACGTTCCTTTGGGCGATCGTTCAGCCTTAAGATTTGTTGCATACAGAGATCGTAGAGGTGGATATATTGATCAAGTTGCTGGAACACTTGATGCAAGTCAATCTGCTAGATTTAGAGCAGCTGGAACTGTAAGAGCAAATGGTCTTCCTGTTTCATCTTCAAGAGCTGGTTTTCAAGCTGGAGCAGATCTTTCAGGCGTAGCATTTAATGATGCTGTTGCAATTGAAAAAGAAAATGCTAACCCTGTTACTTATGAAGGATTTAGAGCAAGTGTTGCACATGAAATTAATGATAATTGGAATGCTTTAGCAACTGTTGCTAACCAAACAATTGATGCTGATGGTGTTTTCTTTGTTGATCCTACATTAGATGACTTAGAAATTCAAAGATATACAGCTGACACAATAGAAGATGAGTATGAAAATATGAGTCTTACTCTTAGAAGGATCTATTGGTGATCTTGAAGTTGTCTATGCTGGTGCTTACACTGACAGAGTTCACTGATCAGAATATTGATTACACTGACTACCTATTTGTTGGTCAATATCTTCCTTACTATATTTGTGATTACTATGTAACTTATACATCATATGCTCCTGGTAATGTCCCAACTGGATCATGTGGTGCTCCTAACTTATTAGTTGATTCAACTACTAATACCGAAGTTTCTACTCATGAATTTAGAGTAAATGCTCCAATCAATGACACTATGACGTTACAGCTGGTGCATTTATAAGTGATCTTGAATTAACTGAGTTGAATTTATTCAACTATCCAGGTTCATCAGGTAATGATATTACTTATGCTCCTAACTATGCTCTGACTGATATATCAGTCTACTGGAGTCAATTAATAATGCGCAGTCCTGGCTGGTTCTCAGCTGGACCATATTCAGCGAGCCGTAATATTCTTCAACGATATTAAAAGAACTGATAAGCAACAAGGTATTTTTGGTGAGGTTAAGTATGGATCTCTCAGAAACATGCTGAACTAACTGTAGGTGCCCGTTGGTATGACATTGAAGTTGATTTTGAAGGAAGTGCTAACTCATCATTTGGATAATGGGTTTGGTACTCCTGATACTCAACAATTTGGTTCTAATTTATCAGCTCAATATGCACCAGGAAATGCTAATGGTTATCCTGATACAGCCAAAAGTGATGGTGTTATTGGAAAAGCAACTTTGCTTGGAATCCAAGTCGAAGATGTTATGTACTACGTAACATGGTCAGAAGGTTTTAGACCTGGACTACTAAATCGACCTGTAGGAGCATCTAATGCAGATGGCTCATATGTTGTTAAACCTGAAGTTAAGTCTGATGAAGTTACCAACCTTGAGTTTGGTTGGAAGACTGTTCTTAAGAGATGGCAACTTAGATTTAATGGTAGTGCATTTATGGTTGATGTCTCTGGACTTCAAAGTACTATTTTTGATCCAAGTATTGTTAACTTATTCTTCTCAGATAATGCAGCAGATGCTGATATAACTGGTCTTGAAGGAGACTTTGTTTACTATACAAATGTTAGATGGCTTGGTGCGTTTCAGGAGCATTCTCATTGCTAAGATACAGAGATTACTAAAAGCTTAGTACCAACATCTGATGTGGTTGTTGGTTCTGATCTTGCTTTTGCTCCGGGATAGCCAGGCTAATATAGCTGCTAGAAAAGAATGGGGAATGTCCTCAGGCAATACTGGTCATTGGCAACTACAAATGGCTGAGATCTGATAAGAGTTTTTCCGATATTATGGAGCCAAATAAAGCAGTTCAACGATAGCCATCATTTCGTAACATGAGATATGGAATGAGTAATGATGATTGGACTGCTGAAGTTATATATCGATAACTATTACTGATAAAAGAGCTGAGATTAGTAATACTTTTGTATTCGATAGATCTCGCTTGAGTGTTATAAAGCCAAGAACTTTAGGGTTAAGATATAAGAAAAGCTTTTAATCTAAGTAATTAAAAAACTAAAAAGGGAGTTTATAGCTCCCTTTTTTCTTTTTATAGGATTCTATTTAATAATTTTGTTAAAGTAGTTTTAAATGACTGAAAATAAATTTAATCATTAAAGACACAATACTCTGCTGTAGATATTAACGAGGCTACTCAAGCTGTTAAAGAAAATCGTTTCAAAGATGCTATTAACCTTCTTGAAATAAGCCTTAACAGATCATCCAGATCACATTGATAGTCTCTACCTTGCAGGCGTATGCTCTAGGTATCTAAAAAAGTTTGATGACGCAATAAAATACATAGAATCGTTATTACTTCATGCTCCTGATATGGGTCGAGCTTATCAAGAGTTAGCACATATAAATCGAGATATGGGTAACGAAGAGAAGTCTATTTCTAATTATCGGCAAGCTTGTGAGCTGAATCCTGCATTAATTTCTTCTTGGATGTCCTTGTATAAGTATTTTCAAAAAAATAACAATAAGCCAGCTTTAGAACATGCTGAGGAGCAGCTTAATAAGCTCAAATCATTACCAAATACATTGCTTTATATAGACCAAGTGATGAATGAGGGAAGGCTTGGTGTGGCTGAGCTAAAGTGTAGAGAGTTCTTAAAAAAGAATCCGACTCACACATATGCAATGTCACAGCTATCAGAAATCGCAAATAGATTAGGTCATTTTGATGATGCCGAGCTCTTACTAGAAAAAGCAGTTCAATTTAATCCAGATGACGGTGAATTGAGAATGAAATACGCTCTTGTTTTAAGAAAGAAGCAAAAATTTGCTGAGACTATGGAGCAAGTTAATATTCTTTGTGATAAATACCCAGATAATCTTGCTTATCAGGCTCAAAAAGCAAGTGAGATTATGCAAAATGGACAACATGAAGATGCTATAGATTTGTTTGATGATATTTTGAATAAAAATCCGCATAACTTTAGTACGTATACTTCAAAAGGCCATGCGCTTAAAACTTTAGGTAAAACGAATGATGCAATTGAAAGTTATCAATCTGCTTATAAAATCAGACCTGATCATGGCGAGGCTTTCTTTTCGCTGGCTAATTTAAAAACTTATTCATTCTCTGATCCAGAATTTACTAATATGAAAGAGCAAATTAAAAGAGTTGATCTTTCACTAAGGGACAAAGCATATTTTCATTTTGCCTTAGCGCAAGGTTACGAATCCAATCAACAATATGATGAAGCCTTTTTCCATTTAAAAAGCGGTAATCAGATCAAAAGAGATCAAAGTAAATACTCTATAGAGACAATGGATAACGAGCTGCAAGCTCAAATAGACGTCTGTAATGACGAATTTTTTAAGAATTTAGATATGGGAGGCAATCATACCAAAGATCCTATATTTATATTAGGGCTACCTAGAGCAGGGTCAACTTTAATAGAACAAATTTTAGCATCTCATTCTATGATTGACGGAACACTTGAGCTGCCTAATATCTTATCCCTTGCTCAAAGTTTAAGGGGCGGTGATATTTACGGTAAATTAGGTAATTACCCAAAAAGTATGGGCTCCTTATCATCAGATCAAAGAATTGATATGGGTAGAAAGTTTATTGAAGACACTCAAATGCATAGAGGTAACGCTCCAATGTTTACAGACAAGATGCCTAATAATTTTAGACATATTGGGCTAATTCATCTCATTATGCCTAATGCAAAAATTATAGATGCAAGAAGATATCCACTTGATTGCTGTTTTAGTATGTTCAAGCAGCTATTTGCTCAAGGTCAAGAATTTACATATGGCTTAGAAGAAGCAGCTAGCTATTACAATAGTTATGTCAAACTAATGAATCATTGGGATAGTGTTTTACCCAATAAAGTTTTAAGGGTTAATAATGAAGATGTCATTAACGATTTAGACGGTCAAGTTAGAAGGATATTGGATTATATTGAAGTTCCTTTTGAAGAATCATGTATTTCTTTTCATGAAACAGACAGATCTGTAAGAACTGCTAGCTCAGAGCAGGTTAGACAACCAATAAATAAAAAAGGAATGGGTAGATGGAAACCATATGCTAAGCATCTTAAGCCTTTTGTAGATACATTAGATTCAGACCTTCTTCTTCCTGAGGATGTTGCACTCATCAAATCCTAGTTTCATTAACGTTGAATATATTTAGAAAATAAGTAGTATTATAAGTAATCCAATAGGGAGATTATTATGATAGATTTAATTATATATGTGGGTATGTTCTATATTCTTCACTTGTTTTTTAAGATGAGTTTTTCGTTACACAAGGTTCCTTTTGTTAAATGGACCTATACATATGGAGATACTTCGAATTCAACAGCTCTATCCTCAAGGATGGTTCTTGCATCTGATAACCTAAGACAATCACTACCAGTATTTTTTGTATTTGCAGTATTGTCAGAAGTAACAGAGGGTGTAGATAATTTAATGCTAGCCCAAACGTGGTTTGGACTTAGGGTTGCTTATCTTTTAGGTGCTGCATTTGATCTTTACAGATTTAAAATGGTTAGACCAGTTATATGGCTGCCATCTATCATTGTGCTTGTTTGTATGGGTTACAACCTATACCTATACTCCTAATTTTTAAAAACAGGACTCTTGTAGTCTCTACTATTAATTAAGAAACTTTCTTTCTGAGCGAGCTATTCCTCTGTGCACACAGCTTAAATTACTTGTATTTGAATCTATTAAAGTAATAATTTCATGATCAAACATGCAGTAAGTCTGGATAATGTCTGTTAAATATATTTTACTTACTGGCATTTCTAAAAAGCTTGTAATAGATAAAATATCATATTGGCTACATTTATTAATTTTGTTCAAAGCGTCCTTGTAAGCATCTTCACTAGATTGAAGCCTTTTTGTAATTAGAATAGAACACTTAGTATCAAATTCTGCATACAAATTAAATGATAAAAATAAAACTGCAAGTTGAAAATATAATTTCATCATGAAATTTTAACACCATATAAATTAATTGAATATTCATTCAAAGAGTATTAACGTTTATTAATAAATAGCTAACCATATGTAGCAAAGTGTCTAAAAGTATTAGTTCTGACTTGGATTGGAAAATTGGTGACTCTAAATTAGATAGAAGTGGTAGGCGTATATATTTTGCTGGATACTCAAAAGAACTTAGTAAAAAAGGAAAGAAAATTGAGCTATGGCAGCCTGAACCAATTTCTAATGCTAAATAAAAAGGGGAGGTTAGATTTCCCTTAATCAGGACAAAATATAACTAAATATTTGATAGTTAGTTTTATTTACTTAATGACCTCATGGTTAGCTTGGCTAACTGAGACATATGAACCTCATCTGGTCCATCTGCAATTCTACAAAATCTACTTGTTGTAAAAAAATGCCCAAGTGGGGTATCTTGGCAAACTCCCATTCCACCAAAAATTTGCATTGCTCTGCTTGAAACATCTTCGCACATTTTAGGAGCTACAATTTTTAGCATAGAAATATAGTCTCTTGCTGCATCTATTCCATGCTTATCCATTTTTTCTGCTGCAGCCATAACCAATAGTCTACATTGTTCTATATCGCATCTACTTCTGGCTATTTCATGCTGAACACTTGTCTTTTTACTTAGCTCTTCACCAAAGGCCACTCTGTTTTGTGCTCTCTCACACATGAGTTCTAAGCTTCTCTGAGCCATTCCAACAAACATCATGGCATATTGAAAACGACCTGGTCCTAATCTTCCCTGAGCTATCTCAAAGCCTCTGCCTTCACCTAGAATTAAATTAGTCACTGGAACCCTGACATTTTTAAAAATTACATCACCTTCACCGCCAGGAGAATGATATTCACCAAAAACTCTTAACGCCCTAACAATCTCTACACCTGGTGTATCAGTTGGAACCAAAATTGTTGAGTGTTGAGTATGTCTAGAATTTCCTGGGTTAGATTTTCCCATTACCAACATCAATTTACACTTTGGAGTAATAACATTAGTGGTCCACCATTTTCTGCCATTAAGGACATATTCATCTCCATCTCTTGTTATTTCTAGCTCCATATTTGTAGCATCTGATGAAGCCACATCTGGCTCTGTCATGGCATAAGCTGACCTAATTTCACCTGCGAGAAGGGGCTTTAACCATTGTTCTTGTTGTTCTGGAGTTCCATACTTCGCTAAAACTTCCATATTCCCTCTATCGGGCGCATTACAGTTAAAAATTTGTTGGCTCCAAGGAGCTCTAGACATAGTTTCAAATAATGTTGCTATCTCTATATTAGTTAGCCCAGGACTCCATGGCTCATATTCTCTTGGTAAAAATAGGTTCCATAAATCTTGTTTTTTTGCTTCTTGTTTTAATCCTTCGTACCACTCAGGGTACTCCCATAGATTATCTTGATTGGATGTAAATTCATCGTAGTCTTTTTCATGTGGGTAAATAAACTGATCCATGAATATTTCAAGACGGTTATTTAATTCTTTAGCATTATCACTAATTTGGTAACTCATAATTGCTCCATTTGTTGTAATCTTAACCGAAAATTGATTCGAGGAGATATCGAATTAAAGCACACTCTATAATTATTTTTTAACAATCCTAATTTAAATTAGGATGAGCTAAAAAGTAAATAAACTATTGCTCTAGATTAGACAAACATAACTCATAAGCATCCATACCAGTAGTTGTTACATTAGCCTCAACTTCAAAACATTCCATTGAAATACTAGAATCTTTCCTTCCTTCATAGTAACGCCAACTTCCATTATAAAATTGCTGATAGTCATTTTCATAAAGTAAGTAGTGGTTATCACTAAATTCGCTAATTATTGTTTTAACAGAAGCTAGGTCAAAAAATATACCTCCAAGCTCAGCTGGATCTCTTGAAAGAAAAATTCTTTCAAGGTCTTCATCAAAATAACTATTATTTTGATTACTCAGATCTATATTAAATATCTCTCTATCCTCATCAGTCTGTTCTGGAATAAACATAACACCTCTTGATAGGGTGTCTTCTCTGTACCTTGTAAGTTCACTTGTTTCAGTAAATAGCCCAAAATCAATATGTCTGTATGGGTTGTCAGGATCTGATTCGCTGTACTCAAAAGCTACCTTAGTATCGCCAAAAACAGGATCGACGCTAAATAAAAATTCTCTTATAGTAAAATTTGAGTTTAATTTAAGATTTTCAAGGCTTAACTCAATCGCATTACCATTCTCATCCAATAATTGTCCTGATTGATTTGCTTCAATATCATAAAAGGAGTAAAAATAAGATTTCCTATATCCATCATCTAGAATTTCACCTTCTGTTTCTGAAATAATTGAAAATGCAGTTGATGTAAAGTCTTCCTGAGAAAGGATGATATCAATAAGTTTGTTGTCTAACTGAGTACTCATTTTTATATCGTATTCATTCTCAAGAATATTTGTTGCTTTATAAATCAGCTGTAAAAAGTTAACTATTAATTGACCATAGTCTTGCAGCTCTTGATTTTCTGAGGCTATAAAATCACTGTAAAAAAGCAAAGGATCAATATCAAATTTATTTTGTAAGTTTTGTAAAACAGTAGCTACTCTATCAATAACTTTTAGCCCAATAGCATTTGATGTTTCATTACACCCATTAACATCCTCTATAACTTCATTGCCAATAGTATTT
>CALSQM010000014.1 GCA_943788515.1 uncultured SAR86 cluster bacterium
CAGAAGTCTCCATCATGCTTTCATCTAAACCCATTGATTCGTTAAACATCTCATAATAACTATTTGGATTGCCAACAAGCCATGCAATGCCTATTAGATGCATTAGCATTAAAACAGCTATAACCCATTTAAAAGGCTGACTGGTAAATACAATAAATGATGTCAGTATTAAAAAAATAATCTCTATAGAAAGAAGAATGTTTATGTTTTCTTTTTTATACAGATACCTTAGAAGACTATATCCAGATTTATGTGAGTAATAAAAAGCTGCAGCATAGCCGATATAGAGAAGTGCTAAAAGAATTATCATTTAATGATGAGGAGGCTGTTCATATTCTACCGGTGGAAACTTTGGCTTATCAGACCCTTTTTTAAATTTTTTATATTTTGACTTTACATCAGCACAATCATCTGCTGCAGATGGCAAGTCTTTTATTATATTTTTTTTATCATTCTTTTTTATTTTAATATGCTTGCCCATAGGCCTAACCATCTAGAGTTCCCGCATCACCATCACCACCGCCATCTTCATCAACACGAATTTCTGTTTCTTCATCATTAAAGAGATTTGCTGCCATCAAAGTACAAGCTGCCAACATTGGCATCGTGTAGATCATTGCATTTGTTAAATATGCAACAGTATATGTCGGAATCAATATTACCAGCATTCTAATTATTAATCGTATATTTTTCTTTCCCATATAGTGAAATATAGGTATATTTAAAACGTAAATCAAATTTTTTTTAGGAATTTCTTATGGTAGGAATTGTTGACGAAGCGCTTGGTGTAGATGGAGATGATGCTCTTAAAATTTCTTCATATAAAAACGCTCTAGTAGACTTTATTAAAAGAACAGATACACCCATGACAATTGGTGTTCAGGGAGAATGGGGCAGTGGCAAGACCTCACTACTCAATCAAATTTGGAATGATCTTGATCATTTTAATAAAACTGATAACGAAATAGACGACTTTAAGCAAATATGGATTAATTCATGGGAGCATTCACTTCTATGTTCGCCTGAAGAATGTCTTATGAAAATTATTAATGAGATTATTCTTGAGCTTTTAGATGCAGACATAGATAAAAAGAGGTCAGAAAAAATATCTAAAGGTGTTAATAACATCATGAAGGGAGCATTGAGAATTGGTTCTTCTCTTACATTGGGAGTAGCTGGCGTAAATGCAGTAGATGATATTTTTTCCGAAAACTCTAATTCAATAAAAGAATTAAGAGAGCAGCTAAAAGTATTAGTTGCAGAAATAAAAACACTTGAAACAAATCGATATGGAAAGGTGATTATTTATGTTGATGATTTGGATAGAATTGATCCGAAAGATGCTGTTAGTATTCTGGAGCTTCTGAAAAATATATTTAATATTAAGGACTGTGTATTTGTACTTGCGATTGACTATCAGGTTGTTGTTAAAGGTCTCGTTGGTAAATTTGGAAAACCAACCCCTGAAAATGAGTGGGAGTTTAGAGCATTTTTTGACAAGATCATCCAATTGCCCTTTTCAATGCCAATGGGCAATTATGATATTGCAAACTATGTTTTAGGCCTTTTAGATAAGATAAACTTTTATGATGGCAAGGATGAACTTGACTCAGATTTAATTGATCAATTTGTTAGTAAGTCCATAGGTGGCAATCCGAGATCGATTAAAAGACTTATAAATTCATTGGCACTTATAAAAATTCTTAATGAAAAAGATGCCGAAGACAGCTCCGATGATGCTACAAAAGACAAAGATACAGCTATGGTTATGTTTGCTATGGTTTGTCTGCAAATAGCACATCCTGAAATTTATCAACTCTTTTCAGATAATCCAAATTTTAGAGAATGGGATGAAGACTTAGCATACCGTGAGACTCAAAAGAAAGAAGAGGCAGATGAGAACTGGTTAAAGAACTTTGAGCAAGCAACAAATACAGATAATTTTAATGAGCCCTGGGAGCAGTGTTTATTTAGAGTTTGTTATATAAATCCGAGAAGAAGAGCAAAAGCCTCTGCTATATCAGAATTCATTAGTATATTTGATGAGCAATTTAATAAAAAAGAAATAGTCTCGATGATTGAGTCTGCATTAGGACAAACGGCAGTAACAAGCGTTTCCTCAAAAGAGAATCCAAATATAAGGCCTCCTAAAGGGTCATATAAGCCACATTTTGTATCTGGTTATGAGGCCTGGAAATTAAACAGGATTGAGAAAGACGATTTAATTAACAAACATCCTGATTTTCCATCTGAAGAGTCAGAAAATACAATTAATAAGTATATAAAATTTCTGAAGTCAGAACCTTATAATGCTGTTGATTTTGATCCTTCTAAGACAATGGATGATCACAAATCAGATTATGTAATTAAATATGCTGGAGGCATATCAATTTACTATAAGAAAAAGAAAATAGGAGCCATTAATATACATATTAAATATAAAAAAGAATATATCTATATTGAAACTGCAACACATCCAAAGCATGACAGCGCTCCATTAATTTTTACCAAATCCGGAATAGAATTTGATCACAAAAGAAAGATTAGAGAAGTTGACGAAGTAAATAAAGTAATAAAGGGTGACGGCTATCGCGCAGAATTTAAAAAAGCCGAGTTCCTTGCTAGTGAAAAAACTATAAGCAATGAAGTTCTTAGATTCTTAATTGATGAGTCATCTGAAGTAAGTTCAGTACCAGAAATTGCAAAAGAACAAGTTACAAGTAAAAAAATTGATTTATATATTGAAGCCTTTAAACAAAAAACAAAAGATTCGAATGACTACAAGGAGTCTGTAAAATTCCTAAGAGAATATTTTGATGAAAAAAATAAGAAAAGAATAGATCTTTAAATTTAAATGGTTTTATAAAACAATGCTTTCAAAATCTAAATTCATAAAAGGACAACAATGTCATAAAGCGTTATGGCTCAATATTAATGGCATTGATCCAACCAACCGCCCTGATGAATCTTCAAAAGAAAGATTGAGTGCAGGTAATGAGGTTGGAGAGGAGGCTAAAAAATTATTTCCTGGAGGCATTGAAATACCATTCATTAAAGGAAGTAGTGGCTTTAAAGATATGTGCGACCTCACTATGGATGCAATCATATCAGGAAGCCAAACAATTTATGAGGCATCCTTCATGAAAGAGGGTGTATTCATCAGAGTAGATATCATGCATCTATCACCAGAAGGCTGGAATATTTATGAGGTTAAATCTTCATCAAATCTTCGTTCATACCATAAAGAAGACGCCAGCCTGCAATGGTATGTCTTAGATAAAGTTATTGAACTAGAGCTAAATGACATCTATGTAATTACTCTTAATAATAAGTATTCTAAGAAAGGGGATATAGATATCAAAGAACTTTTCTCTCTTCATCACCTATCCAGCTTTGTACTTAGCAATCAAGCCAATATTAAAGATGGACTTGATAAAATCCAACATGCAACTAATTCTAATATTGAACCAAAAATAGATATAGGAAGTCATTGTAATAAGCCTCATGAGTGTGAATATCTTGATCGATGTTGGCCAAGAAGCGCTAAAGATTTAAATTCAGTTTTTAGACTATATAGGATGAATACTGATAAAAAATTATCTTTATACAATCAAGGCATGGATACATTTGAAAAGCTTGATACCAGCATAAAACTGAGTTCACTTCAGTTAAATCAAATAAAGGCTTATGAAATCTCAGAACCAATTATTAATAAAACAAAGATCAATTCATTTATTGAGGCTGTAGATTATCCTATTAGCTATTTCGATTTTGAGACCTTTACAGATGCAGTTCCTATTTACGATGGCCAAAAAGCACATATGCAAATTCCTTTTCAGTACTCCCTACACATACAAGATAGCATTGATTCAAAACATAAAGAGTTAATTCACTATGAGTTTATTGCTGATATTAATGAAGACCCCCGCAGAGCTATTGCAGAAAGTCTCTTAAAAAATTTACCAAAAAGTGGAACGATAATGGCGTATAACCAATCATTTGAAATGAGTCGAATAAAGGACTTAGCAGACCACTGTCCAGATATTGCATCTGATTTACTTAAGTTAAATGATAGATTTATAGATCTTATAATTCCTTTCAGAGGTGGCGGATATTATCATCATGATTTTGGGGGAGGATTTTCTATTAAAAAGGTATTGCCAGTTCTTTGTCCGGAGGATCAAAAGCTAGATTATAAAAATTTAGAAATAAGTAATGGAGGAATGGCGTCTGCAGCATACAAAGAGATGAGAAATCAAACTAAAGAAGAGGTTTCTTTAAAAAGAAAAAAACTTTTTGACTATTGTTGGCTCGATACCTATGCCATGTATGCAATTTATACAAAGCTCCAAGATTGCATCAAATAGCCCTCAAATATAATTTTTTAAATTAATTTTTGTTTTAATTCTTCTATGTATATGTTTATATGCATTTGAAGCGCTCCTATCAGTCTCATAAATTCCATAAAATTTATAAACCGTTTGCCCAAATATATTTTTATAATGTGCGAAAACTATTCTATCTCGCAGTCTAGTTTCCTTGGGCAAGCCAATCTTGACAACCTTACCATTAATTTTTTTTTGTTCAGTAATGGTTAATGAATCTAGGGATAGGCTATTGTCCCACTCTTTATTTGGGTAAAGTTTTGGAAACCACACTGCTTGATTAAGATCTTTAGTGCCCCTATCCCACCAGGCTTGTTGAAAATGCCCATCACTCTTGTAACCAAATAATTTTAAACAATCCCTGTGGTTTAATAAAACAACATTATCTTTGACATCAATAGATCCACTTTCTAGATATTTCCCTGAGCTAAACTTATTCTTATAATCCCAAGTGATTCTCTTACCTGAGCTTTTTTCAAAATCTTTCTTTCTTTCTTTTACATAACCAATAAATTCATCTACTTCTTGAATCACTTCATTAAGATCTCTGCCTAAACTTCGATTTTGACTATCGTATACCCTTACTCTTTTTTCCACCCAATCAGTTGCTTCTAATATTTCTCGTTGTCTAATTTTATCATTGTCAAGATGCTTCTCTGCACCATGCTGACCCTCATCAATTTCATAATATAATTTTAAAGAAGGAAAGCATAAATCTGTTAGGTAATGCTTATTTCCTTTGACCTTTACATACTGCTGACAAACATATTCAATATCATGGTCATCTAGCAGGTGCAATATTCTTGTTATTACAAAGAGTTCCCATTTTTTATGTTTAATCTTTGAAAAATTTCTTAAAAGATACTCATCTTTTGTAATCATAATCTCTCCTTTAATTTAATTTTTTAATTGCTTTACAATATCTTTAGTTTGTTCATCAAGGTTGTCTTGAACATTCTCAACCAATAGTGACGCTGCAAAGGCAACTTTTGCAAGAGGAACAGTAGTATTTGACACATGTTCAACAGATTCAGATAAATAGGACATTCCCTCAGCAAGATAGGTCATTTTTTTATCTAGATCTTTTTCACGTTTTGCATAGTCAAATTGTCTTTTTGCGTCATTTGCCTTTCTGCTTGCTCTGTTTGATTCATTTTTTACATCGCCATTTGCTGAGCCTGCAACTGTTGATCTTACTAACCATCTAAGCATATTTATCTCCTTTTCTAAGAGAGCCTCGCTTTATAAGAACTCCCATTGCTTTTAAATACTTAATCCATTATTTATATAAATATATTGTATTAATTTAAAACATAATATACTTTTATGTTTACTACAAATAATTTAATAGATTATGAATCTCTCAATCGAAATCAATAACACAGAATTTTTACTGGATGGTTATATTTCCAGTGATAATGATGTGGTAAATGCTGCAATCTTTATAACAGTTGTGCCAGACATCAATGGTGATTTTTACTTAGGTGCCTATTACGGATATGCTGGAGGTGGCGAAAATGATGGCGGATTTTTTATTATTGATAGTGAAAATTCAATACATAAACATCTTAATTTTGATGAGTTTGATGAGTTACATGAGAGCAATGAGCTTCATCATAGTATATTGGAGCATTTGATGAAAAAATTATGGGAGTTTGTTGATGAAGAAGATAATACTATGAAGCTAACGGATTGCGGCTTATGCCTAGAGAAAAAAGACGGAATATGGATTTCAGATAATTTCGATGGAGATATGTTGGCTGATATTTCAGATTTATGGACAATATCATTACAATTTTCTATATAAGTTAATATTTTAGAAACTTCTTAAAGAACACAATATTTATTTAGCAAAAAACCACCATACAAGCGCAGTTGATGGGCCTGTAGATGAAGTGCCTATCTGTTTTGCAGCATCAGAAATTTTAATAAGCGGCCTACCTCCAGAAGAACTTCCATCTCTAATATTTTTACCATCCTTAACATTGCATAAAGTTTTACCACCAGAGGAACTGCCATCTTTGATTTCATCTCTTCTCTTAATGTTTCCTAATGTCTTGCCACCAGAGGAACTGCCATCTTTGAGCTCATCAGGACGCTTCATATTTGCAACAACTTTTGAACCATTTTTTACATTAGTCCCATCAAATTTAATTCCCATGTCTTTCTCCAATTATTATTTTATATATGTATTAATTTAATACATTGAATTTATATATGCAATTTCTCAGTAACATTTCCGCCATTAACAAAAATATCGGGATTTTAAGCCTGAAGGGTCATCACGAAATTTTAAAAGACAATCTTTCACAGGTCGCCGTCCTTTCTAACTTCACTTCGTTCTATCTTAAA
>CALSQM010000015.1 GCA_943788515.1 uncultured SAR86 cluster bacterium
TTTTGATTACTCATGAGCAAGAAATCGCTGATCAATGCAAAAGGGTTATTAAAATACGAGATGGTCTCATTGAATCTGATAGAATTAATTAATTAGGAACACTTATGAATAAAATTAATAAAAAGCAATTGATAATAGTTGGCATTATCGCAATAGTTGTTGCATATTTTTCTTTATCTTCAAAGGATGAACCTAAACAAGATGAAGCTTTAGCAAACTTTTATAAAAAAGATGAAGTCTCCGCAAAAAAATTATTTGTTTCAATCGAAGCATCTGGCTTAATTGAAGCCATATCATCTGTAGAAATTAAATCCAAAGCTTCTGGTGAAATTCTTTTTTTAGGTGCTGAAGTAGGTGATTTTATTTCTAAGGGATCAATGCTTTCTCAAATTGATCAAAGGACTCCAAAAAATATTTTAGACCAATCTAAATCAGACCTTACTGCTTCTAACGTAAGGCTTAAAAATGCTGAGGCTCAATTTAATAGAGGAAAAGAACTTCATGAAAAAGGGAGTATATCTGACAAAGATTTTGAAGATATACAAGAGAACTTTGCCCAAGCCAAATCTACTCTTGTAAGAACTCAAGTTACCTATGAAAATGCCAAAATCGCATTAGATGATACAGTGGTTAGATCTCCTGTCTCAGGAACAGTAATATCTAGACCTGTCGAAGTTGGTCAGGTTATATCATCACCAACTCAAGCTGTTGGCGGAGGTACAGTTTTAATGACAATGGCAGATCTTTCAAAGGTAAGGGTAAGGGCCCTTGTTGATGAGATTGATGTTGGCAAAGTTTCTATAGGTCAAAAAGTGTCTATCAAGGTAGCCGCATACAGAGATAAAGAATTCTTTGGTACTGTTTCTAAAATAGAACCTAAAGCAAGAGTTGAGCAAAATGTTACAACTTTCCCTGTTTTAATTGATATAGACAATAAAGAAAACTTGTTACTTCTTGGCATGAATACAGATGTTGTTATTGATGTTTTAAATAAAGAAGTTGCTTTAAGCACTCCATCCATGTCATTAAGAACAAGAAAAGATATTTATTCTGCAGCTTCAATAATTAATATGCCAAAAGAAAATATTGATAAATTTCTTGAAGACCAGGTAACAGGTGAAAATTTTAATAAATTTATTGTTATAAAAGACTCATTAAGTGGACCGTTATTAACATGGGTAGAAATTGGTGTTTCTGACTTGGCTAATGTAGAAATTATAGATGGCTTAAATCAAGGAGATACTATTTATATTATGCCAAGCAAAAGCCTTTTTGATTATCAAAAAAGATTTAAAGAGCGTGTGAGTGCCTCATTTAGCTTTGGTTGATAGATATGTTTTCTAGTATTAAGAAATTAGTATCACCATTCATGGTAGATTTATCTCTATTTAGAGAAGCTCTTCAATCTGCATCATCATCAATAAGATCAAATAAAATACGCTCTTTTTTAACTGCCTTGGCAATTATTATTGGAACAGCGGCTGTTATTGCAATTATTGGTTTGGGTTCAAGTGCCTCAAAGTCACTAGATGAAAAAATTGATGATCTTGGAGGTAGAACGCTTTACGTTGGCCCTAGTCAAAGAAAAAGAGGGGCAGTAACTCAGGGCTTAAATCCTCTTGTGATTAAAGATGCAGCAGCTCTAGAAAAGGATCTTGAGCATAGTTGGAAAATTTCTCCAACAATGACAGGTTCTAGGCAGATTAAATTCAATACAGCTAATATAAGCGGAAGAGTTGGGGGTTATTTACCAATACACTTTAATGTTAGAGGTTATGACCTTGATCTTGGAAGATTATTTAATGAGGAGGATAATTTAGCAAGAAGAAAAGTTGTGGTGGTTGGATCAAAAATTCCTCAAGAACTAAAAACAAGACCTGATGCACTATTAGGTAAACAAATTACAATTGCAGGCGTTTCATACGAAGTTGTAGGCATATTAAAAGAGGAAGGTTCAACAGGATGGCAAAGCCCTGATGAAGAGCTATACGTCCCTATATTAACAGCTGCGCAAAGAATATTTGGAAGGGTTAGGGTTGATTCCATTAATGTAGGCGTTGCTAATGATGCCAATATTGAACAAGTGATGATGTCTATTGAGAGAATATTAAGACAACAGCATGATATTGGCCCAGGCCAGGATAATGATTTTAGAATTGCTGACTATAGTCAATTTTCAGATTTACGCAGAGATGCTACAAATATCTTTACTTTTTTAATTGCAGGAATTGCTGCTATAAGCCTACTAGTTGGAGGAATAGGGGTTATGAATATAATGCTTGTTTCTGTAACTGAAAGGACAAGAGAGATTGGTTTAAGAAAAGCGCTTGGAGCATCGAGAAACATAATTATGCTTCAGTTTATTGTAGAAGCTATTCTTCTTTGTGGAATTGGAGGCATTATTGGAGTATTGATTGGAACATCATTACTAGCTCTTTTAACTTCTATCTTTAGCTGGCCTTTTGAAATGCCATTAGTTGCAATAATTGGATCAATATCTTTCTCAGCTCTAGTTGGATTATTTTTTGGAATATGGCCTGCCAATAAAGCTGCTAAATTAGATCCAGTAATAGCATTAAGGCATGAATAAGCTAAAAGTTATTCAAATCTTACCTGAATTAAATATTGGCGGCGTTGAAAGAGGTACTAAAGACTTCTCCAAGGCGCTTGTAGAAAAAGGGCATGAATCCATTGTTATTTCAAATGGTGGTATTTTTGAAGCTGACATTGAAGCAAATGGCGGAACCCATATAAGTCTTCCAGTTCATAAAAAAAATCCTTTATCTTTTTTCCTGGCATCTAAGCTTGCAAAAATATATGAGGATAATCAACCTGATATAGTTCATGTTAGATCAAGAATGCCTGCTTGGATAAATTTTTATGCTTTTAAAAAATTAAAAAAGAAACCAATACTTGTTTCTACATTTCATGGTCTTTATAGCACTCCTATATATAGCCAAGTTATGTCAAAAGTTGATCACATAATAGCAATCAGCAAAACAGTCCGAGATTATATAGTTGATACATATGATGTTGATAATTCAAAAATAACTATTATTCCACGCGGTTGCGATCCAAAAGTGTTTAATAAAGATAGTCCAGAAACTGAGTGGTTAGAGTCCTGGTACGATGAGTTTCCACAGACTAGGGATAAAATTATACTAACTCTTCCAACAAGGATATCTCAATGGAAAGGTGTTGATAGCTTCATTGAGCTAATTTCTTCAATGAAAGATAGTAAATTTCATGCTTTAGTTGTTGGTCCAACATCTAGAAAGAAACAGGCATATCTATTAGAGTTAAAAGACAAAGTTGCTGAAAAAGGTATAGGTGAGTACATTACATTCACAGGCTCTAGAAATGATATTTCTAATATCTATAAAATATCAGACCTCGTATACAATTTATCAATTAAGCCTGAGCCTTTTGGAAGAACTACCATTGAAGCTTTGTCATCTGGAGCTAAAGTTATAGGCTGGAACCATGGTGGAACAAAAGAAATTCTTCAAGAGCTTTTTCCATACGGCTTAGTTGATTTAAATAATATAGAGTCATTAATGGAAAAGACTATAGAAATATCAGAAAAAAACTTTTACCTACCTAAGCCTAATACCTATCTTTCAGAAAGAATGATAAATTCAACAATCTCGTTATATCAAGATCTAATTAATAAATCTTCATAAATTTCTTTAATTTGCATTGATTTTTTTTGAACTGAGAATTCACTTCTTACATATTCATATATAGATGATTGATCAAAATTTTCTACTTGATCTACATAATTATTAATCAATTTTGTAAGTGAATTAATATCATCTGGCATAGCTAAAAACTCTTTGGGAAGAATTTGATTCATATGACCAACATCAGTTGATAGAACAGGCACCCCACAATTAAGAGCTTCAAGCGCTACTCTTGGGCCACCCTCACTTCGAGATGCCACCAAAAGAACCGAAGCTTTTTTATAGAGATCTACTAATTTATCCTGACTAACTTCATTGATAATCTTTATTTTTTTATCTAATTTATAACTTGATATCAATGATTTAAGATTATTATATTCTTTACCAGTTCCAACTATTAAGAGGTTTGAGTTAACATTCTTCCATGATTTAATAAGCAAATCAAAACCTTTAACTTTCTCCAGTCTCCCTACTGACAATGCATACTCATTTGTCCTGATAATACTATTACTAGACATTAAAGGTGACCACCAGTTTGAAATAACCTTTGTCTCCACATTTAGGTTAGCAACTGTTTTAGATGAGACCCCTATAACTAAATCAGCTTTCTCATAGGCTTTTAAATTTTTCTTCACCCCATGGATAGTTGCAAGGTGTTTGAAAGGTATAAATTTTTTTACAATATTAATAACTTGTGTGGTCTTTGTTCCGTGAGAATGCACAATATCAGGATTTATTTTATTAATAAGATATGCGAGTTTTAGAATTTGATAGATTGACCTTCTTCCAAAATTTTCTATCTCTATTAGCTCCAGTCCGGAATTAAACTTTTTTAATATACCCGAAGAAACTATTATTTTTATATCAGATTCATTTTTTTGATCACAAGCAAGTTCATTTACATGTTGCTCAATCCCTGCAAATGAATCACTCATTACTATATGAATTATTTTCATAACTTTTTCAGTCTCTTTAAGATTGTATAAGCCAGCTTTTCAACCTCACGTAAAACATCAAAGTGTTTATTTTGAGGTCTTAGCTGAAGTTTATATAATCCATCTGCCATCAGATTTTTATCCAAAGATCCTATCCTTCTTTCGTTAATTAGCATGCTTATATTTTTTACAATTTTATTAGATTGCTTTGCATCCATATCAAATAAAAAACTTTTTCCAGAGGATGAAAGGCTTTCGTATACCATGCTAACACTATCTCTTGTTATTACTCTGATCGATGAGCTCTTAAGAATATCTTTATATATATTTTTGCTCTCACTATTATTTATATCTTCAAAATTAAGATTTTTGAAATCTTTAATTAAATTGTAAATTTTATTATTCATAGAATCTGGTGTTCTTCTTGAGTTAAAGATATGCCAAATCTTATATGGATAAATTGAAGATAAAAAACGAATTTGTTCTAAAATGTAGTCCTCATTAAATTCATAATGTTTGTTTTTACCGCCAATTGAAAACATGCCCAAACTCTCCTCAACAGAACCATCATAAACACTAGAAAGAGAACCTTCGAAGTAAATAGATTTTGACTTACTTATTTTTTTATTTGAATCATGAAAAGGCAAGCATATAAAATCGAATGACTTTCTAAAAATAATATTAGGACATAGGATCGAAACTATTTTTACTTTTTTATATTTTCTTTTGAGATTGACCATTTTTAAATGGGTATTACTGCCTGCCCCAATAATTAAATCAAAATCAAAATCATGAATTTTATTCGTACTTGATTTAAATAAACCAAAGGTCAGCCATTCAAGCGCATCATTTTTGATCTTATCTATTGCAATCTCTTGGATATTAACATTTTGAGAAATTTTAATTTCACGAAGCAAAGCTTCCACTTGCTTCTCATGGCCTAGCTTTCCATCTTTAATCCATAAAATGTTCATAAATTAATACGTTTTTGCAATTAACACTTTGTTATAATAACGATATGTCTGACTATAAATCTATCTTTCTTTCTGATATTCATCTTGGTTCTAAGGGATGTCAATCAGACTTTCTAAACAATTTTCTTAATAATCATTCTTGTGATAATCTTTTTTTAGTTGGTGATATTATCGACTGTTGGAGACTTAAGTCAAAGTTATATTGGCCGCAGTCTCATAGTGACGTATTTAATAATTTTTTAAATAAATCAAAAGAGGGCACTAAGGTAATTTATATAACAGGAAATCATGATGATTTTCTTCGAAACTATCAACCACTTGAGCTTGGGAACCTTGAGCTCAAAGAAGAGCATTCATACACAACCGTGAAGGGGAAGAAACTTTTAATTATTCATGGTGATCAATTTGATGTCGTAACAAGATATGGAAAAAGACTTTCTATTCTTGGAGATAAGATTTATACCTTACTTCTTAAGATCAATATTATTTTAAATTTCTTTAGATCAAGATTCGGTTTTGGATATTGGTCATTGGCAAAATACTTAAAGGATAAGGCAAAAAAGAAAGTTAATAAAATGTCAGATTATGAAGAGTCATTATCAAATGAATGTAAAAGAAGAGATTTTGACGGTCTTGTCTGCGGGCATATACACAAAGCTGAAATTTCGACTATTAATGGTGTCTCTTATCATAACTGTGGTGATTGGGTTGAATCATGCACCGCTTTAGTCGAAACAAATCAAGGCAACTTTAAGATTATTGATTGGGGAATGATTGAACGAGCTGATATAAAATTAATATCTAATGGCTAGCTTTAAATTTACCAATAATGAAAAAAACATTAAAAATACAGCTATGGCACTAATATCTCAATATGGGGAAGAGGCTGAGACGATTGCCATGCTAAGAGCAGCAGAGTATGCAGCATCTTTGGACACTGAAAATTGGCTTCATTGGGAACAGGTTATCAAAACAATTAATAATATTAATCTTAATCCTTCTTTAGATGGATAGTAATCCAAGCAGCTTTATAGTTAAATAATTAACCAAATGGATATTAACTCAAAATTAAAAAAACTATGCTCAGATTCTTTCAAAGTAGATTTAATTGATGTCACTAATGAGAGTTATCTCCACAATACATCTGTTAATTCGGAATCACATTTTAAACTTATACTTGTATCTGACGATTTTATTGGATTAAAAATAATAGATCGTCATAAAAAAGTGCATCTAGTATTGTCAGATATTCTGAATGATATTCATGCATTATCATTGCATTTATTCACAATTGAAGAATTTAAAAAAAATACTTCAGATTTAGAATCCCCTGAGTGCGTAAATAAAAAATGAAAAAATATCTTAATTTAATAAATCACTACCATAAATTTATTCTTTTATTTTTAGGCTTGTTAATGTTTGCAAGCTCATATGGAATAAATAATTTTAAGCTTGATGCCTCATCAGATGCCTTGGTTATAGAAGGTGACCAGGCCTTAAAAACTTATAGAAACATTGAGAAGGAATTCGGCAGCTCAGATTTTTTAATAATTGTCTTTGAGCCTTATGATGAGATTTTTTCAAATGATGTTATTGAAATAATTAAAGAACTTGATACAAAGCTTGAGCAAATAGATAGAGTAGAATCTGTTTTATCAATTATAGACGCACCGGTTTTTTTTCAACCAAGAGTTCCTCTGGTCGATGTTTCGGATAATTTAAAAGATCTTGATAATCCAAACATTGACCTTGCACTAGCAAAAGCTGAGTTCTTAAATAATCCTATATATCAAAGTCTTATTATCAGTGATGACGGAAATACAACAGCTATACAAATAAATCTAAAAGATAATGAAAATTACAATAATTTAATAGATAGAAGATATATATCACTTGAATCAGGGGATGATAAATCTGTCAGTAGGTTAAATATTGAAATTTCAAAACTCAATGACGATATCTCAAAACAGAATATTGAAACTATAAAGGCTATAAGAGAAACAATTTCTTCTTTTAAAAATTATGGAACTATTTATCTTGGTGGTCCCTCCATGATTGCTACCGATATGATGACATTCATACAAGATGATTTAATTGTCTTTGGAATTGGCGTTGCCATTGTTTTTGCATTAATGCTTTACTTATTCTTCGGAAATATTTGGTTTGTATTTTTGCCATTAACTAATGCGTTTTTAGCAACATTTTCCACTGCTGCATTTCTTGGTTTTATGGATTGGAAAATTAGTGTTGTATCATCAAACTTTATTGCCCTTTTATTGATATTAACTATTTCCTTAACAGTGCATGTTTTAGTAAAGTTTAACGAATTAAAAGATGAAATTTCTTCAAGGCAAAAAAGGCTAGATACTACATTAAAACAAATCATAGCCCCGTGTTTCTTTGCTGCTTTTACAACTGGAATTGCTTTTATGTCTTTGCTGACCGGTGATCTGAAGCCAGTAATAGAATTTGGCAAGATGATGACTGTAGGAATACTATTTGCATTCATGACAACCTTTACCTTTATTCCTAGTGCTTTAATGCTAATTAAAAATACAAACACAAAGGATGTTTTAAGGCTTCATAGAATTACAGGTATCTTTTACAGGCTTTCTAAAAGGAATCATATTTATATTTTTACATTTTCTATAGTAATGGCATGTCTTCTATCCTTTGGAGCGACAAAATTAGAAGTTGAAAATAAATTTATAGATTATTTTGATAGTTCTACAGAAATATACAAAGGAATGCTAAAGATAGATAAGGATCTAGGAGGCACAGCAACACTTGATATTATAATCTCCGAGCCCACAGAGAGTTTTATTGAAGATGCTGCTGAGGATGATGATCTTTTTATTGATGATTTATTTGAAGATGAGTCTTCTAATGCATCTGGTTATTGGTGGAATATCTATAGCTTATCAAAACTCGAAGATATTCATGATTACTTAGATTCTAAGGACGAAATAGGAAAGGTTTTAAGTGTTGCAAGTGGGATTAAGCTTGCCAGAGAAATTAATGAAGGCGAAGATCTTAATGATCTTGAATTGGCCTTATTAAGGTCAGTATTGCCAGAAGACATAAAAGATACATTGCTATATTCCTACATTAACGAAGATGATTCAGTTGTAAGAATTTCAACAAGAGTTGTTGAAACTTCATCTGGTTTAAATAGAAATAATTTAATTAAAGAAATTGAATATGATTTAATTGAAAAGTTTAACCTTGATGAGGATCAGTTTGAGATTACAGGGCTTGCAGTTCTTTATAATAATATGCTGCAGTCACTATTCGCAGCTCAAATTGGTTCTATATCAATTGTGTTTGCTGTTATTGCTTTAATGTTTTTAGCAATATTTAAAACCTTCAAGGCAATGATAGTAGGCCTCATTCCAAATGTGTTTGTTGCACTATCAGTTATTGGTACATTAGGACTTCTTGGACTTCCGCTAGACATAATGACAATTACAGTGGCAGCAATAAGCGTAGGTATGGCTGTAGATAACACCATTCATTATATGTATAGATATAAAAAAGAAATGAAAAAAACAAAAGACCCAATGGTATCTATGCGAAATTCTCATATAAATGTTGGAAGAGCTTTATTTTATACAGCAGCTACAATTTCTATTGGTTTTTCAATACTAGCTTTTTCTAATTTTTTTCCAACAGTGCTATTTGGAATTTTTACTAGCATGGCATTAATTATTTCTTTTATATCATCACTAACATTACTTCCAAATTTATTAGTCAAATTCAATCTTTTCAAATAGTATTAGCTTATGGGTCCTTTAAATGGTATCAAGATAGTTGAATTTGCTGGCATAGGCCCAGGACCATTTTGCGGAATGGCTCTTGCTGATCTTGGGGCTGAAGTTATAACTATTAATAGAAATAATGAAAAAGGCATTTACAATAAATTTGATATTCATAATAGATCTAAGTATTCATTAACTGCAGACCTTAAAAACATCTCCTCAAGAGATGAAATCCTTAAATTAATATCTCAAGTGGATGGATTGATTGAGGGGTATAGGCCTGGAGTAATGGAGTCTTTGGGTTTAGGTCCTGATGATTGTTTTAATGTTAACTCGAAGCTTGTATATGGAAGAATGACAGGTTGGGGCCAAGACGGTCCTATGTCTAAAAATGCAGGGCATGATATTAATTATATTTCGCTAACTGGTGCTCTTGGCGCTATGGGTAGAAATGATTCTCCTCCATCACCTCCTCTAAATTTAATTGGTGACTATGGTGGCGGAGGCATGCATCTTGCTCTTGGCATGACCGCAGCATTTATTCATCAAATTAAAACGGGAGAGGGTCAGATTGTTGATTCTGCAATGATTGATGGGACGTCTATGTTAATGAGTTTTTTTTATTCTTTTAATCAGATGGGTTATTGGGAAGATGCTAGAGGATCTAACTTACTAGATGGAGCTGCACATTTCTATGACACCTATGAATGTGCTGATGGGAAATTTTTAGCCATTGGTTCAATTGAGCCGAAATTTTACAGTATTTTTTTAGAAAAACTTGGTATTAAAGATAGTGAATTCTTGGATCAAATGGATAAAACTAAATGGCCTGACCTTAAAATTAAAGTGGCAAAAATAATCCTTACTAAAGATAGGGATGATTGGGCATCAATATTTAAAAATACAGATGGCTGTGTAACGCCAGTACTTTCTCTTTCTGAGGCTCCTTTGAATGAGCATAATGTTGCAAGGAGCACATTTACTTCCCTTGACGGGGTAACTCAGCCAAAACCATCTCCAAGATTTTCTAAATCTAAATTAGATATTAGACACAACTCTAGAGAGAAGGGAGCAGATACCTCAAGCTTGATAGAAAAATTTAATCTAGACCCAAAAGCTTTTAGTTAAAGAACTTAATTGCATTATTATATGTCTGGTCTATAAGGGTTTCTTTATCAATATCTAATAACATAGAAACCTCATTAGCTATATGAGGTAAAAAAGAGGGCTCATTCCTGTTTCCCTTTGTTTTAATATTTCTTGGTATTAAATAAGGACAATCAGTTTCTATCATCAGCTTTTCAATAGGAATGCTTTTAACGGTCTCTCTAAGGACATGGTTTCTCCTTTCATCACATATCCAACCAGTTAGACCAACAAAAAAGTCATATTCCAAATATTCGTCTAGCTCATTTTTAGAACCGGTAAAGCAGTGAACAACACACTTGGGTAGGTAATCTTTATATTTTTTTAATATTTTAATAAAGTCATTATGCGAATCTCTTTGATGAAGAAATAATGGTTTACTGTGTTTAATAGCGATTTTTATTTGCTCCTCAAAAGCATATATTTGATTCTCGTAAGATGAAATATTTCTAAAAAAATCTAGACCAGTTTCCCCAACAGCATTAGGTTTATGCATCAAGATAATATTCTCTAAGTGCTCGGGCGTTTCTTCATTAAAATCATTTGCATGATGGGGATGAATACCAGATGTAAAAAAACAATTACCAGTATATGAATTCTTTATTTTTAAAATTTTGTCTATATCTTTTATCTCTGCAGATACTAATAAAAACTTGTCAACATTGTTACTAATTGCATTTATGATTACGTCATCTAAATCCTCATCAAATCTATCACTCGTAAAGTTACATGCTATGTCAAATAATTTATTCATAATTTTAAGTTTTATATATCTCTAATTATGAACTAAAATCATGAAACATGAATCAATTTAAAAAATTCCAATCAGCTATTTCTGTTAAAAAACTATCTAATAGCTTATTTAAAATAACGCCAAACAAAGATTATTTTGTAGGCAAGACACCACATGGCGGATATCTAAAAGCAGTTATGAATAATGCTTTGATTTCATGTTTACCTCACTCCATATCTATCAGCTCATCTATCCAATATTTAGATAGAACAGAAGCAAAAGAAGTATTTTTAGAAGTAGATATTCTTAAAATTAGCAGAGGAAGTTCATCTGGTTTTGTAAAACTAATCCAAGATGAAAAAGTATGCGCAACACTTACAGGGACATGCTCTGACTTTGAACATATGAAGGGCTTTGATGGTCTGAATACACCTCTTCCTAAAATCTTTGATGATGAAAATCACGATAATTATAAAAGCTTAAATTATGACATGATCTCCAAAGGGTTTACGCCATCATTTATTAAACAGCTTGATTGTAAAATTAACCCCAAGCATGCTTGGTGGGACAGAGAAGAAAATAATAATCATGCAGAGGCAAGATGTTCAGCTTTCCTTGAGATGTCTGGAGGAATCCCTGATCAATTCTGCCTTTTCTATTATTCAGATATTCTTCCGCCAGTTGTTTCAAATAAATATGGTGCATTAGGATGGATACCAACAATCACTTTAACAACCCATATCCGGATGATGCCCACAACCTCAAAGCTATTTGCAGACTTTAATGCTTCTGATATTAGAAAAGGTTACTTTGAGCAAGATGCAAGAATTTGGGATTTGAATGGAAATTTTGTTGCTTCAAGCAGACAACTGACTAGAATACTTAAGTCAGATGAAAAATTATCAAAATACAGGGAATAAAGATGCAATTTAAAGGAACTAAAAATTATATAGCAACAGAAGATCTAAGTTTAGCTGTTAATGCAGCAGCAGCGCTGGAGAGACCCTTGCTTATCAAAGGTGAACCAGGTACTGGAAAAACTCTTCTTGCAATAGAGGTAGCCGATGCCTTGGGATTAGAGCTAATCGAATGGCATATCAAATCAACCACCAAAGCTTCACAAGGACTATATGAATATGATGCCGTAACAAGGCTTAGAGACTCGCAGCTTGGTGATGAGAGGGTTAAGGATATAGCAAATTATATTAATAAAGGTAAATTATGGGAGGCATTTGAATCTGATAAACAGGTTGTTTTGCTCATTGATGAGATTGATAAAGCTGATATAGAGTTTCCTAATGATCTTCTTCAAGAAATAGATAGAATGGAATTCTTTTGTTACGAGACTGGCAAAACCATTAAAGCTAAACATAGGCCTTTGATCATAATGACTTCTAATAATGAAAAAGAGTTGCCAGATGCATTTTTAAGAAGATGCTTTTTTCACTATATACAATTCCCAGATAGACAAACTATGAACAAAATTGTTTCCGTACATTATCCAAAGATTAAAAAGAAGCTTGTTAACGAGGCTCTGGAGATATTTTTTGACCTTCGTAAAATTCCTGGACTTAAAAAGAAACCATCAACCTCAGAATTAATTGATTGGTTAAAATTATTACTGTCAGATGATATGCCTGATGAGATTCTAAAAAATGCAGATTCATCTAAAGCAATTCCTCCTTTATACGGTGCTTTATTGAAAAATGAGCAAGACGTGCAACTTCTAGAAAGATTGGCATTTATGTCTAGAAGAGAATCTGCTTCATCGAAATAAATGCTTATAAATCTTTTTCAAACCGTAAGATCTTCTGGTGTTCCATGCTCACTTAGAGAGTTATTAGATCTTCTTGGCGCTCTTGAAAAACAATTGGTCTATGCAAATATTGATGATTTCTATTACTTATCAAGAGCAATACTTGTAAAAGATGAAAAACATTATGATAAGTTTGATAAAGCTTTTGATATTTATTTTAAGGGTATAGAAAAATTAGAAGATATTTTCCAAGCTTTGATTCCTGAAGACTGGTTAAGAAAAGCATTTGAAAAAGAATTAGATCCAGAAGAGCTAAAAAAGATTAAATCTCTTGGAGGTCTAGATAAATTGCTTGAAGAGTTTAAAAAAAGATTGGAAGAACAAAAGGATAGGCATGAAGGTGGTAACAAATGGATTGGTACTAATGGAACTTCACCTTTTGGACATGGCGGCCAAAACCCAGAAGGAATAAGAGTTGGGGGAGAGGGCGGTCAAAAATCTGCTGTAAAGGTATGGGAACAAAGACAATATAGCAATCTGGATGACTCTATCATTATTGGAACTAGAGAAATGAAGATGGCCTTAAGACGCCTTAGAAAATTTGCCAGACATGGCAATGATCTTGAGCTAGATATGGATGGAACTATAAAATCAACCGCCAAAAATGCAGGATATCTAGATATTAAAATGGTTCCTGAAAGATCTAATGCCGTTAAGGTGATTGTTCTTTTTGATGTTGGTGGCTCAATGGATCCATACATAAAGATTTGTGAAGAGCTTTTTTCAGCAATTAAAACAGAATTCAAGCATCTAGAATATTTCTATTTTCATAACTCTATTTATGAATCTGTATGGAAAGATAACAGAAGAAGATCGCAAGAGAGATTCCTTGTTCAAGACATCATTAATAAATATTCATCTGATTACAAAATTATTGTTGTGGGTGATGCCACAATGGCTCCTTATGAAATAACCAATTCAGGTGGAAGTATTGAGCACTGGAACGAGGAACCCAGCGTAACCTGGATTAATAGACTTTCAGAGCATTTTAATAACATGGCTTGGCTAAATCCTGTTCCTGATGACCACTGGGACTATTCATCATCTGTTTGTATTTTGAAAGACTTATTCGACGATAGAATGTATCCTTTAACTTTAAAAGGTTTAGAAAACGCAATGGGAGAGTTAACTAAATGAATGCAGTAAATAATAGTAAAGGAATTAAATGGGGACCATTTACGTTGAGGATACCATTTATACATATTAAATTTAGGGCTGGTGAGTTTTTTCAAGGAATGGTAATTTCAGGAGCTACAGCTTTTGCAGCAGTTCCTGTTGCAATGGGTCTTGGTCTTAGTTTTGAAGATGGTATCGCTTTAAGTTTTATTGCTGGAACATTGATCGCATCTGGTCCTATATTGTTTGGAGAACCAATGGCCCCAGGGTGGATAACACCTGCACTGCCAATTGTAATTGCAGCTTTTGCTGCTAAAGGGCAATTTACTGGCGTATATGATGTAACAACTTTCCATTATATGGCAGCAATATGTATTGAATTTACTCTTCTAATTTTCATATTAGGTGTAACTGGTTGGGGTAAAAAATTAATACAAATTATTCCAAATGGTTTAAAGGCAGGAATTATTCTTGGCGCAGCTCTTGCAGCATTCTATCAAGTATTTGTAACTGATTTAGATAAGCTATTACTTCAACCAATTTCAATGTTTGTTGCAATTTCTGTTTGTGTTATTACTACTTTCTCAGATCCGTTTAAAAAACTTGCTGCAAATAATAGGTTTTTTAGTAAATTAGGTTCACTAGGTCTTCTTCCCGGATTTGTTCTTGCAGCCTTTGTAGCTTTCTTATGCAATGAAGTAACATTCAATATTGAATGGGGTTTTAAAATTCCCGATGTAGTATCCCTTTTTAATAAAACATCACCACTTGCTATTGGCTTTCCTCCAATAGAAATGTACATAGAAGCAATTCCCTTAGTTGTAATTGGCTATACTCTTCTATTTGGTGATTTAATTACTGCAAATGAAGTTTTAAATGACGCTCAAAAGTCTAGACCAGATGAAAAGCTTGATATTGATCTTAATAGATCACATCTTTCTATAGCGGCAAGAAATCTAATAGGTCTATTAATCAATCCCTTTTTTCCAACACAAGGAGCATTATGGACAGGTGTTCATGTAGTTGTAGTTGAGAGATGGAAAAAAGGCTTTAAAGAAATGCCATCAATATTTGATGGTCTGGGCTCATATTATTTAATGGCACTTCCCATTCTTTATTTCACTTTACCTTTCATTACTTTAATGAAGCCTTTAATGCAAATGGCCTTATCTCTAACCCTGATATTAACTGGTTTTGCTTGTGCATATGTTGCGATGGCAATTCCTAAGAAGAATTCTGAAATGGCTTCAGCATTATTAATTGCTGTCTTTATAACTTTTTTCAGTGCCTGGGTTGGTTTATTAATTGGTATAATACTCAGTATATTTGTCGTTGGCTTAGATAAAACTGAAAAATAATTACTATGGCATTCGCATTAGAGATCACAGATCTAAAAAAAACATATCCTGGTGGAGTAGAGGCCTTAAAAGGAATATCGCTTTCAGTAAATGAAGGAGATTTTTATGCTTTGCTTGGCCCCAATGGTGCCGGAAAATCATCTACCATAGGTATTATTGGATCATTGGTAACAAAATCATCCGGCAGTGTAAAAATTTTTGATGTAGATACCGAGAAAGATTCACCACTTGCTAAAACGATGCTTGGTGTTGTATCTCAGGAAATCAATTTTTCTCAATTTGAAAAAGTTATAGACATAGTTGTAACCCAAGCTGGGTTTTACGGTATTTCAAAAAAAGAGGCATTACCTAGAGTAGAAAATATTTTAAAAAGATTAAGCTTATGGGATAAAAGAGATCAACAAGCAAGAACACTATCAGGAGGTTATAAGAGGAGACTTATGATAGCTAAAGCTCTTGTTCATGAACCAAAGTTATTAATACTTGATGAACCTACAGCAGGCGTAGACATAGAGCTTAGAAGAGAGATGTGGTCATTTTTAAAAGAAATAAATAAAAATGGTACAACTATAATACTTACCACTCATTATCTCGAAGAAGCAGAGCAGCTATGCAGAAACATTGGAATTATTGATCATGGTAAAATAGTAGCTAATACAAGTATGAAAGATCTATTGGGATCACTCAACGTTCAGGGTTTTGTCTTTGATCTTCAGTCACCCTTAGAAGAAGCCCCTGTCATAGATGGTTTTCCAATAAAACTTGAAGACTCTTTAACTCTTATAGCAGCTGTAAGCAAAGATAGATCGATTAACGCCTTATTTGACGAACTATCCAAATTAGGTATCAAGGTAAAATCAATGAGAAATGAAGCAAATAGGCTTGAAGAGTTATTTATTGAAATGGTGAACTCTAATGAAAAATAACCCCAGTATTAGAATTGGTCTTTGGACTTTAGCAGTAAAAGAAATTAGGCGTTTTTTAAGAATATGGGTTCAAACATTAGTGCCTCCAGCCGTAACGATGTCTCTTTATTTTGTAATATTTGGATCATTGATTGGTCCAAGAATTGGATCCATGGAAGGCCTTGATTATATTCAATTTATGATTCCTGGATTGATAATGATGTCAGTTATTACTAATTCTTATAATAATGTCGTCTCATCTTTTTATTCTGTTAAATTTCAAAAATCTATTGAAGAGCTTTTAATATCTCCAATGCCTAATTGGACAATACTGCTTGGTTTTGTGATTGGCGGTGTGTGTAGGGGTGTTCTAATAGGCTTTATTGTATTTATTGTAAGTCTTTTGTTCTATCCTGAATTTACTGTTGTCAATCCACTTTTAACTATTACAGTCCTTCTTTTGACCTCAATTCTATTCTCATTAATGGGTTTTCTAAATGCTGTTTTTGCAGATAGCTTTGATGATATTTCAATTATTCCTACATTTGTTTTAACGCCTCTTATTTATCTTGGAGGTGTTTTTTATTCAATAAAAATACTTCCTGAATTTTGGCAAATTGTGTCAAAAGCAAATCCAATGCTTTATGTAGTCAGCACGTTTAGAGAAGGTATGCTAGGTGTTAGTGATGTTTCAATTTCCTTTTCCTTGGGAATGATTTTAGGCTTTATAGGTCTTTTAACCGGGGCATCTTTATATCTTTTAAATAAAGGCTCAGGTATTAGACAATGACAAGAAAACACCTTGGCAAAGCTTCTTCAAACTATTCATCAGCATCGTTCAAAACATTAGACCCAATTCCAAGGGCCCTTAATTCTGATTCTTTTGGAGTTGATTTTTGGAATGCATATGAATTTACATATCTTGATAAAAATAAACTTCCAGTATTAAAAGTTCTTGAAATAGCGGTACCCTCAAATTCCAAGAATATAGTTGAATCAAAATCATTAAAAATTTATCTGAATTCATTTTATAAGAAAAAATATATATATCAGAAAGATGTTCTTACTGTAATAAAAAAAGATCTAGATAAAATTACCGGATCATCTATCAAGGTTCGCTTTGTTAACAAATATATAAATGAACCTGATAGCATAAATCTTAATAATACAAAACTTAAAAACACACCATCAAACAAAATACTATTATTTTCAGGATTTAGATCAATCTGTCCTGTTACAGCTCAACCAGATTTTGCTAATATTTATATTCTTACTGAGGCAAAAATTGATATTTCATGGCTAAATAATTTTTTAGTTTCTTATAAAGATAAAGGCGATTTCCATGAGCAATGTATTGAAGGAATATTTTCTAAAATAAATACAAAATATGAACCAAAAAATTTAGATATTATTGGTAGGTTTATGAGAAGGGGCGGCATAGATATTAATCCAGTTCGTTCCTTAAATAAAAAACCATTTTTTACAAATTTTAGGTTTTTTAATCAATAAAAATCATATCTCTAGACTTTTATTTTTGCTCAATGCTCTTTAGTATAGTTAACTTAGTATTTTTTTATATTTAAAGGAGAGAAAAATGAAAAAATTATTACTTGCTGCCCTTGTACTGCCTATATTTATTAAAGCAGAGCCCTGGGTTGATTATGAGTTGAGTGATCAAGTTACTGAGATGACAGTGGTAACTGTTAAGCCTGGTTATAAAGATGATTACCTTATGGGTATTAAGAAGACTTGGGTAGATGCTTGTTCAATCCAAAAAGAATTAGGCCATATAGTAAGTTGTTCAGTTTATTCAGCAGAGACTGCTGGAACAGACCCAAACGTATTTTTAACAATAACATATGCAGATTTAGCCGCTATGGGACCTAATAAAAAAAGATATAAAGAATTTAATGATGCATGGAGAAAAAAAATATCTGAAACAGATCAAGATAATATAGCTGGTGGCTACGGTGATATTCGTGAGATTGTTGATTTGGTTGTTTTAAGAAAAGTAAACTTTAAATAATTAATTCTTTACACAATTCTAAAAGCCTCTTTGAGGCTTTTTTTTTAAATTAATGTAAAATCTTCAAATCAGGAGAGGTGTCAGAGTGGTCTATCGTGCATCCTTGGAAAGGATGTGTACCTTCATCGGTACCGGGGGTTCGAATCCCCCTCTCTCCGCCAATCCATTTTTTGACTTTTAGAGCATATGTGTTAATTTAATCCATATGAAAAATTTTATAAGCAGCGTTAATTCAATACTAGAAATGCTGAGCAGCGTTGAACACGATATTAACATAGCAGGATACTCCCTTACGGAGAAAAAAGTTTATTTTACAATCATCCAAATAACTGCAAGAAATGGTAATTGTAATATTACAGATGTAATTAATTCATCCTCATTATCAAGATCTACTGTATACAAAGCTATTAAAAAACTTGAGTGCAATAACTTGCTTAATGTTCATCAATCAAGTGTTGATAAAAGAGAGTCTTTCCTAGATGTGATTGTTTCTTAATTAGAAAC
>CALSQM010000016.1 GCA_943788515.1 uncultured SAR86 cluster bacterium
CCATCAATTTCAATAATATTCATCCAGTCTTTACTTTGATTAGATCTTTTGGACATAAATTGATTAGTTCTTTGGTTATAACCTTCATAGCCCCAATCTTTAAATCTTTTTTGGATATGAGCTGGTGCAAAAAAGAACTCAGTTCTTTCTCTCAACATTGCTTGGCCTAAAGCATCTTCTGCTGTTACCTCATTATCCCAATGTGTCATCCCAACTGTGTAACACTTGAGCATATTGTCTCCTAATGAACCATGAAGTGTTCCTAAAATTTCACGACTTCCTGCCATATCAACCATAACGCTTTTTAGATCATTATTTACTGAAGAAAGTTGATCGTATGATATAACCTTGTCATAACAACCTAATTTAGTTACAAAATCAGTATTTTTCGACGAGGTAAGCCCTATTATATTTGGTGTTTGTTCTGAGTCTTTAAGTCCTTGAGCAAGACCAATTGCTGTTTTGCTTGAAGCGCTAACAATAATAATTTGATCTGCATCAAGATAGGATTCTTCCTCAAGCGCATCGCAAATGCAAAAGGAAGTTATATGAAGAGGGAAGAGTAGTGATCTAAGATTATCCATAGAAGGATCATAATTAATATCACCATTAACTCTTACATAGTTATTGTATACAGCAGGTAAATCTTTGCGATGATCTTTACCATCACTAAAGGCCTGATCAGAAATTTTAATTGGATTTATGACCAGTGAGTCAGCAGGGGGGAAGTATCCAAATAACCTTTCACCTTTTTTAATACAACTATTTTTTGATTGAGTAACATTCGCAAAGCCCCAGACTGGTATACAACCCCATTCATTATCCAAATCCTCTATAGTTTTAAAGAATTGCCAGTAACCAATCGTATCTCCAGCAACCCCATAAGTAACATTGTTTGATGTGAAAGCAAAACTTTCTATTGATACAAAAATATCTCCCTCATCCAATTCGTTTAAAGAGGACTCTATAATTCGAGTTTTTGTTAAATCACTTTTTAGTGTTTGAAGTTGTTTAGACATTACTTTGTTTCAATATTTAGTTGACCAGCAAGTCCTGCTGTTCTGTGGATACTGCTTTCTATATACTCAGGACTCATTATCATATCGAGCATAGCTTTTTTGCTTGGATATCTTGCTATTGCAACCATATCCCACAGTTCTTCAATATTACCTAGCATTAAGCGTGTCACATCACCTGAATATACCCATTCAGCTCCAACTTTTTTTAAATGTTTAACAACCTCTTTGCTGTAAATTGCATATGCTTCTGCGCCTGTAAGATTGGTCTCTCTTCCATCTTTATATTCAGCCTTATCTTTAAATTTTAAGAGGTTTACCATAGATATAGGCGAATTATCATCACCCTCAAGAAAACCATCCATCTGCTCTTTAGTTGGATAAACGCTATTATTAAATTCCATATTTTATTCCCCCATTGTTATAGCTTTTTGAAATGCTGGTCTATCTTCAATTCTGGCAACATATTTCTTGATGTGTTCCATTTCATCTGAGACACACCCTAATCTGTTTGCCATAAAACATGAATGTCCAAGCATCAAATCAGCTGCTGAAAAATCACCAACTAAGTAATCTTTATCTGCAAGGTTGTCGTTGACTGGTACAAGAGATTTGGCTATCAGATTTTTTGCTTGTCTTAAAACATTCTCATCTCTTCTGTCAGGCGGCAATAAAATTGTTTGAACAACAACTTGATTCATTGGAGGCATAACCATCCCTTCACAATAATGAAACCATTGAAGATAATATGGGAACTCTTCAGAATTAGAGTTGGGTTTTAGACCACCATCTTTATGACGCTCAAGAACATATTGAATGATAGCTCCTGATTCAAAAATGGAAACTTCCCCATCCTCTAATACTGGCACTCTACCTAACGCATGTCTTGACCTGTGTTCAGGTGACTTTAGTCCTTCCTTAGTAAATGGCATTATATTTACCTCATAATCCAATCCTAATTCTTCGAGAAGCCAAACAACTCTTCCAGCTCTAGTGCCAGCTGTAAAATGAACCTTTAACATAAACAATCTCCTTATTTTTTTACCATTTTTTGTGCATTTTTTATAAATTCTTCTTTGTCTTTATCATCTTTTAATATACTTTCCCTATCTACAGGTATTTTAGTTCCTTTAATCATGCCTGGTTGCTCATACATCCTATCTTTCCATTTTTCTAAATGAGTTAAACCATCAAGAGATACTCCAGACCAATTATGTGTCCTAACCCAACACCAATTAGCTATATCAGCTATTGAGTATTCTCCTGCAAGCCATTCATTTTTAGAAAGATGAGTATCTAAGACCTCAAAAAGACGCCTTGATTCATTTTGATATCTATCAATAGCAGGTTGTAGTTTCTCAGGAAAGTATCTAAAAAAAACATTTGCCTGACCCATCATCGGACCAATACCACCCATTTGAAACATTAACCATTCTGTAACCTTTGCTCTACCCACAACATCATCTGGTATAAGTTTCTCAGCTTTATCTGCCAAATAAAGCATGATTGCACCTGATTCAAAAATAGAAAGATCATTATCTGTATCTATAATTGCAGGAATTCTTCCATTAGGACTTATTTTTAAAAAATCAGGTTTTTTTTGATCACCCTCTGCCAGATTCACTGAATGAAATTTATAAGGCATTTCAAGTGCCTCCAATGTACAAGACACTTTATGTCCATTAGGTGTAGATGCGGTATATAGATGAATCATAAAAAATTACTCCTTGATAAAGTCCACTAATACCTTAGATAGTTGCTTAGGTTTTGTCCACTGAAAAAAATGTCCTCCACCTATTTGTGGGGCACTTATTGCATTTGGAGCCATCTTAAGAACATCTCTTTCAATTCCATTTGTTACTGGATCATCACCAGCAAAAATAGATAAAAATGGTTTATCTGATGTTTTAAAAAATGCACGAGCTTCTTTTTGAGCTTCTAGTGATTGATCTGGAATAATTGGGACATGGCTAGGCATAGCTCTTGGCCCCATTTTATATGATGGATCAGGAAACGGAGCTTCATACGCTTTCATTAAATCAGTATAAAAGGGTGATATCTTTTCAAGTCCAATAATCTGAAATAAATAGTGAACAAGAGTTGCAAATCTTGATTGAAAAGTTTTCTCCATTTGCATTTCATTAATCATACCAATTGGTATATTTTTTGTATCCCAAGTGAACTTTTGCCAATACATAAATTTTGTTGCAGGATGTCTATCACCATCCATTTTATTTATTTCATTAGCCAATTTAAAGAGCGTAATTTTTTTATTGGACTTTTTAAAAGCTTTAACTTCATCAATAACTTCCTGAGGAGTATTTGGATTATAAGGGAGGCCTGTATTTCCCATAGCTATTTTTAAAAATCTATCTGGATCTGCAGCAACCATTCGCAAGCCAATTAATCCACCCCAGTCTTGGCCAAAAAAAGTAAGATTTTTAAAATCATTTACTCTCAACCACTCACCCATCCAATCTACTTGATTTTGGTAAGAATAATCCTCTCTTGCAGCAGGTTTATCGGATTTTCCATAACCTATTAAGTCTGGTGCAATAACTCTTATTCCAGCCTCATTTAAAATGGGAATCATTTTAGCGTATAGGTAACTCCAAACGGGTTGTCCATGCATTGCTAATAATATTGGCCCATCTTTTGGCCCTTCATCAATATGATGAACTCTAAGCTCAGTGCCATCTTTGGTACGGATATATGTGTATATTGGATTATAAGGATAGTCCTTAATATCTTTAAATTGTGAATCAGGTGTTCTTAGAACTTCCATCTAAATCCCTCCGTGTAATTTTATATTTTCAATAAGATCATCAAACTTATCCTGACCAAAAAAGTAGTTCCCCTTATAAACAGACAGGGGAACACCATGATGACCTGCTTCCAACTGATCAACTTGATTTTGTTTAATTTGGTTAACTAATTTAGCTTCATTTTTGATTACTTCTTCTTTAATTTCAGAAAGCTCAATATCAAAATCTTTTAATATTTCTGCTATATGATTATCTGTATTCCAATGTTTTACTGACCATATTTTTTCTGAAAGTTTATAAGCAAACTCTATACCGTATCCTCTATTTGTCATTTCTTGACCCATATGACAAATATCAAAAATATATGGCTGGTCCTTAGCAATTTTAGCTGTAAAAATATTTTGTTTGATTGGGTCTGGTTTTACTGGAAGATTTAGAGGCATATTCAATAATTTAGCTTTTTTCTTAAAATCTGACATGGTAGATAGAAAAAAGAACATATTTTTCTTTTCAAACCATTCAGGCATTCTTATTGCAATTGGATATACAAGCTTAAAATTTACATTAATATTTGACTCATTTTTAAGCTTTAACATTCTTGGCAAAATCAGATAAGAGTAGGGGCTCCTAAAAGAAAAATATAAATCAACATTATTATCATTATTCATTTTCTAAAATTTCCATAATTTTTTGTGATATTTCATGCCCTGCATTTTGATTCTGTCCCGTAATAAATCTCTTTTCATCATCAAC
>CALSQM010000017.1 GCA_943788515.1 uncultured SAR86 cluster bacterium
TCAGAGGAGCAATGAATCTTAAACAGGAATTTGACTTAATTCCCTATATTGAAGATAGCAGAGGGTTTCCAAAGCATATGCATTTAGCAAATGCTACAAAGGATGACATTCCAGTCATGGCTATTGACGAAGAAAGCAGGGTGAAGTGGCAAAAGCTTGGCTATGTGGTATCGCCACCTGCTAATAAATTCTTAAATGCTATTTTTGTTTCTTGGGCAATATTATTATTTATTCTAGTTTTTATTGGTTATTTCTCCGTTCCTTTAGGAGTTGCTGTATTTACGATTCAAAGCATACTAATGGGTCTTTTGCTTGGGTTTCTTTTTCTCGAAATGGATGAAAATGATGGCATTAGAGCGCTTAAAATAACTCTTCTCGCCACTCTGTTTTCAGGCTTTATTGGCTATAGTGATATTGGAACTGCAATTTATAATTCAGGCATTGTTCAAAACATACTTTTTTTTGGTTTGCTTGCATTGATTGTTTTTGAATTTTCAAGAACAACTTTTAAATTTTCTCGAAACACAATCAGATTTAAAGCTTTTTTTGGAGTAGGGCTTTTCATACTTTTTCTTTTTTATGATTTTGCTAGGCTTAATGAGCTTTCTGGCTATTCAAATAAATGGGATACAGCATTTCAAATAGCATTAAGTTTATACCTAGATATTATAAATCTCTTGTTAGAAATATTAGAGGCCATGGATTGATAGAGCCAACCGAATCAAAAATTAATTTGATATCCAATTTTTATAACGCTATCTAGGACTTTGCTCGTACTTGTTTCTATAGTAAATGCACTTTTTTTATTAATATTATAAATAGCAGCGAAACCATACTTTTGGTCTGTTTCATCATCCAAAACATATGTCACCTGAGAAGTTTCAAATTCTGTACAAATTAAATTAACAGGGCACACCTGCTGAACAACTTCAGTCTCTTTTGAAAAATCAATAAATATTTTTCCTTCCCAGGCATTTGAGTTTCCAAATCTTATTCCAGTAATAACATTTGCTTGGGAATCACTTTCAGAAAAATTGATATCACTATCAATATCTGTAGCTTTTATGCCCAGCTCTAAAAAGACATCTAAAAAATTTTCTAATTTTAATGAAACGCCTCCAGCAGATATAGAATTGAGGACATCTCCAATTCCTACATGCGCACCAATTCTTAAAGCTTTTGTAAACTTGTCGTAAGTCTCATTATCAACGTTAACACCATCAGCTTTTGCTTCTGCTACTAAATATAAAGGTCCTGGAAGTGATAGTGAAAACTTTGCTTCAATGCCTGAGTCATCTTTTGCATCAAAAGCATATATTCCTAGTGAAGTATATTTATAATCGTTGGGGTCTCTATCAAGACGACCATCTTCAGATATGACAGTCATAGATAAAAATATTAAGGCTATTAGTTTTATGTTTTGCATAATAAATATACTATCAGACCCATAGGCTGAAGGATATAATCAGATGTCCTTGATTTAAGTCCTTACCCTTCCTTTTTTTCTTAACCTTATTGATTCTGGAGTCACTTCAACGAGCTCATCATCTTCTATAAATTCCAAAGCTTGTTCTAAAGTATGTTTAATATGCGGAACTAAAATAAGATTTTCATCAGTACCTGCAGCCCTAATATTTGTTAGTTGTTTTGCTTTTGTTGGGTTTACTGGCAAGTCATTATCTCTTGAGTGAAGACCTACTATCTGACCAATATAAACTTCATTCCCGTGCCCTAAGAATAACTTTCCACGATTCTGTAAGTTAAATAAGGCATAAGCTAAAGTTTTTCCAGCCATCATAGAGTACATAACACCATTTGTTCTTTTGGCAATATCTCCAAGTTTTACAGGCCCATAATGATCAAAAACACTAGTCATTATTCCAGTGCCACTAGTAATAGTTAGAAAGTGAGACCTAAAACCAATAATTCCTCTAGAAGGAGCTATAAATTCAAGCTTAACCCTTCCTTTACCATCTGATTCCATGCTTTGTAGCTCTGCTTTTCTTGGACCAAGTTCCTCCATAATAGCGCCTTGATGAATCTCTTCTACATCAATTACTATTTGCTCATATGGCTCATGTATTTCGCCACCAACATCTTTTTGCACTACCTGAGGTTTAGATATGGCAAGTTCAAAACCCTCTCTTCTCATAGTTTCAATAAGAACAGAAAGATGAAGCTCTCCTCTTCCAGAAACAATAAATTTATCAGGACTATCTCCTTGGACGACTTTTAGGGCAACATTAGATATAAGTTCTTTATCAAGCCTTTCTTTAATGTTTCTAGATGTAACAAATTTACCCTCTCTTCCTGCAAAAGGAGAGTCATTTACTTGAAAAGTCATGCTTACTGTGGGCTCATCAACCGAAAGTGCTGGCAAGGCAACAATAGATGCTGGATCACAAATTGTGTCAGATATATTAAGTTTATCAATCCCAGTAATACAAACTATTGAACCAGCCTCTGCTTCAGATACCTCTACTCTATCCAAACCTTCATATCCCATAACCTGCAGAACTTTCCCTTTTTTAGTAACACCCTCTCTATTTATAACAATCACCTGATCATTAGGCTTAACTGATCCTTGTTTGATTCTTCCAATACCAATAACACCAACATAACTATTACTATCAAGAGCGCTAATCTGCAGTTGAAGAGGTCCTTCTATATTCACTTCTGGTGAAGGCACCTTATCCAAAATCATCTGCATTAATGGTTTCATATCTTCCGTCATATTTTCAGGCTCGAGCCCTGCAATTCCTTCAATTGCAGATGCATAAATTACTGGGAAATCTAATTGTTCATCTGTTCCACCCAGCCTATCAAATAGATCAAAAACTTGATCAAGGACCCAATGAGGTCGTGCATCAGGCCTATCTACTTTATTTATCACCACTATAGGCTTTAAACCTTTTTCAAATGCTTTTTGAGTAACAAATCTTGTTTGAGGCATTGGCCCATCAACGGCATCTACTAAAAGCAAAACAGAGTCCACCATTGAAAGAGCTCTCTCAACCTCTCCTCCAAAATCAGCATGCCCAGGAGTATCAACAATATTTATAAGATGGTCATGCCATTTTATAGATGTATTTTTTGCTGTAATTGTTATTCCTCTTTCTTTCTCTTGGTCATTTGAATCCATAATTCTTTCTGAATCCATATTTTTTCTATCAAGTGTTCCAGATTGTTGAAGCAGCTTATCTACTAGAGTTGTTTTGCCATGGTCCACGTGGGCAATAATTGCGATATTTCTTATTTTATTAATGTCCATGATATTTGTATGTTAAAAAGGAGGTGATTATAATCTCAAAATGAAAAAATTATCTGTTTTCTTTACTCTTCTTCTATCTTCCTTTGTAAGCGCAGACCTTAAGCAAGATTTAGAAGAACAACTTGATCCGCTGATGACTAAGGTCATTGCATGGAGACATAACTTACATCAAAATCCTGAACTCAGTAACAGGGAATATAAAACATCAAAAAAAGTTGCAGCTCATTTAAGATCTTTGGGGATCAAAGTGGAAACAAAGATTGCATATACAGGTGTTGTTGGCTTGATCGAGGGCGGTCTTCCCGGTCCAACTATTGCTTTAAGGGCAGATATGGACGCACTTCCAGTTGAAGAAAAAACAGGGCTACCATTTGCTTCAAAAGAGAGAGCAACGTACCTAGGACAGAGCGTTGGCGTTATGCATGCATGTGGCCATGATGCACATGTCGCTATCTTGATGGGCGTTGCAGAATTTTTAGCAAAAAATAAAGAAAATATCGAAGGCAATGTCATGCTTATCTTTCAACCTGCTGAGGAAGGCCCTCCAGAAGGAGAAAATGGTGGTGCAAAAATGATGCTCGAAGAAGGCATTTTTGAAAGATATAATCCTGAGGTTATTTTTGGCCTTCATGTTGGAAACGGACCTCATGGGTATGTAGGACTAACACCTGGACCAGCAATGGCTGCTGCATCAGCATACAGAATAAAAATTAAAGGCGTTCAAGCGCACGGCTCTAGACCATGGGATTCAATTGATCCCATAATGGCAACATCACAAATAATAGAAGCTTTAAATACAATTGTTAGCAGAAGAATAAATATTATTAATAATCCAGCAGTAGTATCTGTTGGGATTGTAAAAGCTGGAACAAGGAATAATATAATCCCAGAAGATTCGGAAATTATGGGAACTATAAGAACTTTTGATCCTAAATTACGAGCTCAAGTTTATGATGAAATAAGACAGATTGCAGCAGGCGTTGCAGTAGGAACTGGAGCTGAAATCGATGTGGAGTTTGATGTTGGTGGGTTTTATCCCGTTACTTTTAATAATGAAGATTTGGTGGAAAGGCTTTCACCAACTCTAAAGGAAGCAACAAATAATAAGTTCTATATTAATAACTCTCCTTCGACTGGAGCTGAAGATTTTTCATTCTTTTCTCAAGAAATACCTGGAATGTATTTTTGGCTTGGAGTTAATGCCCCAGGAGTAATGAAAGCACCAGGAAATCATTCTCCATATTTTGTTGTAGATGATGGAGCTTTGGATGAAGGTTTAAAATCTTTAATATATCTTGTATTAGATTACCCAAATAAATAACTAAACAATATACAATTGTAAAAATTTTTTAAAGGAGCATTATTTTGTCAATCCCAAGTCACATAAAAGATAATTTATCTATACCAGTTATAGGTTCACCTTTGTTCTTAGTTTCTGGACCAGAACTAGTAATTGCCCAATGTAAAGCTGGCATCATCGGGTCTTTCCCAGCGCTTAATGCAAGACCTCAACATGTCTTGGAAGAATGGATTATAAGAATAAAAACCGAGCTTGCTGAATACCAAGAACAAAACCCAGATGCCAAGGTTGCACCATTTGCCGTTAATCAAATTTGTCATGGTTCTAATGATAGGTTGATGGATGATATGGCTACTTGTGTAAAACAAGAGGTCCCTATAATTATTACATCATTAAGACCTCCAGCAGAGCTTGTTGAGGCGGCTCATAGTTACGGCGGTCTTGTATATCACGATGTTATAAATGTAAGGCATGCAAAGAAGGCAGCTGAGCAAGGTGTAGATGGATTAATTTTAGTTTGTGCAGGAGCAGGCGGCCATGCAGGAGCCTTGTCACCTTTTGCTTTATTAAGAGAAGTTAAACAATGGTTTGATGGAACTATAATCCTTTCAGGCTCGATAGGAGATGGTTACTCAGTAGCATCATCTCTAGCTTTAGGCGCTGATTTTGCATATATGGGCACAAGATTTATAGCAACAAAAGAAGCAAATGCTGATCCTGAATATAAAAAAATGTTAGAAGAAAGTGCGGCCGATGATATCGTTTATTCTTCCTTGTTTACCGGCGTAAGTGGTAATTATTTGAAGCCATCAATAAAAAATGCTGGCATGGACCCTGATAATCTTCCAGATGCAGATAAGTCATCAATGAATTTTGGTTCTGGCGGAAACACTAAATCTAAAGCTTGGAAAGATATATGGGGTTCAGGCCAAGGAATTGGATTAATTGAAGACTCACCATCTGTGGGAGAGCTTGTAGATAGAATCAAGGCTGAATTTAATTCAGCGGTTGAAGAGCTATCCAGTAAAGCTAAATAAATTAAAGGTATATCTATATGTTAGAAGCAATAATTTTTATATCAATTGGAGCAGCGTCTGGCATAGCCATAGTTACTTTATTAAACAACTCTAGAAAAGGCAGAGAAGGAACTAAGGGAATTACTGAAGAATATACTTCAAAATCTGGAGTTAAAAGAACTGCAAAAAAAGATAGGTCTGACCATATTGTTTAAAGAATTTAATGACTAGAGTTGGCTTTATAGGCCTGGGCGTTATGGGGTCTCCCATGAGCTCACACCTTTCCAAAAAAGGCTTCAACACTTTTGTTTATAACAGAACTCAAGAGATATCAAAGAAGTGGGCTGATTCAAATAAAGGCGAAGTAAAAACATCACCTCAAGACTTAGCTAAGTCAGTTGATTTTCTAATCATGTGTGTTGGAAACGACGATGATGTTAGAGAAATACTATTTAGCAAAGATGGGGCATATTCATCCTTAAAGTCAGGAACTATAGTAATAGATCACACAACAACTTCAGCAAAATTAGCTAAAGAATTAAGCACAAAGTTAAAAAATAAAAATTGTTATTATCTTGATGCGCCTGTTTCAGGGGGTCAATTGGGAGCAGAAGAAGGCAACCTAACAATTATGGCTGGAGGGGAAAAAGAGGCTTATAAAAAAAGCCTTGATGTTTTAGCTGCTTATTCAAAATATTCAAAGTATATGGGAGAAAGTGGTTCAGGACAGTTAACTAAAATGGTTAATCAAATTGCAATAGCAGGGCTTCTTCAAAGCCTATCTGAGGCCGTAAATTTTTCTGAGAAATCAGGATTAAATTCTGAGGATGTCTTTAATGTTATTTCTAAAGGAGCAGCCCAAAGCTGGCAAATGGACAATAGATGGCAGACGATGCTTAAGGACGAGTTTGATTTTGGGTTTACGGTTGACTGGATGCGAAAAGATCTTGATATAGTCTCTGCTGAGGCAAAAAAAATTGATGCTAATATTCCCATAACTGAGCTTGTAAATAATTTCTATAGACAGATTCAGATTGATGGCCATGGAGAATTAGACACATCAAGCTTGGTAAAAAGGCTTAGAAAATTGCCCTAGATATAAGGGAAGCCAATGCAGCCAGCAAGTATGTAGCTACTATAACTTGTTCAAATAAACCAGCATGAAAATCTATTGACTCCTCCATTGCTTCATAAAAATTTCTTGGATTGGATATAACCCAAATAACACCAAAAAGATGAGCAAGCATTAATACGCCAATAATTAAGTTAAGTGGAGTGCTGTTAAATAAAATAAATGATGAAAATATTAGAAATATTATTTCTATTGAAAGAAGAATATTTATATTTTTTATTTTATAGATATATTTTACAAAGCTGTAACCAGCCTTGTTAGAGTAAAAACAAATAAATGACATTGCCGAATACAGCAATGCTAAAAAATAAATTAATATATCAGTCATTGATATCAGCAATCAGCCATCCAAACCATCACCATCAATACTTTCACCTCCATCATTGCCACCATCTTCGTCGACCCTATTTTCATTTTCTTTTTCATCATAAAGATTGGCTGCCACGAGAGTACATGCTGCAAGCATTGGCATTGTATAGATCATCGCCTCTGTTACAAAAGCAACAGAGTATGTAGGAATTAGTATTATTGAAACCCTTGTAATTAATTGAATTTGCTTCTTTCCCATGACCTAAAATATATGTATTCTTATAAGACATTGCAAGAAAAATTATTAGGAGTTAGTTATGGTAGGTATAGTTGATGAAGCACTTGTTCAAGGCGGAGATGATGCGTTAGAAATTTCTTCATACAAAAATGCCTTAGTCGACTTCGTAAAAAGAACAGACACTCCAATGACTATTGGGGTTCAAGGAGAGTGGGGAAGTGGAAAGACATCATTATTAAATCAAATATGGAATGACCTTGATGACTTGAATAAGAATGATGATTCTATTGATGATTTTAAGCAGATATGGATAAATTCATGGGAGCACTCCTTATTGTGCTCACCTGAAGAATGTCTCATGAAAATAATAAATGAAATAATTTTAGAACTCCTTGGAGCAGACTCAGACAAAAAAAGATCTGAAAAGATAACAAAAGGCGTTAACAATATTATGAAGGGCGCATTAAGAATTGGCTCATCAATTACACTTGGCAAGGCTGGAATTGATGCGGTTGATGATATATTTTCTGAAAATAGCAACTCTATTAAAGACCTTAGAGAACAACTTAAAAGGCTGGTTGCCGAAATAAAAACTCTTGATACAAATAGATTTGGGAAAATAATTATATATGTGGATGATCTTGATAGAATTGATCCTAAAGATGCTGTCAGCATCTTAGAGCTCCTTAAAAATATATTCAATATAAAAGATTGCGTATTTGTTCTTGCTATTGACTATCAAGTAGTTGTTAAAGGTCTTGTAGGTAAGTTTGGAGAACCAACTCCAGAGAATGAATGGGAATTTAGAGCATTCTTTGACAAGATAATCCAACTGCCATTTACCATGCCGATGGCTAGTTATAATATTGCAAATTACGTACTTGGGCTGCTTGGTGAAATAAATTTCTATGCTGGCAAAGAAGAGCTAGATCCAGAGCTAATTAACCAATTTGTAACTAAATCTATTGGCGGCAATCCAAGGTCTATAAAAAGGCTAATTAATTCACTTGCTTTAATTAAAATTCTTAATGACAAAGAAGCTGGCGATGAGTCCGACGGAGTTCTTACTGATAAAAATACTGCGATGGTGATGTTTGCAATGGTGTGCTTGCAAATAGCACATCCTGAAATTTATCAATTATTTGCAGACAACCCAGACTTTAAAAAATGGGATGAAGATCTTGCATACAGAGAGACGCAAAAAAAAGAAGAGTCAGATGAAAATTGGGAGAAAAACTTTTCTCAGGCAAAAGATACTGATAATTTTGATGAACAATGGGAACAATGCTTATTCAGGGTTTGTTATATAAATCCAAGAAGAAGGGCGAAAGCAACAGCAATATCAGAATTTATAAGCCTTTTCGATGAGCTTACCAAGGATGATAAAGGGGACATAATTTCATTAATTGAAATAGCTCTTGGACAAACCGCTGTGACCAGCGTTTCTGCTAAAGAAAATCCAAACATCCGGCCTCCAAAAGGTTCTTATCAGCGACATTTTTTAAATGGATACGGGGCTTGGCTTGATAACTATAAAGAAAAACATAATATGGAAAAACGCTTCCCTGATTTTCCAAAAATAGAAAGCGAAAATGAAATAAAAAAATATATAGAGTTCATAAAAGCAAGCCCATATAATGCTGTTGATTTCGATCAATCAAAATCAATGGGCGATCAAGGATCTGATTATGTGATCAAATATGCTGGCGGCATCTCTATTTATTACAAAAAAAAGAAGATAGGTTTGATTGGCATTCACAGAACCAATAAGGGGGAGTGGATACAACTTCAATCATCCAAGCATCCCAAATACAAAAATGCACCAATTGTCTTAACAAGATCAAATATAGAGTTTGAGCATAGACGCGCTATTAAAAATATTAATGAAGAAAAAAAAGAATATCAAGGCGCATGGGGCTTTATAGACTTTATGGGAGCTGAATATATAGCAAGTGAAAAATCTTTAAGCAATGAAGCTCTAGCCCTTCTAATTAATGAATCTTCAGAAGTAAGAGGAAACCCAGAGATTTTAAAAAAACTAATCAGCGAGAAAGATATACAAACATATGTTGAAGCATTTAAAAATAAAAGAAAAGATTCAAACGATTACAAAAATGCAGTTAATTTTTTAAAAAATTACTTTGATGACGGCAATAAAATAGATGTAGACGCATAAAGTCATGATATCTAAATCTAAATTTATTTTAGGGCAGCAATGCTTAAAATCACTATGGCTTGATAGCAAGAATATCCCGACAACAAATCCTCTAGATAAATCAGCCAATGAAAGGTTGAAGGCTGGTTACGAAGTTGGAGAGGCGGCAAAAAACCTTTTTCCTGGAGGGGTTAATGTTGAATATCACCCAAGTGATTTTCAAAAAATGTGCGATCTTACATTTGAATTAATAGAATCAGGCGAGAAAATAATTTATGAAGCATCCTTCTTTGCAGATAATGTTTTCATAAGAGTAGACATAATGAAAAAAACCTCAAAAGGTTGGGATATTTACGAGGTTAAATCATCAACCAAAGTACATAAATATCATGAAGAGGATGCGGCTTTGCAGTGGCATGTTTTAAAACAAATTAATTATTTAACATTAAATAATATTTTTATTGTTGTAGTAAACAACAAGTACTTAAAGATCGGAGATATTATCCATGATGAGCTCTTTAATATAATATCAGTAACTAAATATGTGAAAGCAAATCAAAGCAACATAAAAGAGCAGCTTAAAGTAACAGAGAAGGTCCTGCTTCAAAAGAAAGAGCCAAGTATAAAAATAGGATCTCATTGCAAAAAACCCCATCAATGTGAGTATTTTGATAAGTGCTGGCCTGCTAATATTAAAAGCATAGATTCTATTTTTAATCTATACAGATTGAATCTAGAGAAAAAACTTTCCTTATTTGAGAAAGGAGAGGACACATTTAAAAAAATTAAAGATAGAGTAGATTTGACCACAACTCAAAAAAATCAAATTAAGGCGCATGAACAAAATCAACCGATACTTAATAAATCAAAAATTAATGATTTCATCAGTTCAGTTAAATATCCAATAAGCTATTTAGATTTTGAAACTTTTACAGATGCCATTCCACTATTTGATGGGCAAAAACCCTATATGCAAATGCCCTTTCAATACTCTCTTCATATTCAAAATAACATAAATGAAAATCTAGGCTTATCTAAAAATCACTTTGAATTTATAGCAAAAGTTAAAGATGACCCTAGAAGGTTTATAGCTGAAAGTTTGCTTAAAAATCTTCCTAGCGATGGTTCCATAATGGCTTATAACCAATCTTTTGAAAAAAACTGTATTGAAACATTGGCTAAACATTGCCCTGATTTATCTGATGAGCTATTGGCATTAAATGATAGGTTTGTTGACTTGATCGTTCCTTTTAGAGGGGGAGGCTACTATGATAGCAACTTTAAAGGAAGCTTCTCAATTAAGAGTGTGCTACCAGCTTTATGCCCAGATGATGAAACGCTAAGCTATAAAAAACTTAAAATTAAAGACGGATCAACAGCTTTAAATAGTTACAAAGAGATGCGATTAAAATCAGACAAGGAGAGGGCAGATTTACGCAAAGAGCTATTTGAATATTGCCGCCTAGATACATTTGCCATGTATTCAATTTATATGGAGTTAATAAAATCAGCAAGAATATGACCACTGGACATGATGACATAAAACAGATTATGTTTAATGCTTTTATAGTAGTTCAAAAAATGGAAGTGCCATATTCTGTAAAAAATAAAATGTTAGGCGCTATTTTTAGCATGAACCCCAATCCCTGGAGAGTGGTTGGTATTTCAGAAAATGCTCTTCGTAGATTCCAAGAGTACAATTTTAAATATAAATCAGGCATGGGTATAAATAGGAGTCATATATTTCCAAGGCATCAAAGAAATAAAGTGCTTCTAGAAAAGATGGATTGGGATATTGAAAGCTGGTGGAGATATTTTTATAACAAAGATAAATGTATTTTGGCTACCTCAACAGAAAATATGAGCAAAGACAAATTAATAAGCAAATTTAAAGTACCAAAAAATTTATTTAAAAGCTCTGGTTACTCATTTAAGGTAAAACAAGAAGAATCATTATTTTTAAAAGCAGCATATAAAAAACTTACTGGCTAAGTATTTTTACATTAATGATGCGGGGGTTTTTCATATTCAACTGGAGGAAATTTTGGTTTATCTGAAGTCTTTTTAAATTTATCATATTTAGATTTAACATCAGCACAATCATCTGCTGCAGATGGTAAATGTTCGCCTTTTTCTTTTTTTATATTCTTCATAGTTTTATTTATTATGTCTTTATTGGCTATGTACTATTCTACTTTCTACAAATCTCCTTCCTTCCTTACTTCGCTTCTATTAA
>CALSQM010000018.1 GCA_943788515.1 uncultured SAR86 cluster bacterium
AGTAAATTTGTATAAAGCAAAAATATAAATTTTTTTTGTGCAACGCTTCACAAAAAGTTTAAAAACTTAAACCTCCATTCATGAAGACAGCAGATTCAAATGATTAAGACTTTATTTTGGAGTTTAGTCATAGTGACATGGGCAACAGTTGGCATGCATGTTATAAAAGAGTTTATAAGATTTAACCGGAGAAGGGATGACTGAGCCAAATATGAAAAAACCAAACCTATTCAGGACAAGTGTAATGAAAATTGTCAGTGGATGGAGGAGAGTAATGGACGTTAGATACAATCCACTAAAGTATGTGCCTGACCCAAGCCTGCAGACTTACTTTATGTTGGTGCTATTTACTATGTGGAGCGTTTTCTTTGGATTTTTGGCAGCAAATTATCTAGGGTTCTTTAACTACAATACAATAGCAAGCATTGCCATCCATATTGGAATACTATTGCCTCTAGCATTTACTAATGCAATCTTTGTTGATGCAGAAAGAGATGGTGAGAAATGGTTAAAAGAATGGAAGGAAGAACAATCAAGATACAAACTTGTTGCAAACAGACTTAAAACCAAAAACTTGGTGATATGGAATCCAAATAAAGAAGCATAATTTTTTATTTCTATTTATTTTTTTAAACACTCAGTGATGGTGGAGTAGATAAAGGCATCTAGATAAATGGAATTCTCTATTTTAATTTTTACTATAATTTTTATGTCGTTAACCTATTTATTAATTGGTTTTGGTATTAATAAAGTTAATGCCGAATACTTGCTTGCTGGTTATAACACCATGACATCTGAACAAAAACAAAAATTTAATATTGAGAAATACTTAGAATTTTTTAATTCTTTCTTTAAAAAATTATGCCTATATCCACCAATAAGTTTTGGTTTAATGTATATATTTTTTGAAGGAGAACAGTTGATATTGATTTGGTCTCTCATACAAATGCTTCCATTCGTTTGGTTTACAAAAAAGAGTTTAAAGTTTAAGTCATGAAGAAACACCGCGGTAAGAGTAGAAAACCCAAACCTTACTTCGAGAGCTCTGTTACAGCGGAGTAAGTTTATAACGACTTTCATTTTAATCCCACATTCTGAATAGACTTGGTTTTCTCATATTTGGCACAATTATTGGCAAGTTCATTTTTAATGATATTAACTTCATTTCAAACAATAAAAAATTTTCTTATATGATCAAAAAATAGAGAGAAACCCAATTAAAAAATAAAAGGAGAGCTTAACTAACTATATTCATTATTTTAGTGAATGCTGAGCTTTGATAATTGTTTCTCGTGTTTTAGAGGGATTTATTACAGCATCTATTTCTAAAAATGATGCAGCTTCCATCGCCTGTCCTGCTTCATACATTTTATCAACTAGCTTGTTATAAAGAATTTCTTTTTCTTTTGGGTCCGATATGGCTTCAAGCTCTTTTTTGTAACCAAGCCTAACCGCTCCCTCAAGACCCATTCCTCCAAACTCGCCCGATGGCCAAGCACACGTATAAGTAGACTTATGTAAGCTGCCGCCAACAATTGCTTGAGCCCCAAGGCCATACCCTTTTCGAAGAAAAATAGAAACAAGATTGTTTTTAAAGGTTGAGCTTGATTTAAATAACTTGCCCATTCTTCTTGGAGCGCCTTCTTTTTCACTATCAGGACCAACCATAAAACCAGGAGTATCCACTATAGAAACCATGGGCAAGCCTTGGTCATTACAGAGCTCAAAGAATTCTGCTGCTTTGTCTGCAGAATCAGAATCAATAGCACCACCCAAGAACTTACAGTCTGATGCTAATAAACCAAAAGCAATCCCTTCAACTCTAATAAGTCCGGTGACTAAGCTTCTCCCATAACCTTTTTTTAATTCTATAAATGAATCTAAATCAGCGACTATCTCGATAATGTCTCTAATTTCATAACTAAACCTTCTGTCATCAGGAAGAATATTTTTAAGAAGCTCCTGATCTGAGACATCAAACTTATCAATTGAGCCTTGGAAATAAGAAAGTATTTTTTTTGCAATGTTTGTAGCCTCCTCTTCATTTTCAACAAGAACATCTACGACCCCATTTAACAAATGATCCTCAACAGCGCCAATATCATCGGGTGAGAATTTACCAAGACCACCACCCTCTATCATTGCGGGTCCTGCCATTCCTATATTCGACCCTTTAGTTGCAATTCTTATATCACTAGCTCCAAAAAGAGCAGCATTTCCAGCGAAGCAGTATCCATTTGTAATAGCTATTCTCAAACACTCTTTATGGAGCGAGGCCCACCTAGCAAAGCTTGGGATATGCATGCCTGCAATCTGTGTAAGAACATCAACATCCCCAGGCCTACCTCCACCACCCTCAGTAAAAATAACAATTGGTAATTTATATGTCTTTGCCTTTTCAAATATGCGATCTAATTTTTGATGATGGAATAGTCCTTGCGTCCCAGCAAGAACAGAATAATCATAAACAATTGCCACGGCATCAGCATTCAATTTTTTTGATATATCAGAATTTATTTTGCAAAACCCAGTAATAACTCCGTCTGCATTTGTGTTGAGAATTAGATCTTCCTTTTCTCTTCGTGTTCGTTGTGCTGCCACGGCAAACTGACCAAACTCTAAAAAAGAATCCCCATCTACCAAGTGATTTAAATTTTCTCTCGCCGTCCTATATTTTTTACTATGACGTTTTTTAGTTGATTCGATCCTAGTTTCATCTTCGCTCATTTTTAAGCGTTCTATAAACTTAGAATAGTCTGGACGTTCTTGCATAATTTTTAGTATACCTTGAAATATTAATCTCCCTCATCTTAATGCTTTCCATAGTTTTCGCACAAAGGCTGAGAAGATTTGAAGAGTGACAAATAGTACAAACTTAATATAGGATATAGATAATAATTACATGAGATTGGCGCTATTTTTATGAATAAATTGAATGAATTACTTTCAAACCATATAGCTAGTTGGAATATGGTTTGGTTTGGGTTAATTTTTTGGGGAAGTGTTTTCAATGCAATTGCAATTCAATTCGAAGTCATGCTCAGCTCACTTATATGGTATTTATGCGGTTTGGCTTTAGGGCTTATAGCAAAAATTAGGGGTACTTGGTTATGGAAGGCGTAGAGCAAATCCCAGAAGAATTTTCTTTTGAAAAAGAGAAAGAGATAGCAAGAAGTTTTTCTAAACGCTTTCAATGGGAAATGATGCTTATTGGCGTTGGGCAGGCAACTATATGGCTTTCTTTGTGGCCATTAGTTATTTATGGATATATTTCTTTATTTTATGGATCTCTAATTGCTATTGTTTGTGCGTGTTTTGCTTATTTACCCTCACATGAGGCTCAGCACGGCAATTTTTCAAGAGGAAATCCAAAGAGGCGTTGGATTGATTCTTTTGTTAGTCACTACACTTTAGTAACCTTAATGTTTCCTCATGATTTAATGAGATGTACGCATATGAAACATCATGCTTACACCAACAATCCTGAGAAAGATCCAGACTATGACACCTCATCTTCTAAATCAATATGGGACGTTATTGTAGCCACTCAAGCAGGAATAACTAAATATCAATCATTAGCTGAAATATATAAAAATGATAAAGCATTTATGAAATCTTTTAACAAAGGGCTGAACATAGGGCTGCTATATAGAGCAATTCTTTTAAGTCTTGCTGTGGTTTTTCCGCTTGAAGCGCTACTGTTATGGTGGTTGCCAAGCAAGGTTGGAGTTATTTATCTTTCAGCTTTCTTTGGTTGGTATCCGCACTATCAGATGGAAACTGGTAGATATAAAGACACTAAGTTTTGGAGTCACTGGATGCCAAGATATCTAAATCATTCAATGCAACTTCATTTTATTCATCATCTTCATCCTGGCATTGGGCATTATGATGAACCAAAAGCAATTGAAGTCCTTAAACCATTCTTGATTGCCAGAAAGGTGCCAGGAGCAGAAAATATCCCTGATAGGATTACCCACAACGCGCTCATAAAATTATAATTTAAGGCGGCAATAGCGCCAGCTCTAATGCGAGACATATAGTTTATATTTGTACATATTTTATACAATCTATTTTTTTATGTAGTAAAACTACAAAATAAAACCTTTGTATCCCTAGTTTTTAAAGTATTTATCATTTATTTGACGCAATAAGGTTTATTTTTGTTTAATACACTACAAGCCATTTTGCTAAAAGCTTAATCAAATTGGGCACATTTTGATTTTACAAACTTTAGACCCACCGGCAAAGAACTTAACGGAGAATTTATGAACACTTCTAATAAAGTGGTTCTTGTACTTGGTTTGTTCACTGTTGCTTCGTGTGGCGGTGGAGGCGGTGGCGGTGGCAGTGATGCTGGCGGTGGCTATACCAATACAAACGGGGCCCCAACAATTACAAATACAACAACTAGCTTTTCTGTAGTTGAAAATCAAACATCAGCATTTACTATAACCGCAACGGATCCTGACCAAGATAGCCTTAGCTATTCTCTTACAGGAGATGATGGAGCTTTATTTTCTGTATCGACAAGTGGAGTGGTTACTTTCAACACAGCTCCTGATTTCGAAGCACCATCAGATGCAGATACTAATAATATGTATCAGATTACGGGAAGAGTTTCTGATGGATCTCTTAATGCTACAAAAAGTTTTACAGTAACTGTTACAAATGACACAGCAGATGATGAAACATCAACAGGTATGGATGGAACCTATTTGGGAGCTGGCCCGATTCAAAGTGCAACTATTTGTATAGAAGTTACTGCTGGAACATGCAATGGCGCAAGTCTCACCACGACCACTGCACAAGATGGCACTTTTTCTCTTACGGTTAGCTCAGATACAACTGGCGTGTTGCGAGGAGAAGGAGGATTCGATCCAGTTACCAATCTTCAGCTTGATGACGGCTTTGGTTTTGCAACAGGTCAGCCAGTTACCGATCAGAATTTTGCTGTAACCCCTTTGAGCTCAATAATGAATGATTACAATAGTGAAGATTTCAATACACTCAAAGAAAAACTAGGGCTAAGTACTGAGTATATGGTCAGGTATAACAACCCTTTTGCTAGTTTAGGTGTTGCTGCTCAAAACAAAGCAGCAGTAGTTAATACTCAAGTTTTTATATTGATGGATGTTCTGAACTCAATACACACTTTTGCAGATGATAATGCTGCAAAGAAACTCGCAGAGGCTATCTTTAATAGATCAAGTGGAGAGACCTCGCTTGGCGATACCACTTTTATAAAAAATCTACTTGCTAATTTGGATAACAATTTTTCCCCCTCAAGTGACCAACTAGTAAGTTTATCTGCCGGCATATCAGCTTACATGCAAAAAGTTTATGCGAGTGACTCCTCCACACATTCGCATTTTGCAAAGTCTGGTGTGTCGGAACTCTCAGACCTTATGAAAGAGGTTATGGAAGGTAGCTCAGATAATGCCGAGATCGATAAATTGGTTTTTAACACTATCGCTTGGATTAATGAGAATACATCTTGGGATGGCGGTGTAATCGAAGATAATGAGTCTGAAATAAAAATGACAACCTATCAACTTAACTAATAATGGCAGCACAAACTACAATGTTGATGACATTAATGCTAAAGATACAGAGCTCATTATTTATGTAAAAGAGGGTGATGTAATAAAATTTGAGCCAGCTAGCTCTGTTACATCTAACCACCCCTTTTTATTATCAACAGAAGTTGATGACATGGATAATAGTGCTGATATTGGAACTACAGAAGGCTGGGATGCTAACACCTTAACCCTAACAGTAAGCTCTGAAACTCCTGATGTTTTATATCCGCATTGCGAATTTCACAATGGCATGTACACAAATGGAAGGATAGTAAAAGTTGATTCATATGACATGGCAAATATAGATGTAACAAATGCTACAAACTCGATGCAGGTAAAGGGAACTGTTTCAAAAGGACCATTCAAAGGCGCATCTGGTTTCACGTACAAAGTTTACTTAGCATCGCAAGGTGGGTCAGAACATACCCATGAATTTTATGAGTATCCAGGATTAACGTTCTATATGCCAGCCGACCAAGGATATCATGGTGCAGAGCTATCAACAGGCGATCAGATGTTTAAACCAATGTCTCACTTCGCCACCACAGAGGCCACTGATGATGGTTATTAAAGTTTAAATCCTTAGTTATATAAATGCGGCTAAGGCCGCATTTTTTATTAATGACTAAAAATACTACAAATAACTTTCAGTTGATAATAAAAAGGCATTTATGTATATTTAAAAAACATAATTAAAAGACAACTTTTATGCATACCTTAAGAATTTTACTTACTTCTTCCTTTTTATTAGTTTCGTGTGGCGGCGGTGGAGGAGGAAGCGCTCCTGAGCCAGCTCCTATTCCAGCACCAACAGTTTCTATTTCAGCTAGCCCTATGAGCTTATTTGTTGATGAGCAGGTTACGATTTCTTGGTCATCAAATAATTCAACTGCATGTGAGGCATCAGAAAGCTGGCAGGGAGTTAAAAGTACCAGTGGTGAGGAGGTTCTGACCATTACAGTCGATGGCAGCCAAATATTTAAAATTAAATGCACTGGAAGCGGCGGTTCTGCCGAGGCTAGCGTAACTGTGACAGCTGAATACAAATCCCAGTTTAAAGAAGAGCCAATTATTATTAGCGACTCAAATCTTTACCCTCAAGTTTGTAATACAGATTATTCAGAGGCTCAACCATCTATTCAGTTCGTAATACCTGTAGATATTAATAATGACGGCTGGGAAGATTTTATGTCGCACCAATGGTGTGACCTTTACAGAGATAAGTTTGGTGAAGTTATTCAAGAGCCAACACCAGACTTAATCGTTGTGCACCTTTCTAATGGTGATGGAACCTATCGTGATGGCAATCAAGAAGTGTTTGGTGAAAATATCCCAAGCCTTGGTGGCGCAAGCAGAAAATATGATAGAGGTGATTTTAATGGAGACGGAAGAGACGATTTTGCTTTTGCTATGAACTGGGAAGATGGAAGAAATGGAGACCCTTGGGAATATTCAAGAGCGAGCCCAGCAATTATATTATCTAAAGGCGAGACAGAATATGAGATAGTAAAAGTTGGAACCCCAGATTGGGGGCATGCAGTAACTATAGTTGAACATGACAATGGAAATGTGGATGCACTATTTGCTGGCTTTACTGGAATAGGACTTCAAGCATATAGATATTCACCAGAAGGATGGCTCGACGTTAAGGATGAATATCCTACAGAAAATATAATGAGCGATGACGGCCTTAATATTATTGATATAGGATCAGCTCCATGGAGCACAGAGCTCAAATACCAAGATAACTATATTATTGCCACAGATGAATCAACGGACTATTCCCAAAGAGGCCTAGCCTTGTGGTTTAGAGAAAATAATGTCTGGAACAAAGTAGATCAAGAATTAACACCGATAGAGTTTTTTATAAATCAAATATCCTGGCAGGGATCAGAAGGGCCAACTGCCGTGTACTTAGTAAATGGCAAGTACTCTATAGACTTCACTCCAGAGACCATGTGTTTCTTTGAAAATAAGTTTGATGACAGCGGAAATAAAACCTTCCTTGGTTTATTTGCAACAAGCTTTCATAAGGAAGACCGAGAAATAATAGAGGGAGAGACATATAATCAAAATAATTTTAATACGAGCCAAGAGGTTAAAGTTTTTCAAATCCAAGACAACAAAATAGTTCAAATAGAAAGCCCATTTGATATATATGACAATCAGGTTTTTGCAAATTTCCTAGACTGCAGAGACCTCAATGATGATGGGTATACAGATTTTTCAAGAAACGTATTTTCTAGATCCAATGGATATGAAACACCAAGGCTAAGAGGCGGAACCCCAATAATAAATATAAATAATACTGAAGGACAAATGGTTGAATATGAAAACAATAAATCATATGAAATGCCAGGGCATGAATTGCTTTTGGATGCTGGCCATGGACAGGGGTTTCCAAGAGACGTAAATGGCGATGGTATTGAAGATTTAGTGGTTTATGGAGAAACAATGAGAAATGAATTTAATAACTATGATGGCAGCATTGAAATCTATCTTGGAAATTATAATTTTACACTCCAGTAGATAACCCCTCAGACGTCAAAGGCTTTGATGCAGAAATTAGAGTCATGATACTCTATGGATATGAAAGATTATTTTGGTCAATGTCATTGCGGAGAAATTAGATTCAAATTCACCTCAGAAGACTTAGTTGATATCTGGAAGTGCAATTGCTCTATATGCGAGATCCATGGTTTATGAACATCTTTTCATCAAACATGATGACTTTACAATTCTTGCTGGAAGTGACTCAATAACTGAGTACACATTTAGAACAAAAACGGCCAAACATTTATTCTGTAAAATATGTGGGGTAAAAAGTTTTTACCAGCCTCGATCCCATCCGGACTCCTATAGCATCAATTTAAAATGTGTTGAGCAACCTCCACAAGTTAAAAATACAATTAATTTTGATGGAAAAAATGACTTTACAAAATCTTTAGCGAAAAATAATTTATGAAATCAATACTAATACATATAGGCAGAACACTTTTAGCAATTTACTTTTTATTGCCAGGCATAACCAAATTTACATCATGGGACATACAGATGGCATTGATGGAAACTCACAATATGATTATGATTCCATTACTGTTAGCGACTGCTGGAGTTATTCAAATTATTGGAAGTATTTGCTTAATCCTTAATAAAAAAGTTGTCGAATGTGCACTTGTGCTCGCTGCCCTTGTCTTATTAATAAACTTTAACCTTCATGACTTTTGGAATATCTATGAGGGCGTTGATTCCAAACATGAATTCCAAAATTTCTATAAAAATATGGGAATATTCGCTGGGTTGCTGTTGCTTGCCGCAGTCAACATAGAAGATAACGACTCCTAAGAGCATACATACAAATATATATATATTTATACAAAGTATATTTATATACTTTTCCTCCCATAACTTTTGAGATGTACTTTAGTATAAATATAAGACATATATTAAAGATACTATGATTAAAAGTTTACTAGCCTTCTCAAGTTTATTTTTCCTATTTTCTTGTGGAGTAATGCCTCCAGCTTATATTTCTGAGCTTGATGATGGAGAAATCAAAAAAGGCATGGTTTATGTAATTAGGGATACTGGCTCGACTGATAGAAGATCACCAATTGAAGTGAAGTTAAATGGCGTAACTCTGGGAAATATTCAGACAACTGAGATTGCTCTTGCTGAGATTCAAAAGACAGAAAATACTTTATTTGCAGCTTATGAAAAAACTCGTGGAGTAAGTTGCATAGAAGTAAGCAAGGATTTTATTTCTGAGCCTAATGAGAGCTATTTTTTTATAATCTTCAATCAGTCACCACATTCGAATCTTCCCGCTTGTATAAGGATGTATCAAACGAATCTAGAAAACTTCCAGAAAACTCGAAACACTGCATTAACTCGTGGTGAAGAAGGTTTAGAGAATGTACTTTCCTCATTTATTGGAGAGGTTATCCTAGGCTTATAAAATTAATTTTAAATGCATAAAAAATGATTCATAAAGTTTTAAGAGTTTTCGGATTTCTTATAGACTCTATTACTATTTTATTATTCCAAACGATCTTAGTTTTTAGTTTATTCTCTGAGAATGTAA